>CAUJKE010000263.1 GCA_963205385.1 Planctomycetota bacterium | reverse complement strand
CGCTCGTCCAGGTCATCGACCAGGACGTAATACTTCTCACGGATTCCTTCCACAACTGCTGCATCCGGCATGGCCGCAGTGTGGCCGAAAACCTAAAATCAAGTAAATACCAATCCGGTAAATTACTTGCGGACAGTTCCTAACCGAGCAATTTGGGCAAGAATCGGATCGGCCAGATCGGTATTTGGAATCGCGCTTTGAAGACAGCCTGGATGAGCTTGTCAGGGTGGCGCGTTAGTTGTTGCGGCTGGTAATACGGGACTCTGCAATCACCCATGTGAAGAACGCCCGCTCACGACCGCATCATCCACGGCCCGGAATATGACTCGCCCGAAAACTTCCACCGCTTGCGATCTTGCCCGTCTGGCTGAAAAACGCTTGCTGGCCCTGCGGGAATTCGCCCTTGGTATCGAAGGCCAGGAGCGTTTCGTTCATCGCGAACCCCTGCGCCGTGTGCGTGAGTGCGCCTTCGGTGTCATGTCGCTGGAAAGCAAGCCCATCGATCCCCGACTTTGATCAATAATCCAGGTGACAAGCCCCCTGGCGTCCTCTATAACGAGCGCAGACGTCTCGCCCCGTGGAAAGGGACGTTCTGTTCCGGCATGCGTTTAAGCGGCAGTTCTGGCGTGACGGATCTGCCACAGGCACAATCCAGAACCACGGGGGACAATCTGTCCATGCCCGTGACGAGATTTTATTTACGTTGAGAACATCTTGTGCCGCTGGAGAGTATCACTCCGTTAGGCGAGCGACGTGGACGGGCACCGTTTCGAGGCCCAGCTGCTGCGCCGCATTGAAGCGTGTGTGCCCTCAGATGATGACGCCGTCGCGATCGAAACACAATCGGCTGGGGGAAACCGAAATCCGGGATCTCAGCTGCGACTGCGGCCACAACGTCGTCGTTTAGGCGCGGATTGCTATCGTAAGGGACGAATGTCCATCAGTTTGCGCAGTGCGCCTACCTCACCGCCGTCATGGAATCCCACCTCGCCGTAAAACCCGCCCCGCCCCTGCTCCCCACGCCGTGAGCGGTTACGAATCAACGAGATTGATCAGCTCTGAGCCGCGATTTATTGGTTGCACGGGGGGCGGCCCCTGACTATGCATGCTGCATTACGTTTCCGTAAGGATGTGGTGTTTCGACTTTACACCTCTTCGCAGTGACACAAGACTCTGTAGCTGTATGTCTTGGGCAAAACACGCAGGCGACTCTTGATGTCTCATTCTACCGTTCGCAAATTCTTGGCCCGCGCGCGAGCTTGGATTTCCCTGCTCATTCTGGCGCCGGTCAGTATCGCGGCCATCTTTACTCGCCCCTACCTTCGCTTTGAGGGGCTTTCTGAGTTTGGGGTCGAAGCATTGGCCTGGATGCTGTTCTTCACGGGCGCTATGATCCGCTGGTGGGCAACGCTATTTATTGGCGGGCGAAAGGATCTAGAGCTGGTGACCGTTGGTCCGTACTCGATGTGTCGAAACCCGCTTTATCTGGGCACGCTGTTGATGACGTTGTCAGTCGGCTTTTTCCTGCAAAGCTTATCGCTGTTTCTCGCAGTTTGCATTGTCGCATTAGGTTATATCCTGATTACAGTACCCATTGAGGAACAGAAACTGGCAAGTCTGTACGGACCGGCCTTCGATACCTATCGACGTCGAGTCCCCTGTCTTTTCCCGAACCCGTTCTTGCTGCGTGAGCCGGAAGAGATCCTTGTGCTCCCAACTGGAATTCGCGCCGAGTTCAAACGCTCCTTGCAATATGCTTCAATACCGTTGGTTTGTTACTTTATCGAGCACCTGCGCATGTTGCCGGCATGGCCAACGCCTTTGGTGCTGCCCTAGGCCATGTGTTGCCCCTCAAAAGGGTCGCTCTGATGCTATTGCCACCTTTGAGCCAAGTCGCGCTAACGAACTGGCAAGCGATGAGACTGAGTCTCGCCGGATAGAATGCAGGCACACGGTAGCTTTGGGAGATGGTTTTCGTCTGACGTTCCGCTATCATCGAGAATTGGCGGGGCGACCTTCTCTGGAACAGATGCGGCGCTACCATGCTTCGCAAGATCAAATCGTTTGCGCGCGCTTGCCTGCTTGGCAACTTGCCGCGTGTCTCCTCAGTCAATCGCGGAGCTTGGCGACGGCGTCATTCGCTTGCTGGACGCGTAAGGATTGAATCACTGGAGCCGCGAGTGGTTCTGGCGGGGGAACCGATCACCATTACGGAGATCATGTATCGTGCGTCGAGTGAGAACGATCTCGAAGAGTACATCGAGATCTACAACGGCGGTACGGTAGCGACAAATCTGCAAGGTTGGAAGCTCACTGCTGGAGTCGACTACACATTCGACAATGTGTCTTTAGGAGCAGCTGCGTATCTCGTCGTCGCTGCCGATGTGTCGACGTTTCAGGCGAAGTATCCCGGTGTGACCAACGTCGTAGGGGGGTGGAGTGGTCAGTTAAGCAACAGCGGTGAAACCATCACACTTCGTGACGCTGCGAATACGGTCGTTGACAAGGTCGAGTACGCGGACGAAGGGGATTGGGGTGTTCGCGAGCGCGGCATGCTTGATCGCGGTCACCAAGGGTGGGTTTGGACTTCTCTCGCGGATGGCAAAGGGCGGTCGCTGGAACTCGTCAGTGCCTCAATGCCCCATGCGTCCGGCCAGAACTGGTCCGCCAGCATTACGACCCAGGGGACGCCGGGCGCCGCGAATAGTGTGCAAGCAACGAATATCGCGCCGTTGGTGCTGGACGTGAAACACTCGCCTGCCATTCCAGGATCGACCGATGAAGTCACGGTCACGGCGACGCTCGTCGACGAGCTGACGATCAACATCGAACCAACCCTCCATTGGCGGATCGATGGACAGCCCACGTTCGCCACCGCAACAATGTTCGATGATGGACAACACGGTGACGGCGCGGCGAACGACGGAGTTTTTGGCGCGAAGCTTCCGCCAGCACCCAATTACGCGGTGGTCGAGTTCTATGTGAGCGCCAGCGACGGGGCGTCTAATACTCGCACGTGGCCTGCGCAAGCCTCGCCTGCGTTGGGGCAAGTAACGAATGCTTTGTTCCAGGTTGATGATAGCTACGATCCGAATTTGCCGTGGATCCCCGGCAGCCAGCCCATCTACCGTGTGATCATGACAGAAGCGGAACGGGCGGAACTGGCGCAGATCGGCTCGGCGTCGTCCCAGGCCGATAGCGACGCGCAAATGAATGCCACGTTCATTTCGCAGGACGGCACGGACATCAGGATTCGCTACAACGTCGGCGTGCGCAATCGAGGCAACGGCACGCGGGACAACCCGCCCAACAACTACCGCATCAATTTCGTCAGCGATCGCAAGTGGAACGACGCTACGGCACTCGACATCAATTCCAAATACACGTTCTTGCAGGCGACCGGCAACGCGGTGTTTGCCATGGCGGGGCTTCCCACCTCAGATGCCGCGCTAGTTCAAGTTCGCGTGAACGGCCAGAACCTGGCGGAGCCAGGGACGCGAATGTATGGGAGTTACGTCGAGAGTGAAGTCTACAACAGCGAGTGGGCCGCCGCGCATTTCCCCGACGATGCCTCCGGCAATCTGTATAAAATAAAGGATGAGGGACACGACGCGGACTTGACGTATCTCGGCGCTAACCCGCAAGCCTACATCGATGGAGGCTATTCCAAGCAGACGAATGTTGTCGACAATGACTGGAGTGACTTGATTCACCTGACGGATGTGCTCACGAACGCTCCCGCGGAGACGTTTGTGCAGCAGGTCGAGCAGGTTGTGAATGTCGATCAGTGGCTCCGCTGGTTTGCGGTGCACACGCTGCTCGGCAATCAGGAGACAAACCTCAGCAACGGCGAGGGGGATGACTATTCGCTCTATCGCGGCGTCAGCGATCCGCGGTTCATCTTGTTGCCGCACGATCTCGACACGGTTTTCGGACTTGGTGATTCCCCGCCGGACATCAACGAGTCGATCTTTCTCGCCGCTTCGCAGTTACCGATTGGCCGCTTGCTCAACAACCCCGCGTTTACGGGACGATACTACGCGATTCTCCAGGAATTGATCGCCACGACGCTTTCGCCGACTCAGATTGATCCTTTGATCGATCAAGTTGCGGGGGCGTACTTGCCTGTTTCGCTTCGCGATCAGATGAAGCAGTTTGTGGTTGATCGTAGCGCCGCCGTGCTGGCTCAGATCCCAGAAGGGTTCACGGTCAACAGCGGACTGCCGGTTGTGAGTGGGTTTCCTAGAACGACAAGCGATGTGGCCGCGCTGCAAGGCACTGCCGATCCCGTCGTCACCGGTTCAGTTGTGGTGGGCGGCGAATTGGCGAGTTTCGTGCCCAAGACGGGAACGTGGTCTATCGGCACCACCAATGGCGGCGGTGGAAATGGCCCGCAGACGCTGGTTGCGACAGGATCAACTTGGAAGTATCTGGCCGATGGCACCAGCCAAGGTACATCCTGGCGCGAGGCAAGTTTTGTGGATGCCGGTTGGCTGCAAGGGCCGGCCAAGCTTGGCTATGGAGGCGATGGCGAGGTAACCAACGTCGGCTTTGTCGATACGGTTCCTGGCGGCTCCGTGCAGAAGAACATCACGACCTACTTTCGCCATGCGTTCACCGTTGCCGATCCGACGCAGTTTGTCGATCTCACGTTGCGTGTATTGCGCGATGATGGCGTTTCCGTGTTTTTAAATGGCGTGGAAGTCGCTCGCGACAACTTGCCCGGCACGCTCGGTGATGGCTCGATCGCTTACACGACGCCTGCCCAATCGACCGTCAGTGGCTCGGCGGAAAACCAGTTCTTCGAGTTCACTGTTTCGGCCGCGCAGCTCAACGCCGGCCTGAACGTCTTTGCGGTCGAGATTCATCAAGAGAACAACGCGAGCAGCGATATCGGCTTCGACCTGGAACTCATTGGCAACACCCCTTCGGACGGCGATGCACTCACCGGCGTTCCGCTCAACCCAGGCATCAATCGACTGTTCGTGCAAACGTTCTCCGGACCCGGCGGAAGCGGTGAATTGCTGGAAGAGAGCTGGAGGGACGTGTGGTACGACGACGGCGATATGAGCAATCTCTCCGGAACTTTGACAGCGAGTCTCATGCTCGATGCCGCTAGCGGTCCGTGGCACATTACCGGCGACATCATCATTCCCGCCGGGATCACGCTCACGATTGAGCCGGGAACGACGTTGTTCTTTGACGCCGGCGCCGGCCTCACGGTGAACGGCCGCTTGCTTGCCGAAGGGACGTCGCTTGAACGTATCCGCCTCACACGCACGCCCGGCGCGATCGGCAAGTGGGACGGTCTACGCTTCGCCAACACCGATGAAGATAATCGCCTGGCTTACGTCGATCACGACTTCGGCGACAACCAAGGGGATTCGATTCAAGTCAGCAACTCGCGACTCACGATCGACCACGCCTGGTGGGGCGGGACGACGATAACCGTCATCGAAATGAGCAATCCCAAGGTGATTTTGCAACAGTCGGTGCTCCCCAGCATCATCAACAACGAGACGCTTCACGGCTCTGGACTGACCAACGATTCGTTCCTGGTGCTTGACGGCAACATCTTTGGCACCACCACTGGTTATAGCGACGTGATCGATTTCACGGGAGGACAACGCCCTGGTCCGATCCTCCAGATCTACAACAATATCTTCCTGGGAGGAAGCGACGACGGACTCGATCTCGATGGGACCGACGCCCACATCGAAGGCAACGTCTTCATGAATTTCATTCAAGACGCGCCGCGTGACAGCAGCGCCAACGCGATCGCGACCGGCAAGAACGGGTCGGATGTGTCTCATCTTGTCGTAGTCCGCAACTACTTTTTCAACAACGACCACGACATTTTGCTCAAAGAGCAGTCATCGGCGATTGTTCAGCAGAATACATTCGTCGGCTCGACAATAGCTTCGGTCCATTTCGATGAACCGGAACGCTCCGGCGTCGTTCCCGGCGCCGGAGCGGATTTTGACGGCAACATTTTCTGGAATGTAAATCGGCTCTTTGACTATCTGGTTTCACAAAACGGCGAGCCTGACCCGGTTGTCACGATCAAGAATTCCATCGTGCCAGCGGAGTTTCATTCTTTAGGCACCGGCAACCTGGACATCGACCCGCGATTGGTCTTCGCAGGTCTCGGCCGTTTCACGCTCGAACCAGGCTCGCCTGCTTTGGGCGCGGGGGTGTGGGACCGCGACATCGGTGCAAACGTTCCCGCTGGCCCGTGGATCTTTGGGGAACCAACCGCGCTCACACGCGAAACATCGGCAACACTCAGCATCGGCGGGCCGGGCATTATCGAGTATCGCTATCGCGTCAACGGCGGCGCGTGGAGCGCCGATACGCCGGTATCCATTCCAGTCATGCTTACGGGGCTGGCGGATGGGCCGTACGCCGTGGAAGTCGTCGGTTGCAATTCCGCTGGCGTGTGGCAAGCGGATGCGGAAGCCGTGGCTTCGCAAACGTGGACGGTCCAAGCGACGCTTCCTCGACTCTTGATCAACGAAGTCCTCGCTAGCAACAACACGGCTGTTTCCCAAGGCGGCGCGTTTCCCGATCTTGTAGAACTCTACAACGCCGGGGCGACGACCATCAACCTCGCCGGCCTGAGTATCACAGACAACCCTGCTTCGCCAATGAAATACGTCTTTCCCGCTGGGACAACTCTCCCCGCTGGCGAGTATCTAGTGCTGAACGCCGATGACTCGAATCCCGCACCGGGCATTCATTTGGGTTTTAGTCTCAACGGCGAAGGGGAAGGCGTTTGGCTGTTCGACCGTGTTGCTAACGGCGGCGCGCTCCTCGACTCCATCCAGTTTGGCTCGCAGGCGGCTGACTGGTCGATTGGACGCGTGGGGCACGACGAAGCGTGGGCGCTGACTGTCCCGTCTTTTGGAACCGTGAATGTCGCCGCACAGCTTGGCGATCCCGCACGATTGAAGATCAACGAAATCTTTGCCGACGGCCGTGTGCGATTCGACAACGACTATGTGGAGCTTTACAACGCCGACATATTCCCCGTGGCGCTCGGCGGGCTGTATCTGTCGGATGATCCTGGCGCTCGCCCCGATCTGCATCAAATAGCTCCGCTAAGCTTCATCAGCCCGGGCGGGTACTCCGCGTTCGTAGCCGATGACGATATCTCCAAACCAAACCATGTAGCCTTTAAACTCGACGCACGTCAAGAGATCGTCGCCTTGTTCGATGCGCGACTACGCGAGATTGACCGCTGGTTATTCTACGGTCAGACAACGGACTACTCCCAAGGTCGTTTCCCGGATGGTAGCAACACGCTGGCTTTCTTCCGCCTTCCCACGCGCGGCGTTGCGAACGCCGTAACGGAGACACCTGTGGTGAATTTGCTCATCGGATGGAATGACAGTTGGCGCTATAACCAGTCGAACATTAACTTGGAAACCGCCTGGCGCGCGACTTCGTATGTTGATACGGCTTGGCCGCAAGGGACCGGCATTTTCGCGCAGGAGAGTGGTGCGCTACCAGCGAACATCGGCACCACGCTAACCATCGGACCGCCGACCTACTACTTTCGCCGCCATTTCCACTACACGCCGGCTGCCGCTGGTGTTAGCTCCTATCTGAAACTAACGACGCTGCTTGATGACGGCGCTGTCGTCTACATCAACGGACAGGAATTTGCCCGCGTTGGCATGTCCAACGGCTCGATCAACTTTGGCACGTTCGCCAATCGCAGTGTTGAAGCGGCTTTCGAAGGGCCGCTTTACATTCCGCTTTCGCTCTTAAACGCAGGCGACAACGTAATCGCTGTGGAGGTGCATCAATCGAGCGCGGGAAGCACTGATGTCGTGTTTGGTTTGTCGCTGGAACAGGTCGCGAATGTTTCCAACGGCGTTTATGCCAACGAAATGGCGATTCTCGACGGCCTGCGAATCACGGAACTCGACTACAATCCGGCTAGTGGTTCCCAATCGCACGAGTTCATCGAACTACGCAATGATGGCGGCGTCCCACTCGATCTCAATGGCGTGCGCATTACGGATGGGGTCGAATTCACGTTCCCTGCACTGACACTTCAACCCGGCGAGTACACCGTCGTGGTCAAGGACTTTGGCGCCTTTACGGCGCGCTACGGGAGTGGGATTAACGTTGCCGGCGTCTACACAGGCTCGTTGAACAACGGAGGCGAGACGATTGTGGTCGCTTTGCCGATCCCGCTCGATGCCGCCGCAATTCGTTTGGAGTACGACGCCACCTACGGACTCGGAACGGTCCCGTCCCCCGGCGGTAGCCCTCAGGAAATTCTCGCTCGCACTACCGTCTTCGCGGATACGCCGGGCGCCTGGATTTCAGAATTGACTCTTACGGACCCCGATGCGTACACCCTCACCTTCAACGACCCGCGCTTCATCGCCGTCGACGGCCATCTCTATCTGCCACCAACGGTGCAGCTCAATCACGTCACCGAGCCCACAATCTCACTCCACGTCACCGCCACCAATACCGCTTCGCCTGGCCTGACGATTTCCGGAACGTACACACTAACCGTCCTGCCTCGTCCCGCGTCTTGGGATCACGCGCACCAATGGGCGCCGCTCGTGTATGACGTCAACGCCGATGGCCTCGTCACTCCGCTGGACGCTCTCTTAATCATCGTTGAGATAAATGCACTCGGTCCTCACGGGCTAACCGACCTTCCCAGCGGCACGGCTCCGCCTCTCTTTCTCGATGTCTCCGGCGACGACTTCCTCAACCCTCTTGATGCCGTGTTGGTCGTCAACTTTCTTAACGCCGGCGGCGTCGGCGAAGGGGAGGCTGAACTGCCAGAAGGCCCGCCCCGCGCTTATGATTTCGCCCACTTTTGGCCCGGCAAGTGGGTCTTGGGTGAAGTGGGTTCCGACGACGAGGATTCGTTTGAGCGCTTGGTGGAACGCCTTGCCCTCGCCAGTTGAGGGGTAAGGAGGCGATCACGATCCAATCTTTTAACCCAGATTATTCCGTGTGCCGTGAAGGTTTGTTGATTTTAGCGGGTGCGAATCCCGCCCGGCAGCGGGTCGCTCCAGCCGGAAGCACTTGGGGCGGTTCAAGGAGGCAACGAATTGGACTGAAGCACTTCAAGAAAAGGCTCCCTTGGGGAGTTAGCGCGCATGCAGGCCGTAACGCGAGTGAACGCTGAGCAGGCCTCGAAACGGGTAATGTGGGAGCCAACCGCCTGAATAACGGGGAAGGCCACTGTTGGCTGGAGGAAGTCCCGCACGCGGGCAGAGCGACAAACCCAGCCTGCTGTACGACAAGGTGTACCGAGCGGACATTCTGGCGTTTGCCTACTGGCTCTGCCGCGCCAACGATGGCGCACCGGGGGTCGACGGGATGACGTTTGACGACATCATCGAATCGGTGGCTCATTGCCCGGCTTGTCGCCGGGATTTTTTTCCCTCAGCGTGTGGAGTTGGGACTGAATCAGCGGAGTTGCAGTCCGCTGGTGATCGACAAGATCGTCACCGCCAACGGGGAACATAAGTCGCTGGG
>CAUJKE010000262.1 GCA_963205385.1 Planctomycetota bacterium | reverse complement strand
CGGCCTGACGCTGCGCCTCGGCTTGCGCGAACCACTGGCGCGCGGCGGTCAGGTCGGCGGCGGTGATTGTAAGCGACTGTTCGGGTAAACGCCGGATCGAGTCGAGCCCCGTCACCTGCACCAGGCTAACGCGGGCGCCATCGACCAGAAACACCTCGCCGCTGGTCGTCTGGGTAATGCTGGGCCAGAAGTTCTCATCGTGGAGGGAGACATCGCTGACGTCCATGCCGCGGTAGCTCGTGGGCATGCGCCAGTTGGGGCGCACACGAATGTCGTGAAACAAAGTGGCGACGAACAGCCCATCCGCGGTGAACAGATACATGTTCCCCATGTTGCCGTTAATGGCGAACATCGGACCGGCCTCGCCGCGCGGTTGAATCCAACCACCGAGCAAGCGCGTGGTTCCGATCACCATGCCGGGCCGATCGGGGACCGCTGATTCATGGCTGGCATGCAGACCAGGCCACACGTTGGGATAGGTCCAGCGCGCCTCGCCATGGAATGAGCCGCCAAGCCCGTAAGGCGAGAACGGTTGCGGCGCCACGGTGTGGATTGTCCAGCCAGTGGGCTCGGTAAGCGCTTGATCGCCGCCTGAGGATTTGGGGCCCTGAGCGCCCGAGACAAGCACGCGCGGCGTGGTTAGGTCGTAGAGGGGTGCTCCCTGTTGATTGAACTTGACGGGCACGAACTGGACCGCCTGTTCATCGAAGCGCGCCACGACCATCGACAGATCGGGTTGCGTGGTGACGCCTGCGCAAGCGGCCTTCAACATCTGGACTTCAGCAGGCTGCGGGAGTCCGTCGCCGTTATCATCAGCCCAAGCGAAAGTCGCCGCGTTGCGATGCCGATCGCCTGTGGGATCAACCCCTTCCGGCCAGCAGGCGTGGAAGTCGTCATTTTTCAAAACTTCCCAATCTTGCGCATTACCGAACGCCGCCACCAGGCGGGCCTCGGACTTTGTATCGCGCCATACGAAGCTGACGCCGTCGCCGTTGGTGGGATTATGCGTGTAGCAACTGGTGAAGTAACGCTGGCCGTTTCGCGCAGGGGGATAGAGCGGCGTGTCAGGCGAATAGGGGCCGTAGTGCGCGGCCATGAGCGGTGTCGGCCGATAGAAGACGCGCACCAACTCGTCGGTTCCCTGCTCTGGATCGAGCCGAAACTCCAGCCCTTTGTAGAAGAATCGCGTGCGATCGCGCGGATCAAGCACGCCGCCGCCGCCGTATTCGCCGGGACCATAAAAGGCTTTCAGCAGTTCACCCTGAGGCGACCATAAGGACACGCGCTTGGGGTGAAAATCGTTCTCCGCGACCCACAATCGGCCTTGGCTATCGATGCCCAAGCCGTGGGGATGATTCATGTGCAAGGGATCGTAAGCTCCCACGCGCGGCGCGCCTGGTTTGCCAATGGCGCGCAACAACTGGCCGGCAGGTGTGAAGATTTTGATCTGGTGCGAATCGCCATGATCGGTAATGCAATATTTGCCGGCGGGGTCGATGACCAAGTGGCGAGGATCCTCGAGCCCGTCGGCGATGATCGTTTTCGCAGCGGCGGACCGATCGTCAAGTCGGACGAGCTTTCGCCCGCTGAGAACCAACAGGCGACCGGAACTGTCGTAGGCCAGGCCGCGTGGATTGTGCAGCGTGCAGTGGCCGATAACTTCGCCGGACGCGACCTTCACGAAGCGGATTTCGTCTTGGCGAACGAGCGAACACGCGAGCACGCCGTCATGCGCGGCCAGACCGGCGAGCACAAACTGGCGATCTCCACCGTCGAAGCCGGCGAGGTTCACTGGCGGGGTTGCCGTCTTGGGGAGTTTCGAGGGGGATGGATCATCGCCGAGTTGCACTTTCAAAACCGGTTGGTCTTGAAGTTCCCGCGTCTTGGCGGTGATGCGCAGTTCGCCTTCCCAAATCGAGGCGACATAACAGAGGTGATCCGCGATCGCCTCGGCGCCACGATCCACCGCGAGCGTGGGAGCGCCGGTCCAATTGCCGCCGACCCAACCTTGCCCGCCAACTTTGGTGCCGTCTTCGCGCGTCCATTGCAGGCCATGCCCTCCTTCAGCGACAAAGGCGCCCATGAAGACCAGCGGCTGGCCATCTTTGGTGCGAGCGCCCGCAACGCACGCGATGCTCGTCGGCGGCGTATGATTTGTCATCCAGCAGCCAGTCTTGTCGGCGGTTTCCCAGGCTGGGCGGCCGGCGCTGTAGACGCTCTGCTGATACTTAAGCGCCAACGGCTGGCGCGTCATTCCGCGCACGGTATATTTGCCAGGCGAGACGAATCGCGTCGGCAGGTGATAAAGCCCGTGCGCGGCTGCCTGCGGATCGCGCAGGAGATCGTCGCTGCCGTCCCACCAGGCGACATTCTCCCCGGCGGGAAAGGGCGTTTCGCTCACCAGGTTGCGCACGCGTTGGCCGTGCTGGTCTTCGATCACGAGCGTTACGAGGCCAGGCTCGGCGAGCTTGAACTTGACAGGGATCGGCGGCGGCAACTCGACATTCGCCGCAGGCAACTTCAGCACTGTTAACGGCTGATCACCCACCGGCGCGACGGCCAGCATTTCACCCAGCCAGACCCGCCGCCCGTCGGCCGATTTGTTGACGAGATGTGGATGTGTGGCTTTTGAGCAGCCAGTCATACGGAGCCGAATCGCGCGCGTTTCTACTTCCTCGCCAAAGTCCAGCCAATTTGGACCGAGCCCCATGGGATAAAACGGGTCGATGGAATCCGACGCGCCGACGCGCTTCCAATCCTTCGCCGCCGACGATTGCAGCGGCGCGTGGTTCGAGCCCGTAAATGCTTCCACTTCCGCAGCGCTACAGCCTGCCCACAACAGGCAGACGCCGCGCAGTTTTACCTTTTGGGACCAGGCGAGCGTGATGACCTCCGGGTGCTCGGGAGTGATTGCCACCGCGGCCCCTTGCTCGCCGTTGTCCCATGTGAGCCACTGCCGGTTGTTCACCTGATCGACTAACCGTGGAGCAGCTTCCGGGCGAGAAGCGGTCGCTACGGTTGCTTGCGGGGCGAGGTTCGCGAACCGCTGGGAGAGCACCCAAGCGCCGCCGAGCCAGCCGGCTGGTTCCTGATCGACGGCCTCCGCGACATGCGTGAAGCGAATCGCCCTGGACTTGATCACGCGAGGCAAGGTCCAGAGACCGTAGTCCTCGCGCCCCTGCGCACTGTCCCAAGGCAAGCGTTCCGCTGCTTGCCAATGTGCTTCATTGGCCAAGTCGCCGGGAAAGGGGGCGTCGGGACGCAAGACGCTCAGCGTGGCGCCGCCGCGCGCCAGCACCGCGCCCATGCTGATCGGTTCGGTGAAGCCAATGCGCAAATGCCGAACGCCTGGCGACTTGCTCGTCCCAAACTCGACGCCGCGCCAGTCCGGCCTTTTGTCCACGGTCCACAAGACATCCGCAGGCCCGTTCTTCGCCGCGTCCGCAGGGATCGCCGTTTCCCGTCCATCCGCCCATTGCGCGAACACCTGGCCGTCGAGCTGAGAACTCTTCACCGGCGTGGCAAAGATGGTCGGCTCCGCGGCCCCCAGATGCGCACACGCAAGCGCTACGGCGCTAGCGCAAAGCCAACGTCCAACATACGAGAGCGCTGCTGACGACATCGACTTCCAGGCGATTGATAATTGATTCATACACTAACACCGTGATTGTTCTCGTAACCCCATGTTAAGGGCGTCTGGTAAATAACTTTCTGGTCTTGTGAATACGAACGTTGCGATTTGCGTGATGATTGCCGATCTGTGACTTGTGTGAACGACGTTCTGGACCCCATCCAGCTCGCCTGGATGGTGAACCAGATGGTGAGCTAACTGCGTTGCCGCTTCGTATTTAGACCTCATCCGCCTCGTGTGGATGGTGAATGAGTTCCTGGGCTGAAGATCGCCGCGTGGCGCCGGTAGCGTACGGGACTCCTTCACCATCGGGGCGAGCCCGATGGGGTCGGGATGTTGGTGCATCTTGCTACTAGCTCACCAACTTGCTCACCATCGGGGCGAGCCCGATGGGGTCGTGATGGTGGGGCATCTTGCTTCTAGCTCACCAACTTGCTTGCCACCCGCACGAGGCGGGTGGGGTCGCGGTGTGGTGGCGGGGGTGAAAATCGGAAACTTATTGATCGATCGCTCGTTACAAACGGAATACAGCCAGAGTCGCTAGGCGCTGGCTACGACATCCGGCAAAATTCTCGAGGGTTACTTCGGAATTCGATGGACTGTGTACCAGGCTTCGTTGTGCTGGAGCTTTTCGCCCTGCTCGTCGCATAGTTCGCCGACGCGAATCGCGTAGACCATGCCGATGGGAGAGGTCTCCACCGGAAAGGTGAGCGTGATCTGCGTGCGGTCCGGGGACAACTCGGCGGCTTCAACAGCCACGGCTTGCTCGTCCGCCTGGGGCGAGCCATAGTTGCCGGTATACAAGTAATGATAGCGCGCGACCGAGAATTGCGCCGGATTGATCTTTTGATCGGCGGCTAAAGGCTTCGTCAAATGTACCACAAAGCCGTTTCCACCCGGCCGAATGTGAACGGCTTTCATCGCCAGCGGCGCAGTCTTGGCGACATATGCCAGGCGCGTCAGCCCGCTGGTGAGCGACGCAATATAAAGCTGATGATCTGGACCAAACCGCATGCGCTCGCAACCCAGCGGTTGATTGTCGACAAAGGGGAAGCAGGCGCCTTGGTACTCACCATCGACCTTCTCCAACGCGACGCGCATGATGCCGGCATTCGCACCGTAGCCTACATCGCCGACGAACGTTTGACCGGCGAACGGCCCAAACTTGCCGAGCGTGGTGTCAACGATCGGTCCCGAAATGCTCCGCATGCGATGATAGGGAAACCAGATCGCGCTGGGGCCATTGGGAGCCTGGTCGGCAGGTAACGCATCTGCCTTGTATTCAGGATGTCCGTAGAATCTCCCCTCGACGACGTGCGCTAGCTTACAGGCTTGAATCCAGTCCCCTTGATTGTCGGTGAAGAACAAATCGCCGGCGCCATCGACGCAGATGCCGTTGGGAACGCGGCAGCCCTTGGCGACTTCCGCCAGGCGGCCCGACTTCAGATTGACGCGCATCACCGAACCGCGCCACCGTCCCGGATTGACGTAACCGGGGTTCGTCCAAAAGTAGCCTGTGTTTAACGCGAACCACAGATTCTCCTGACGATCCACGGCCAGGCCGAAGCAGTATTCATGCCAGCCGGTGGACAGGCCCCAGCCCGTTGCTAAGGTGCGATAGTGATCAACGGTTCCATCGCCGTCATGATCGATCAGTTCCGTGATCTCCGGCTTTTGCGAGACGAACAACCGCGCGCCGACCATCGCCAGGCCGATGGGATGATACAGCCCCGAGGCGTAGCGCTGCCAATTCACTTGCTGCGGATGTCCCACCGGGGGCGTGCGCGTGCGCCAGACTTGTCCCTCGGTCATGGCCAGGAGATACATCGTGCCGTCTTCGGCAAACACGATGTCACTCGGCCGACAACCGGGAAATGGCAGCGGGATGGATTCCATTTCGTAGCCTGGCGAAGCGTTGCGCTGGATCGTGCCTGCGGAGGTTGGCGGTATGCGGCCGCTTTCATCCCCGACCTTGACCCACGCTTTGCCATCGTTGGAAACCTCGATGCGATACTTGGCCGCCAGCCGATCGCGACTAGCTCCCGTGCGATCGCGCGCCCAGACAATCTTTCGCATCTTGACGGGATCCGTGAACTCGATCTGCGCCCAGCCTCCACCGGGTTCCGCGCTGATCCAGCTATGGTGATTGCCGAGTTTGCCGTCATTGAGATGTTTGATCTGATGAATGGCATAGCCGGCGATGACCGACGAAGCGCTCGGCTGGCCTTGCAGCGCGAGATTGACGTCTGGGTCGTCGCCGTAGATTTCCAACTCATCGATGCCAGGCTCCGCCTGATCGATCGTGCCGGTCACGGTGAAACGGAGGAAGCGGCCGGTCGTTGGCGGGAACTCGTCGATGTTCTCTTGCGGCTTGACGCTGGGTCGTTGTGGCGAGGCCTTGGCGCGCGATTCGTCGAGCGCTGTCAATTCCGGAAGTGGCGGCAGCGGCGCAGGGGGTTGGATCTCGAGCTCGAAACGGTCAGCGACAGGCGCGGAACCCGTGAGTAGTTCTTTTAGTTCCGCGGGCGCGATCGTGGTGTTCGATCCCAAATACTGCCAAGTGTCGAGACGCAGTTCAACCGTCTGGTTGTTCTCGGCAGGGGATGAAATCAGTCGCCATTGCCGCTGGTCACGGTCTGCACTCCAGGTGGCGTTCGCTGGCGCATGAACGGCCCACGGCTGATCGCCCAGTTGGAACCCCAGCCACGGCGCCTGCGGCGCGACTTGACCGGTGGAGGCAATGCGCACGCCATCGTTTCCCGCTTGCCAGGCGTGCGCTGCGTCCGGCATTTGGAGGGCCACCTGCGCGCCTGCGGGGAGGTGGGTGAATCGAAACGCGCGCGTGATGCCTTGCCAGTGATCGTGGGCGGTGGCGCGAATATCCTCGGTGACGCCCATGCGCTGCTCGTTAACGCGCACGCGATAATGCAGCCGGACCCAGTCGCGTCCAATCTGGTAACCGTCGAACCGCGTCCCTTCGTTGGGATCGCTTTCCAGCGGCGGCTCAAAGGCCTGCCAGCGATCATCGCCGGGCATTTTGAACGTCAGCGGATGCGCGGCGGACTTGAACGATTGTGGCGTATGTCCGGCGCTCTGCCAGTAGACGCCGAAATAATTCTGCGGCGAAGGCTTCACAAAGCCTCCCCGCCAGGCGGCGACCAGCTTCAACTGATCGGCGTCAAACAACACCGTCCCTTCTGCGAAGCCGAGCGCGACGCCGCGGGGATATTTCTCGCCGCCGGCCACCGCGATCTCGCCGCGCTGCACGACCGGCCGATGCGGCAACGGCTTATCAGGAAATTCGCGCACGAGCGATTCCAACGCCCGTTCGATCTCGTGCGCGCGGTCCGCGCCGCCATCGCGCAGCGCCAGCAGGTAACAGGTGAGATCCAAAAAGTCACGGCGGGCAGACAACAGATTGACCTGGCCCGCAGGCATGATTGACTCTTTGTCCTGGTGGCGCGACACGATATCGGCCGGTTTGAGCACGACCAGTTTTTCCGGTTGCGCGGCATCCCGCAGCACAAGCTGCGCCGGGGTTTCCTCCACCGGAACTCCGCGAATCACCAGGCCGCCGGACGTTTCCACCGCGATCATCGCATAAGCCGGCGCGATCACCTTCGAGGGCTCCAGCAACGATTCGACGATCGCTGCGTCCGTGGTCTTTCGATCCAGCTTAGTTAAATCCGGCCCGATCGCATTGGGCCGATCGCCAACGCTATGACAGGCGATGCAAGTTATGGCCGAGTGGTGAAATATCATC
The DNA here is from genome assembly GCA_963205385.1 of Planctomycetota bacterium. Taxonomy (GTDB): domain Bacteria; phylum Planctomycetota; class Planctomycetia; order Pirellulales; family Pirellulaceae; genus JAEZGD01. The sequence continues at coordinate 11,237 of CAUJKE010000262.1, read as the reverse complement.
GCGCCGCGCACCGCGTCGCCTTCGCGCAGCGCCGCTTGCGCGAGTTCCGCCGCTGGTTCGGAGCGCAACTGCTGTTCTAAAGTTGGCGGCGCGCTATCGGCGGCAAGGCACGTCGCGGATAGAGCGGCGCAACACAATATCAACGTGAGTAGTTTCAAGCGGCGTGTTGTCATTAAGCCTTCGTGAAATTGAGAGGATATTCGACTAGGAGGTGGTGAGATTACGCCCACGCTCGCACGCCGCGGCTGCGGAGCAGGTTGGCGTCGGCGTCGTTGACGAACTCTTCCTTGACGGGGTCGAGCGTCAGTTTGCGATTCAAGATCCAAGCGAGCGCGGCGGCGTGACAGGCGATGTGGGAGCGCCGCATCACGTCGGCGTTGGCATTCGTGACGCCGCGGGTCTTGATGCAATCGAAGAAGTTGCGGGCGTGGGTGGAAACATCCAAGCCGCGGACGCGCTTCGTATCCGGCAGTTCTTTGGCGAGCGATTCCGGCTTGACGACAATCTCCCCCTCGTCGCCGGTCTCGACGGAGCCTGCGTCGCCGATGAAGCGGACGGGGCACGTCCCCAGGCGCGTGATGTATTGCGGCGAGCGATCGCCGAACGGCTGCGGCAGGAAATCGACAATCAGCTTCACGCCGTTGGCATACCGGCAGACGATGTTCTTGTCGCTGGGTTCATATTCGATCGGCATCGTGTCGTCGGCTTGATTCGCCCACTGGCAGAGGTCGATCGTGTGAGCGCCCCAATCGAGCAAGCGAGCGCCGGAATCAAAATCCCACTGGCCGCGCCAGCCGCCATCGACATACTTCTGATTGAACGGCCGCCACGCGGCGGGGCCAAGCCAGAGGTTCCAGTCGCAGACGTCGCGGGCAGGCTGCGGCTGGGCTGCGAGCCAGGTGTTGTCGAGCGTGGGAATGTAAACCGAGGCGTGCATCGTGTGCAACTTGCCGAGCTTCCCGTCGTGAACGAGCTTCACGGCCTCGCGAAAGTTCGCCACGCTGCGGCGCTGCGTGCCGGCTTGAAAGACGCGCTGCTCCTTGTGCATGGTGTCCGCTAGTTTTTGGCACGCTTCAATGGTGATGCCGCACGGCTTCTCGCTATACACATCCTTGCCAGCCTGCGCCGCGAGAATGGACGCGGCGGAGTGCCAACGGTCGCCGGTGGCGATGAGGACGGCGTCGATGTCCGGCCGGGCGAGCAGTTCGCGAAAGTCGCGATAGGTCTGGCAATCGGCGTTGCCATAATGGCTGTCGACCAGCTTCTTGCCGGCGTCACGACGACTAGCCTGCACTTCGGCAATGGCGACACATTGAACGTCCTTCAGCGGCAAGATGCCGGACAGATCGTAAGTGCAGCGCGGCCCAATGCCAATCACGCCGAGCGTGATTTTTTCGCTCGGCGGGACCGCGTTTTGCCCGAGGACCGTGGACGGAATGATGGTGGGGAGCGTCGCGGCGGCGACCGCGGCGGTGGCGGTCGTGGCGAGGAACTCGCGGCGCGTGGCCGTGGATTTGGTAACCGTGTGAGACATGAGAGAGACTCCCGAGGGGGAAAGTGCAGGTGTTGGCGTTGGTGGGAGATTGGCAGATTCCGCCTCGATTATAGCCTTGAGGCGCGCCGGGATGCCAGCGAATAGACGATCCTTCTTCGCAGTTCGTTACACGGCTGGAAGCGCCTTGGCGAGCACGCCCATCGTTTCGCGCTGGCGTCTTTCGATAAATTCACGAGCTTTGGCGACCTTTTGCTGCGCCGCCACAGGATCTTTGGCCATCGCGAGCACGGCGGGAACGATGCGCTCGTGATCGGCCGGAACGTCGAGATCGAAGAGCCAGTCGCCGAGGCCGATGTCGCGCCACATGAAGCCTTTGCTGGTCTGCTCCTCAAAGCGGCACACAATCGCCGGAACGCCGTTGCCGACGGCCATGATCGGCGAGTGCATTTCACTGCCGAACAGCCCGGCGCTTTTGACATAGGTGCTGAGCGCTTCATCGGTGAGCCAGAACTTTTCGCGCCAGACGACTTTGCGCTTCACCTCGCGCGGCAGTTTGTCGAGGAACATTTCCTTGCCGACCGCCATCTGCGTCATGTCCTCGGGACAGAGCAGGACTTTCAAATCGGTCTCGCGCGTGACGGCGACGATCGCTGCGCGGAGCGCGCGGTGGTCGTGCTCTTTCAGCGCTTCGTTGCGCGCGTGACGCTGTTCGTCTTTCTTGCGTCCCGGCTTCACCAGCCAGTACGGCGTGTAACGCAACCGCGACAGGCAACACATGAATTTGCCGGCTTCCAGGTCGTGCGCTTTCAGAAACGCTTCCGCCTTTGCGTCGTTGCGCAAGTCGCAGGCGAACGCGCCGTCGGGGGCGAACTCGACGATGGGACACTGAATGTCGGCGTCTTGCGCCGTTTGCAGCGAGACGGAGTCGCGGAAGAAGACGAACTTCGCCTGATCGAGAACCTCCTTATCGTGGTTGTTGTCGAGGAACGAGCCGTGCGTGATGCCATACACGCCGAAAGGCTTCTGCGTGTGTTTAACATACGCCGCCACATCCTTCGCCGCGACCAGCGACGGCCCCGAACCATGCAAGAGAAAATCGGACCACGCGACGGCGTCGCCGAGCTCCTGATTCGAAGCTTCGCCATTGTCCCGGAGCGCGCCTTTGACGATCTTGAGTTTCGGAAACCGGTGGTACTCCATTTCCGCGACTTCGGGCGAGAGGTCGCCGGAGGCCCAGAGGATGACTTCCGCGGCGGGGATGTATTGTTCGATGAGCGCGAGAACGCCCGGCGTGTGCGCGATGTCGCCGATGTTCACGACCTGCCAGGAAGAGCGGAGCAGAATGCGCGGCGCGCGACGATGGGTCGCCGCGCGGAGTTGCTCGGCAAGGACGAAGGCAAAAGTGGAGGCGAGAAAGTGGCGGCGCGTGAGGTTCATGGTCAGCGGTGTCCGGTAAATAACTTTCTGGTCTTGTGAATACTAACGCCGCGACTTGGGTGACATCTGGATGCTGAAATGTGGCTTGCCCCGACCGTCTTCTCGGACCCCATCCAGTTCGTCTGGATGGTGAACCAGATGGTGAGCCAACGTGGGGTCGTGATCTTTTGGCCGGCATGAAAATCGGAAACTTGTCGATCGATCGCCCCTAAGCTGTTATTCGTTCTGGCTTCGTTGGAGCCCAAATCCCAACGTCCCTCGCCAGCCAACAGGATGCTGTGTGCCAGCTACGATCCGTCGCCATCGCCTGTTTCCGGCGGTGGCATATGCTGCTCCGCGCGGCCAATCACAATCAGCACGATGCCGGCGAGAAGCACGCTTACAAACGCGATATCATGATAACCCATGCCGCAGGCGATCCCGGCGGCGGACGACACCCAGACGCTCGCGGCGGTGGTGATGCCGGAGACGGAGGTGCGTCCCTTGCCTTTCATGATCGCACCTGCGCCGATGAAGCCGATGCCGCCGACGATCCCGGCAATGACGCGGGTGGGATCGACCCGCACGGTTGCGTCGCCGGCTTGCGCGAGCGTGGCAAAGCGCGTGGCGATGACCATCAGCATGGCCGAACCGAGACTGACGAGCATGTGGGTCCGCAGTCCGGCCGGTTTATCGTGCCGCTCGCGATCCCACCCAATCACCGCGCCCGCCAACAGCGCCGCAACCAGCCGAAGCCCGTCGTTGACAAGCATGTAGAAGTCGATGGCGGCAAAGAGCAAGAGCGATTCGAGGAATTCCAGTTGCATAGCAATCCATTGGGAAAAGGCGCCTTGCTAGCACGACGAGCTAGCGCGAGAGTATCACGACAGGCCGTGATGCTTACTCGTGATGATACACTTCCTTCCCGGCGACATACGTCGCGAGGACTGTGGTGTTTTCGATTTCTTCCGCGGGGCAGGTCAAGAGGTCCGTGTCGAGGAGCACGAAATCGGCTTGCTTGCCGACTTCGAGCGAACCGAGTTCATTTTCCTGGCGAATGACCCACGCGTTGTTGATGGTGTAGAAGCGCAACATCTGCTCGCGCGAGAGAGATTCTTCAGGGTGCAGCGGTTCGTCCGCCCCTTTGGGTAAGCGCCGAACGGCGGTCGCCATGGCAAGGAACGGATCGTAGAAGTTGATGCTGCGGCGGGGGCCGATCTTCTGCATGTGGTCGGAACCGCCGCCAGCTATGCCGCCGGCCGCGAAGATCGAGCGAAGCGGCTGGAAGTAACGCAACCGCTCTTCGCCAAACTGCGCGCGGAGCGTTTGGCCATCGAGATAGAGCCAGGCCGGTTGAATATCGAGGACGACGCCCAGCCGCGCGGCCTGCTCCACGGCCGCCTTGCTCATGAAGTTCGAATGCGTGATGCAGGGGCGCGATGGCTTGATCGGCTGCGTGCGGGCGATTTCTTCATAAACATCGAGCAGTTGATGCACCGCGCCGTCGCCTACGCTATGCGCTGTGAACTGCAAGTTATTCTCAATCGTCGTTTTCACAATCGGCAGCAATTTCTCGCGCGGAATGAACAGCACGCCGCGATACGCGGGATCGCGAATGGAATAGATCTCGCTCACGCCCCAAGGCTGGCGCATGTACGCGCTGCCGGTGAGCATGCCGCCATCGAGAAACGTTTTGATGCCGATGATGCGGAGGCGAGAGTCCCCTTTGGTCAGCGGATGCTGGGCGACTTCACGAATGCGTTCTTGCACCGCTTGAACATCGTCATCCGTGCCGATATGCCAGGAAACGGCCATCCGCACTGTCAGCTTGTCGGCTTCCAACAGGCCGCGATAACGATCAACGGCGCTGCGGTCGGCGCTGCGATCGCAAACAGCGGTGAGGCCCACGGCGTTGTAGGCGTGCAGCAGTTCTGCGAGCCGCGCGCGGCGGTCCGCTTCACTTGCAGGCTTGGAGGACGATTCACTCTTGATGTAGCGCGTGCAACTGCGAAGGATGCCGGTTGGCTCGCCGGTCTGCGGATCCTTTTCCAAATAACCTTTGCCGGTGACGACGAAGTCTTTGTCGATGCCGCTGAGCTGGAGCGCGAGCGTGTTGACAGAGGCGTCCGGGCCGGTGGAGAAGACGACCGGGTTCTCCGGCGCGGCGGCGTCGAGCTCCGCGCGCGTGGGATAACGCCGCTCTTTAAGCCGCGTGATAAATACCTGGCTGACATTAACCCACTTGCCGGGGCCCAACTCCTTCACCCGCGCGCGGATGTACCCGAGCACATCCGCGATAGAATCCATCTGCGGGACTTGATGGTCGAAATCGGTCATCGCGGCGCCGCTGGGATGGACGTGGGAATCGATGAGGCCGGGGATGATCGTCTGGCCACCGGCATCGACAAGCTGCGTGTGGACGCCTTGAAGCTTGAGGATGTCTTCGTTGGTTCCCACCGCGACAATGCGGCCATCACTCACGGCGAGCGCTGCGTGGATCGAAAAGTCCTTATCGACCGTGATGACCTTGGCGTGATGGAGGATCAGGTCTGGGGCATCGGCGCAGGCGATGGTGGTTAACGCGGCGCTGAGCAGAAGCGCGGCACAGAAATTCGCAAGGAATTTGAGCATGGTGGGAACACTCCCCAGGTGCAAGTATGGAAGGATGGGCGAACCGCATTGTGGGCGAGAACGCGCGCGTTTGTCAAAAGTTTCTCTCGTCGCGGAGCTCGCGAGCGCTTCGGCTTCGAGACGTTCCGCGCGTCTCCCGTTGCCCGGCGACTTCAGTTCCAGCGAGGGCTACTCGACCGGCGGCACGACGGCGGGCTCATCCGGCAAGACTTCCGGTGTATCCGGCGAGGAGCTGCGCAGCAAGAGCCAGAGCGTGGGGAGCACGATGAACGCCATGCCGACGATCGTCGTCGCATAAAACTGCCGGTGCCAGATCACGACGTCGGCTAGCGCTGTGAACGCCACCTGACTAAGCCCCACCACGGACACGCGCGCCGGCGACCCCGCGGCAAACGCTTTGGTGAGAAAGAGTTGCCCGAGCGTGGCCGTGATGCCGAGGCTGGCCAGCGCGATGAGATTCGTGGTATTGGAATGGACGGCGACAACGGACTCATACGGGGCGAACCAGAGCGCGCCCAAACAAAACAAGACGCTGACGCCGGAAAAGTGCGCCACGATGCTCGAGGGATGCAGGTGCTTCAGCCGGTGTAGTCCCAGCATGGCGATGGAGGTGGTGAACGAACCGAGCGCCGCGGCTAACAACGCATATTCGCCGACCGCCAGCTTCGGCTGTTGAATAATCACGACCCCCAGTAGCCCGCAGCCAATCGCGACCCACGTATCCCCCGCCGGCCAGGAGCCGAGCACCGGCCCGCTCAGCAAGGCGATCCAGACGGGAAACATATTGCACAGCACCAACACCTCGGCCAGGGAGGTCGCGTGCGTGAGCGCGTAGAACGTGAGGAGCAGGCTGCAACTGCCGGCGATGCTTCGCACCCAGAGCGTGCGGGGCCGTAGGATGGCGAGCTTGGCGCCGGCGGTCCAGACAATCGCCACCGAGAAGATCAACGCCAGCGACGTTCGCACCAGGGCAATGACTTGCCAGGGGATATCATTGCGCAACAAATGCGCAAGAATTCCCATGCAGGAAAAGAAGAACGCCCCCGTCAACATCCACCAATACGGCCGGGCCGCGTTACTTTTCACAACAGTAGGCGAGGGGTGAGGGGTGAAACCGAGGTAGGCCATTTGCGTCATTATTAGCGCGCCGCGCTAATAACGGTTACTAAAAAGCCCAGGGGGCGCAAGTGCTTCCCTGGGCCTTCAAGATGTTCCGCGCCGAAATGCGGCGAATACCGACTTACTTTACCATGTCCTTCAGGCCTTTGAGCGCGGTCACTTTGACCGTGCGGCTCTCGGGACGCGCCGGCAGCGTGATGATTTCGCTGCTGCCGGGACGACGCCCTTGGCGTTCAGGCAACGCAGGTTTCACGCGGGCGTTGATCTTCATCAGCCCGGGGAGTGTGAACGTGCCGGCCCCGTCGGTGCTGAGGCTTTGCTCGATCAGCTTGGCAAGTTCGTCGATGAATTGGGTCACCTGCTGCTTCGTCAGGCCGGTGCTCTCGGAGAGGGACTGCAAAAGTTCGCTCTTGGTGAGGGGCTTTTTGGCAGCCGCCGGTTGATCAGCCATGGGTCCGTCCTTTCTGGGATGGAAACGGTGTACTACGACTTACGGTTGGAAATTACGGATGCAACTTGTAATTGGGAGAGACGCTAGCAGCTTAGCGCCCAGCGCCTGAAAAGACGCATTTTACACGTCCGCAGGGCCAAAGTCTTGCAGGCGACACGAAAATTGCTGGCGCGCGGGCCGAGAAACATAAGTCTTGGCTCTGCATATACTTGCGTCACATTCTGTCGGTTTCTTGAAAAATCTTCGCCTCCCGCAGCAAGCAATGCTGCCAGTCTGCCGATAAAGACAAAGACCCACGGCGCACGTAAACCCGGCCTTGGTGAATCAGGCGGTTCTCGTTAGATTGACGCGAGTGCCTGACGGATCAGGCCTGGCAGGAAGCCACCCCCTTGCAACAGGATGTTGCCCATGCGAGTCATTCCGACTTCAGCCGAAATCCGCGCTTTGGCGGCCGATATCTTCTCCGCATTTGGCGAACTGGTCGGCCCCCTGGACCTCCACGAAACCATGCGGATCGACGGCGGCAAACTGGTCGCCCGCACCTATCGCACCGACACCTTGTGGGCGATGTGGATGATCGAAATCGGCCTGATTCAATTCTATGATGAAGACGGCAACATGCTCCGCACGGTGAATCTGTTCGAGGAACTCGAACCGATCCGCGTCGCAGCGTAAGCCGTAACTCTTGCGAGCAATCCAGGGCGGTATCGCCGTAGCACGGAACTTGTTCCGTTCATCCCGTATCGCGGGTTGGCGTCACCGTCTGGATAAACGGAACAAGTGCCGTTCGACCGCGGCGGTGGGTTGGCATCCCTCGGCGATGCCGCCACCCCGCCGCACGCGCGTCCTTACGGCCCAAACTGCGACATATTCGCGCCCATTAAGCCGACTTTGATGCCGTTTTGCTGGAGCGTCTTGGTCGCCTTCTGATTCACCATCAAGAGAATTAGCAATCCTACGCAGGGTATGAAGCACAACACCCCCAGCAAGACGCCCACGGCGACGTTGTAGACCTCGACCGCCAAGAGCACGATATAGACCAACTGCGTGATGCCGACGGCCAGAAAGAGCACGGCGAGCAGTAGATTGAGCATCGAGGCGGGCCCGCCACTGCCCCGCGCTCCCAGCATGGTCACGTAGAGGATAATGTTGGCCAAAATGCAATACATGATCGCCCGCTGATACACGGCGACTTTACGAACGCCGTCGGGCGACTTGACACCAACGGACTGCGACGGCATCGAGGGGGATTGATACGGATTTTCGCTCATCGGCAGGTACTCCTGAAGCGTGGTGCTACTTGATAACCCCACGAGCGTGGCGCTGCAAGTGTTTTAGGCCAAAAACTTCGCAAAATCTGGCAGCGCCCCGCGATCCACCCGTCCAATGCTACCTACGACCGTCTTGTTGTCGCCGTAGCACGGAACTTGTTCCGTTCATCCCGTATCGCGGGTTGGCGTCACCGTCTGGATAAACGGAACAAGTTCCGTTCTACCAGCCATCCTGCAACCATGCGCCGATCCTCGCGGCGCGGTACAATGCCGCATCTAGCAGGAAGAGAGACACGCATCGTTTATTTCCGCGATGGTGTCGCCGCTAGAGAACAGGGAAAGAACAGGCATAATTGCCCCTTTGCCGTAGAACGGAACTCGTTCCGTTCCTCCCGCCGGCATCGCCCCTCACGCCCACCCGCCAGAGGCGGTAAATCCTGAGGAATCGCCATTTCTTGCGAAGAAAAGACTTTTCCGCACGCCTGGCGATTGCTCTAATTGAGGGGCGAAATTTAGTGGGTTTAAATTTCAAATGACAAGGAAGCCCCGATGTCAGGTTGGGAATGCCCTTTCTGTCGGACGCAGGTTGTCCAGTCGAGCGAGCGGGCGGGCAGGTTCATCGCTTGCCCGAGTTGCAGCAACTACTTCGAAGCCCCCGCAACAGTCGCGGCGCCGCCGGTCCGCCAACCGGTCAGAGCGGCGCCGCCGGTGCGGCAGCCAAGGCATCCCACCGCGGCGCTTCCGCCGGCTTACTCGCAGTACGCGCAAAACATTCCTCCGGTTTATACGCCTCCTCCGTTGCCACCGCCGCAACTGGATTTCTCGCAGCAGCCAGGATCGGCGCGGCAGGTCCACCACAACTCGGTGACCCAGCGTTACAAGAAGAAGATCAGTAGCGGAGCAACGTTTGGTCTGGGGGGCGGCGGCTTGCTGGTGGTGCTGGTGTTGTTTCGCGTGCTGGCAGCGGTGCTGCGCCTGATGTCCGAGCATTAAGTGCTACAATGGGTAACACCCTGCTTCGTTTTCGCCGCTAGCATCCCGCTATGAATCGCCAGCCTTACGCTTCACCGCCGCGTTGGTGGGAACCCAAACTCACGCCTTGGTGCGTCAAGGCCTCGCGCCGTTATCGCTCGTGGCAACTGCGCAGCCGGCAGCAAATTGAGAGCATCGAGGTCCGCGGGGGCGAGCATCTGCAACGCGCGGCCGCTGCCGGGCATGGCATGTTGCTCACGCCTAACCATTCGGCGCATTACGATTCGGCCGCGCTCTACATTGCCTGCGACCGGTTGCAACAACCGCTCTACTTCATGACCGCGTGGCAGGTGTTTGCCATGAGTTCACGGTTTGAAGTGTGGGCGATGCAGCGCCTTGGTTGTTTCAGCATCGACCGCGAGAGCAACGACCGCAAAGCGCTTAAGCAGGCGATCGACGTGCTCGCCAACCAGCCGCATCCCTTGGTAATTTTTCCCGAAGGGGACATCTACCACACCACGGACATCGTGACGCCGTTTCGTGAAGGGGCGGCGGCGATTGCGCTCAGCGCGGCGAAGCGCGCGGCGCGAACGGTTGTCGCCATCCCCTGCGCCATCAAGTTCTTTTATGTCGATGATCCGACCGATCAATTGCTCGCGTTGATGAATCGCCTGGAGGAGCGGGTGCTCTTGCGGCCGGCGCCGGAGCGGCCGCTGATCGAGCGGATTTATCGGTTGGCCGAAGGGGTGGTGGCGCTCAAGGAGCTCGATTATTTTTCGGCCACGCAGTACGGGCCGCTCAAGCAGCGCGTGGACTCGCTGATCGACGCGATCCTCCGCGACATGGAGCAGCGGCACGGCTTGCCTTCACGCGGGACGACGCCGGAGCGCGCCAAGGCGATTCGGCAAGCGGTGATTCGCAAGCTTGAGGATGACGAGCATCCCGTGGAGCACAACGGCGCCTTGCGCGGGCTCCAGCAAGACCTGGAGAGCGTCTTCTTCGTGATGCAGCTCTACAGCTATCCCGGCAACTACCTGGGATCGGAAGCGACGATCGAGCGGATCGCGGAGACGCTCGATAAGTTCGAGGAAGATATTCTCGGCCTCGACTTGCCCACCGTGCGCGGGCGGCGGCGGATTGTGGTCTCGTTCGGCGAGCCGATCGAAGTTCCAAACGCTAAAGAGCAACAGCCTGGCAGCGCCCAGCTCACCGAGCAGTTGCAGGCCAGCGTGCAACGGCTGATCGATGAGATCAACGCGGTCGAAGCGCGCGCGCCGCTCGTCGCGCAATAGGCCTGGAAGGGGCCAGACACCAGGAGGTTGCTGCGATGGGATTGGACGGGGTCGAACTGATGATGGATGTCGAAGATCATTTCGGCATCGCGATTCGAGATGCCGAAGGCCAGCAACTGCGCACCGTGGCAGACCTGGTGGCGCTCATTCGGGCGCGGGCGACGGCGCATGCGGATGACTTGTGTCCCACGAGTTCAGCCTTTTATGCGCTGCGAAGAACCGTGCGTGACATGACCGGCGAGCCGAACTTGCGGATTCGCCCGCGCGAAACCGTGGCGAGCACGTTATCGCCCCGTTGGCGGCGAGTGCTGTGGCGGCAGCGCTTGCCGGAACTGCTGCAATCCCTCCTGCGACCGTTGCAACTGCCGCGCTGGCTGTGTCGCTTGCTGCAAGTCGCCGTTGTGAGCCTGTTCCTGCTCTCGCTGACCACCGGAGTGATCGACGTGCAAATTGTGCCGCTGGGATTATTCTGCGCTGCGGTGCTGAGTTTTGGGCTGACGATGGCGTGCCTGGCATGGGGCGCTTCCGTTCCACCTCCTGGCTGGTCGACGTGGGGCGAAATCGCGCGCCGCATCGCGGGCACAACGGCC
>CAUJKE010000261.1 GCA_963205385.1 Planctomycetota bacterium | reverse complement strand
GACCGCGCCTACATCGCGTGGGACGCCTTCGAATACGAAGTCATGATTCCCGATCTCGTGCGGCGGCAGATGCAGTCGCTGGTGGGCGAAAAGATTAGCCTCTACACGATGCAATATATTGAAGGCAATCCGACGCAAGGGCGTCTCGTGCCGCGGTTGGTGGGCTTTTTGTCGACGATCGAAAAAGAATTCTTTGAGATGTTCTGTTCGGTCGACGGCGTCGGCGTCAAGAAAGCGCTCCGCGCGATGGGGCGGCCTGTCCCAGACATCGCCAAGCTGATCGAGGAGCAGGACACGCAAGGCCTGGCGACGCTGCCGGGGATTGGCGGGGCAATGGCGGAGCGGATCGTCGCCAAGTTGCGGCGTAAAATGTCCAAGTTCGCACTGTTCGTGCAGAGCGCCGCCTACGAGGCCGAAGTCGAGCGCGACGTGGTGCAAGACACGTTCGACATCCTGCGCCAACTCGGGCACAGCGAGTCCGACGCGCACAAGCTGCTCGAAAGCGTGTTGGCCACGAAGAAGAAATTCAAGGATGTCGACGCCTTACTAAACGCCGTCTACCAGCAAAGCCATGATATAAAGTAACCATGACCGTCGCTTACACCACTACCGATATTGGCAGGCAGATGATTCTGCTGGGGACGGGAACCAGCGTCGGGGTGCCGGCGATTGGCTGCCCGTGCCCGGTTTGTCAGGGGGGCCATCCGCGCAATCAGCGGACGCGTTGCTCCGTGCTGCTCGGCCTGCCGGAGGGGAATCTGCTGATCGACACGTCGCCGGATTTGCGATTTCAACTGTTACGCGAGCGGATCGGCATCGTCCATGCGGTGCTGTACACACACGAACACGCCGACCACATCTTTGGGCTGGACGACTTGCGGCTGTTTCCGTTTTATCTGCAGCATCCGGTGCCGCTCTATTGCGAACAGCGCGTCGAGGAGCGGATTCGCAAATCGTTTGACTACGCCTTTAGCGACTTGGCGCCGACCCACAGCGGCGCGGTGCCGCAACTCGTGTTTCATCGCATCGGGCTGCAGCCGCTGGAGATCTTGGGCGAGACGATCATTCCGATCCGCCTCGAACACGGCGAGCGGTTTCAAGTCCTCGGCTTCCGCATTGGAGACGTCGCATACTGCACCGATGTCAACGGGATCCCGGAAGCATCCTGGCCGCTTCTGGAAGGGCTGGATGTGCTCATTCTCGACGCCCTCCGCGATCGGCCGCACGTCACGCACTTCTCGCTCGCCGAGTCGATCGCCGTGGCGGAGCGGGTGCGGCCCAAGAAGACCTACTTCACGCACGTCTCGCACGAACTCGACTATCACAAGACCAACGCCTCGCTCCCCGACAACATGCACCTCGCCTACGACGGCCAGCGTATCCCGCTCACCGGCGTGAAGGTGATTTCGGTGGATTGAATCACAAAAAAACCCCGGCCATCACTGACCGGGGTTTCTTGGAATTGACGTTTCGCCAGCAAACTACTTAATCGCCAGCTTGCTCCCCTTCAGCGCACGAGCGTAGTCGAGCGTGATGGCGAGGACTTCGTTGAAGTAGTAATCGCGTTTGACGATTTCCTTGTTGCCGTTGGTTTGCTCGTCGAACTGCTTCTCTTCTTCCTTTTCGGCATCCAGTTCCGAACGCTGCGCGAGGTATTTCTCCTCGTTCAGCGTGATCCGCTTCTTGGTCTTCTGATCGATGTAGCGGTCGATGTTCTTGAGCAGTTTCTGGAAGTCAGCGGACTTCGCCCTCCGCTCGGCGGAGTTCAATTTCAACTCCTCAACCACATCCTTTGTCACCAGGTCCACGCTCTTGAAACGCGCCGCGGGAACCTGATCGAACGCGATGGCGTAATCCAGATCGGATTCGCTCACATCCATGTGGTCGGTGAGCGAGGGGAGTACGACATCGGCCAGGACGCCCCGCTTCTGCGTGCTATCGCCATTGGGGCGATAGAACTGCTGCATGGTGATCTTCAGCGCGCCGAGGTTCGGCGGATTCGGAATCTTGAACAATTGGCCACCCAAGTCGAGCAGGCTTTGGACCGTGCCTTTGCCGTGGGTCGTTTCATCGCCTACGACGATGCCGCGGTTATAGTCTTGCAGCGCGCCGGCCAGAATCTCACTGGCGCTCGCGCTGAACTTGCTGGTCATCATCACGAGTGGGCCGTCCCACGCAACGCCGCGCTCCATGTCGTCAAGGTGCTGCACGACCCCGTCAGGGTCTTTCACCTGTACCACCGGACCCTGATCGATAAACAGCCCGGTCAGGCTGATCGCTTCGCTCAGGCTACCGCCGCCGTTACGGCGAAGGTCCAGAATCACGGCGTCGACTCCCTGCTCGCGGAAACCGTCGAGAATCTTGCGGCAGTCGCGGGTGGTGCTCTTGTAGTCTTCCTTCCCTTCGCGGGCGCCTTCCATATCCATGTAGAAGCTGGGCAGGTCGATATAACCGACCTTATACTTGCCGCCGCCTGGCTTTTCGCCATCTTCGATGATCGTGCCGCGAGCCTCACTATCGGCGAGCTCGATCTTGGCGCGGGTGATCTTGACTTCCTTGGTCTCCGTCCCCCCCTTGTTGATCACGCCTAGACGCACGACCGTGCCCGCCTTGCCGCGAATCATCTTCACGACATCGTTGAGTTTCATGTCGACCACGTCCACCATTTCACCATCTTCGCCCTGGCCGACGCTCACAATCCGATCTTCGACCTTGATCTGGCCGTTCTTCTCGCAGGCGCCGCCGGGGATGATCTTGGTGACCTCGGTATAGCCGTCGGTCATTTGCAGGGCCGCACCAATCCCCTCGAGTTCCAGGCTCATGATGATCCTGAAGTTATCGAGCGAACTGGGGGACATGTAGGTCGAGTGCGGATCGAACGAAGTCGTCATCGCGGTGACATACATTTCCAGAATTTCGTCGCTGTCGGTCTGCTGCATCCGCTTGGCGAAACTGTGGTAGCGGCGGTGCAACCGCTCTTTGGCTTCTTGCGGATCTTCTTTGTCCGCCTTGAAGACGAGCAGGTCGTACTTGATGCGCTTGCGCCAGCGGTCGCGGACTTCCGCGTCGGTCTTCGCGTAGTTCAGCGCTTTGGGATCCGTGATCAATTCTTCATCGAGCGTAAAATCGTGGTCCGCCTCGATGAATTCATCGGCCAGTTTCACGCGCTCTTCGATCCGCTCGATCAACCGATTGAAGACGACATAGGCGAAGCTGATGTCCCCGTTCTTGAGTTGATCGTCGAGATCCTTGTTGCTCTTGGTGAACTCGTCGATGTCCGACTGCATGAAGTAGATCTTCATCGGGTCGAGACTCTTGAGATAGAGATTCAGCCCGCGCTCGGAAATTTCATCGTCGATGAGGTGCTTCGAGAGATGTTGGTGCAACATCAAAGCGGAGACCACGCGGGTCACCTGGCGATCGTTCGCTTGGGGGCCTTTGGGGACTGCCCCCAACTGCTGCCACGCGAGGCCAGTGCCTGCGAGAAGTGTAAATGCCCAAATTAGCGGGCGACGTCGCAAGTAGTCGGTCATAGAGCCGCGCATCACAATCCCTTCATCGCGAACGAGCGGAGAACAGAAATACAAAGGTGGGGACTGCCCAGAGTCCCCTTTAGATGGTAGATGGGCAGCCAATGCCGATCAAGCAAAGTTTGACGGCACAGGCAAATTGTACGTCGAGTCCCACAATTGGCCAAGTCGAATGTATACCACGGTGGCGGGGAAATGCGGTTAGTTCGACGCCTGCGGGGGTGTTCGCGTTCCCTCGTCAGTTATCGACCGCTCGCCAACGGCTTCTCTACGTAGCTTACCGGGGGATTGGTTCGCCAAAAACCGCCTCAAAATAGCGATCCGCCAGAATTTCCATCACGTGTTCGGACGGCCCCAGGTGCGTACAGACCCGCCAATCCTGCCCAGGCCACTGTTTGGCGAACGCCGCGACGCGCTCGGAAACCAAGGTTACTAATTCGCCATGAAACAGCAAATGCGGCTGTACCACCACCCGCCGCAAACGCAACGCGGCGATCTGGGGCAACACTTGCTCCAACCGAGGCTCCGCCATGGCGAGGTAGGCGGTGCGGACGTGTCCCACCGGCGTCGCGCGCTGGCGGAGCTCGACAAAGCGGGCTAATTCGGCCAGCGCGGAAGCCTCGCGAGCGCCGCGCCCGACCGTCAGCCAGAGCGTATCACGCGGCGACGCCTGATCCTCGGCCCCCGCGAACGACTCCAGATAGCGTTCCGCCGACAAAGCGACCAGGCGTTCGTGGCATCCCAAATGCGCCGCCTGCAAAATCTCGCTGTGGGGTTGGGCGCGCGCCGCGGCGCGCACGGCGGCTGGAATGTCGTCTTGCGCATGTCCGGCGGCGAACAATAACAGTGGCTGCACCACCACCCGCCGGCACCCCCGCGCCGCCAGCAGCGACAGTCCCTCGGCGATCGTCGGCGCCGCGAGTTCCAGAAAACAGCCTTGCACGGCCACCGCAGGTAATCGGCGCGCGAGCAGTTCCACCATTTGCTGAAACTCCGCCAGGCCGCGCTCGCTCCGCGTGCCATGGCCGACGACGAGCAAACCACAAGGATCGCAGAATCTCACATTCGCTTGCATACTCCACACTCCAGGCTGCATCTTACCGCGCCGGTCGCAAACCCGTAAGAACGTCCGCGCTCGCTGGTCGCCCCTCCCTCAAATTTGCTATACTTTCAATCGATCGAGACGCCCGCGCTTTGGTAGCCATTATGCCGTCAGCCGATACTCAATTTACCTACTTGACCCTCACCAATGGTCCCAAGAGCGGATCGAACGTTCTGCTGGAGGGATCCGCGGAATATCCGATCGGTCGCGGCCTGGATTGCCATGTCGTACTGACCGATCCGATGTGCTCGCGCGTGCATGCGGTTGTCTTTCAGAACAAAGACGGCTGGTTCCTCCGCGACTCCAACAGTCGTAACGGGACGTTCGTCAACGGCCAGAAGATTGACGAAGCCCGTCTGATGGATGGCAGCAAGCTGAAAGTCGGTTCGGCGGAGTTTCTGTTTCGCCAAACAACCAATCGCCCCACGGACACCATTCGCAACGACGGCGGCGTGACGCAGACGATCATCCGCGACGCTCCCGTCGATGGCAGCGGCACGAGCAACATCATCCTCTCGGCGCTGAAGGATTCCGAAAAAGCCAAGGATTTCTTGGTGCTCCACCAGCTCAGCGTGAAATTGCTGGGGTGCGATGATCCCGACGTCGTGGTGCAGGTTTCCCTCGATTTGCTGCTCGACCGCTCGCATGCGTCGATGGCGGGCTTTCTCTGGGTTAACGACGAGGGGCAACTCAAGCCCAAGCTGGTGATTCCCGAAGACACCAAGGGGGTGCAACTGAGCGAGTCGCTAACCGAAGTCGTCTGCCGCCAGGGGCGCGCGGTGTGGGTCGATAATTCCGCTTCGAAGTCCGCGTCTGAAAGCCTGAGCCACTTCGCGGACGCGATTTGCGTCCCGCTGCTGCATCAAAAGGTGACGCTCGGCGCGATTCACTTGTATATGGAGCAGGGCCGCTTTCGTCAGAGCGATTTTGATTTCTCGATTTCGCTGGCCAATATTCTGGTCGTGGCGCTCGTGCGCGCGCGGCAGCAAATGTCGCTGCGGATCGATCATGCCCGGCTCAAGGAGAAGTTTGGCGGGTCGGATGACCTGGTCGGCGAGAGCAAGCCGATGCTGGATTTGAAGGGAAAGATCGTCCGCATCGCCAAAGCGAGCGGTTGCGTCCTCGTGCGGGGCGAAAGCGGCACCGGCAAGGAACTCGTCGCCAAGGCGATTCATAAGTCGAGCAACTGCGCCGATCGCCCCATGCTCTGCGTCAACTGCGCCGCCATTGCTGCGGATTTAATGGAAAGCCAACTCTTTGGCCACAAAAAAGGGGCGTTTACCGGCGCGGATAGCGACCATAGCGGTTGGTTTCAACAAGCAGACAGCGGCACGCTCTTCCTGGACGAAGTCGGCGAAATGACGCTCGAAGGTCAGGCGAAGCTGCTCCGCATTCTCGAAGGCCATCCGTTCATGCCGGTCGGGGCGACCAAGGAAGTCAGCGTCGATGTTCGCGTCATCGCCGCCACCAACCGCGACCTTCGCGAAAACGTCAAGAATGGCAAGTTTCGCGAGGATTTGTATTACCGGTTAAGCGTGTTTGAGCTCTATATTCCACCGCTCCGCGAGCGCGGCCCCGATATCGAACTCTTGCTCAACTTCTTCTTCGACCAGTTCAAACGCCAGCACGGTCGCCCTCACCTCACGCTCTCGCCGGCGGCGAAACAAAAACTCCTCGGCTACAACTGGCCCGGCAACATTCGCCAATTGCGCAACGTCATCGATAGCTGCGTGGTGATGGCCGAGGGAGACGAGATTCAGCCTGAGGAGCTTGGCCTCCGCGATGTTGGAGGCGGCGAGCTCGAGACGCTGCAGATCGAACATTGGGAGCGCAAGCTGATTAAGGAAGCTCTAAGCCGCAGCAGTAACAGCGTCCCCGAGGCGGCCAAACTGCTCGGCATCGGCCGGGCGACGCTCTATCGCAAAATTGAAGAGTACGCGATTGCGCGATGAGTAGACATCGCGTGGAGAGAGATGCCCACGTTGAAAAATGCAAGATGATGGCAACTTTCCCGAACTTTCGCCCGCACCCGCTTGTTCGCGGCGGCCACGCTCAAACGGTGCTCGGCGCCTACCTGCCGCACGGAGCGCGCGAAAATGGCTCGCAACAGCATCGCGTCGCGCTGGACGATGGGGACGTGCTCGTGCTGCACGACGACTGCCCAGCGAACTGGTCGCCTGGAAATCGCGCAGTGCTCTTGTTGCACGGCCTCGGCGGTTGTCACGGCTCGCCGTACATGCTGCGGCTGGCGCTCAAGCTCAATGCCGTTGGTGTCCGCGCGTTTCGGCTCGATCAGCGCGGCTGCGGGGCCGGCTTTGCTTTGGCTAAACATCCTGGCCACGCCGGTCGCAGCGAGGACGCCCGCGCGGCGCTTGAAACAATTGCGGAGCTGTGTCCCGATTCCCCGGTCAGTCTGATCGGCTATTCGCTGGGAGGCAACATCGCGCTGAAGCTGGCCGGCGAGTGCGGCGACCATCCGCCGGGGCATTTGGATAGCGTCCTCGCCGTGGGTCCGCCGATCGATTTGCAGCACTGCTGCGAACACATGCAGACCGGCCTGAACTGGCTCTACGACCGCACGTTCATCCGCACGCTAGTGGCGCTCGTGAAGCGTCGCCACCGCGAACTGCCGGAGCTAGCCCACGACCGGCCGCTCGTGCCGCCGCCAAAATGGCTCGTCGATTTTGACGATCGCTACACCGCGCCGCGCAGCGGGTTTAAGGATGCGCGGGACTATTATGCGCGGTGCAGTTCCGCGCCGCTGCTGCTGCAGATCGACGTCCCGACGCTGATTGTCACCGCTGCGGATGATCCGCTGATTCCCGTCGCAATGTTTGAGACCGCGGCCCGCTCCCCCGCCGTGGACCTCTACATCGCCGACAGCGGCGGCCATCTCGGCTTCTTCGCCAAAGCCGGCAGCGATCCCGATCGGCGATGGCTGGATTGGCGGCTCGTGGAATGGGTGCTGAGGCAGGGATAGCGCGGCTCAGGCGAAGTCAGACCGACTTTGGCCGAGGGGAGTCAACACGAATTCGTGGCGTTACAGTTTGCGAATCCCGACGGCGAGGCCGGGGCCGAGCGTCACCTTAGGGAGCGTGAGCTCGCCGCCGGAATGTTCGTGAGCCGGGAGCGATTGGAGTTGCTTGCCGCTCTCGGGATCGACGCACTCGATCGCATACTTGCCCGGTGGCAATTTCAGCTTAGGTTCCGCCGCGCCGCCGCCGTGCAGGTAAATCGCGTATTGCTTGCCAGGTTCGACCAAGGCGCTGACGCGCGCGCCGCGCGGCAGGCCGCCGGTGATGACTTTGGCGTCAGGCCGCATCTGGATGAAGTCGAAGCGGTTCAGGAAATCGGCCAGGACTTTCATTTGCTCGCGAAAGCCGCGGTTGCCGCCGCCGGGCTGGGTATCAGGATATTTGAACGTCCCGTCCTCGTGCCCGACGGTGAACGAGTAGTCAAGGTTGTTGTACAACGCCCCGCCGCTGAGAAGAAATTCCCAGGCTTCCATGCGGTAGTGCCCGTCGGCGGTTCCCTTGAAGCCGGTCTCATTGTCGCCAATCGCTTTGTTAAGTCCGTAATTCAGCGCGACAGCGGTCGGCGGACTGGCGTAATGGAAGTTGAAGATGCTGATTGCCGGATGCGGCTGCTCGATTTTCGCGGAACCATTGGCGATGTTCTGCGAAATCAAATGCTTCCGCGGCAGGTTCTTCTCTGTGGCGACGATCACATCGGCAATGTGGCGCTGCCAATCCAGCGTCACGCCGCCGAAGTACGGCTCGTTGCAAATTTCATAGTAGAGGTTATCGAACGCGTTGAGCTCGGTGACGATCTTCCGCACGAGCGCGTCGTGTACGTCGAGCAAGCCGCCGTGCTTGTCGAGCGTGTACACATCGTTGCGCCCGACCTTGCCGATGCCGTTGATATTATTCACGGCATTCATTGGGCTAAGTTTCCATTGCTGGTCCCCATAAAACGGGCAGAACAAGTTCATCTCCACAATCACGCCGCGCTTGCTCGCCTGCGTGAGGAAATCGTGAAGGCGTTTGAAATACGCGTCGCTCCACTTGGTCAAATCGAACTTGTTGCCGCCGTGGGCATAGCCAGGCTGGTCGCTCCGCGCCCACGGAGCGAGGAACTTGCCTTCCGCGGGGGCAAGCGTGTTTCGGGCGATCCGAAACGCCCCGTCCGGCTCGCAATATGCGCCGCTGAAGGTCCGCGTGTTGTTTAGCCCATGCGCGGCCAGTTCGTCGAGATACTTGACGTAGTCAAATTCAGAATTGAGGACCGCGCCATAATGCTCGGCGGAGGTGATGATAATCGTCGGCTGGCCGCGGAACAGGAAGTAATGCGGATTATCGGGATGTAGTTGAAGCGGCTTGTGCTCCTGAGCGAATAGCGCCACTCCAGAGCCACACACCGCCAGCATCATCACGCACCGCAACAGCCAAAGTCGCATGGGACACCTCGAACAAATGCAGGGAATTGACAATCGTGGGATGTGTTTAGCGTAGCAGAGTTCCGCGGCAGATTCACTATGCACAACGCGGATGAGGGCGTGACGGAGTGAGTGCTAACGAAGTGCGCTGGTTCAAAACGTGCGCTGCCGGCTCCCAAGAACCGAACAAGGCCGCCCGAAGGCGGCCTTGTGATTGAGCATAATAATCCAACAGCGGCGTGCTATGTCCCAAACTCAGGACGCCGCCGCAGGAGTTGCGATTGCAGGCGTTGCACGATGCTGCTATGCATCTGGCTGACGCGGCTTTCGGACAGGTCGAGCGTGGCGCCGATCTCTTTCATGGTCAGCTCTTCGTAGTAATACAGAATGATAATCAGCCGCTCGTTGCGGTTCAGCCCCTTGGTGACGAGCCGCATCAAGTCGTTCTTCTGCACGCGGCGCGTGGGGTCTTCCCCCTTCTTGTCTTCTAAGATGTCGATTTCGCGGACGTCTTTGTAGCTGTCCGTTTCGTACCACTTCTTGTTGAGGCTGATCAAGTTCACCGCGTTGGCTTCGAGCGTCATCTTCTCGAGTTCCGGCAGGCTGATCTCCATGTGCTCGGCGAGTTCCTGCGCGGTGGGATGCCGGCCATGGCGGGCTTCGAGCGTCTTGGTGGCTTCGTTGAGCTTGCTCGCCTTGGAGCGCACCAGACGCGGCACCCAGTCCATCGTGCGCAGCTCGTCGAGCATGGCGCCGCGGATGCGGGGGACGCAGTACGTCTCGAACTTGACGCCGCGCGTCAAATCGAACGCGTCGATGGCGTCCATCAGGCCAAACACGCCGGCCGAGATCAGGTCGTCAAGTTCGACGCCGTCAGGCAAGCGCGACCAGATCCGTTCGCCGTTGTACTTGACCAGCGGCAAGTAACGCTCGACGAGACGGTTTCGCAACTCTTTATCGTTAAGGTTGGCTTTATACGCCCGCCAGACTGCTTCGATTTCTTCCGCGGGTGCAAGAGCTGTCGCCATGCCATCCTCCGTGAATGTATTTGCCGCGTCCTGCGGCAATGTTCGTCATGAAACTAGTGGCGTTCACTCGCGTCAGGCGAGTAAGTGGACAAATCAAGGTGTCGATCGTGCGTGCTTTCAACCGGCGCTTCGTTAACGCTCGGCCGGTTCGCTGTCGGCCGTTCGTAAACGCTCGCTTGCGGCCAGGAACTGAGTCCGCAGAGCGCCGGCGACTGTTTGAGCCGCCATCTGCCCCAGCACACAACCAATTCCCGCGAATATGAACATGACGACCAGGGCCTGCGTAATGGTGCCGCTGAGGCTGCCGTGGTGAACTAGCCCGCGGGCGATCGTCACCAGAAAAGCCAAGAGTCCCAAAACACCGCCGTATGTTCGCCCCATTCTCAACCCCGCGTGACGGTAAACTCAAGCTAACTGCTACAGCTTAACGTTACGCGGCGTGCCGACGCGCCCAGTTGTTATCGACCAGTGGCCGGCAAAAATTTAGACAAGCTTTCGAGTTTGTGGATGCCTCTGGCGGTCTCGCGTGACGACGCCAACGTCAGGGGTGTGAAATAGTTTCTGCGTCTAGTTCGCACAAGGGAAAAGTCTACAAATCCAAGTGAGAATCCGTGGCCAGGCGCTTACGCCGCCAGCATCGCGGGCCGCTCGTGGTTCGCCAGCAGTGCTGCGAGCGCGGCGATTGCCTGCGCCGCTGGCGACTCCCCAAAGCGCAACACCAGCGGCTGCCGCAATTGCGCCGCGGATATACAACATTTATCGTTCGGTAGCCAGCCACGAAGTTCCGCCTGGCAATTCAAAAACTTGCGGCATGACCGGGCGATGCGTTCGAAAACGTTCTCCGCTTCGTCTGCGGACGAGGCTTGATTCACGACCAGGCCAATCTCGCGGAGCGCGCCATCGCGAGCGGCGGCTTTGATGTGCGTATAAGCGTCCATCACGGCTTGATCGTGGGGCGTCGTGACAAGCAGCACGTCATCGGCCGCTTGCCAAACGCGCCGCGCAAACGCATGTTGCGCGCTGCCAATGTCGAGCACGACAATTTCCGCCTGCCGCTGTAAGGCTTGTAGTTCGCGGCACAAGTGCTGGCTGGCGAAGTCGTCGAATTCGCTGCCGAGTGTCGCTCCCCAGACGCCGGGCACGACGCGCAGTCCGGCCGGTCCACGCTGGGCGCAACTCGGCAAGCTCCGCTTTCCGGTCAGCACCTCCAGGATGCTCGGCGCGGCTTCGACGTTGCACAACATCCCGGCGGCGCCGCGCTCGAGTTCGGCTTCGACCAGGACGACCCGCGCCCCCAACGTGGCCCACTGCACAGCCAGATTGACGGCGAGCGTCGTCACGCCTACGTGGGAACGGCCGCCGGCCACAGCAACTAAGCGCGGCATGGCAATCCGCGGCGCGCGCGGGAGGCGCCCGGTGGTTGACCCCGGCCACGCTACCGGTGGCGGATCGTGGACGGCGGTCTGCACGAGCTTGCGCAGTTCCGTGGCTTGGTCACGCCGCATCGCGCTCTCCTCCGCGGCCAATAATCGCCATGGCTAATTCGCGCCGCGCCGCAGGCGCGATGTCGTCGGGGACGTTCTGGCCGTGCGTGACGTAACTGATCGGCAGCCGCTTGGTTCGCAACAGGTCGATCAAATGGCCCAGGCCATGCGCTTCGTCAAACTTCGTGAGCACCAGCGACGTGATGCCGACGCCGTGAAACTGTTCGATGGTTTTCGTGAGCGAAAGGCTACTCGCGACGGTGCTCAGCACGAGATGCGCTTCATGCGCGCGAGCCTCCGCGAGCATCGCCTTGAGTTCTTGCAACTGCACGGCATCGCGGGGACTTCTTCCGGCCGTATCGACCATGATCAGGTCCAGGTCGGCCATCCGCTGGATCGCGCCGCGCATCTCGCGCGGCGTGGCGACGACTTCCATCGGCAGGTCGAGAATGTCGGCGTAGGTCCGCAGTTGCTCCACGGCGGCGATGCGATAGGTATCGACCGTGACCAGGCCGACGCGCTTCCGCTGCCGGACGCGAAACTCCGCGCCCAGCTTGGCGATGGTCGTCGTTTTGCCCACGCCTGTTGGCCCAACCAGCGCGACAATCCGCTGCTCGCCGGGTTCCAAGACAATTTGGCGACAAGCGGGGAGTTGCGCTTCCAGCAATTTCGCAACGCGCTGGCGCAAACACGCGCTGTCATGATGCTCTTGAGGATCCGCTTGAGAGCGTACGCGTTCGACAAAGTCGGCGGCGATTTCACTTGGCCATTGCTCGGCTAACAGCTCGGCATACAGTCGCGCCAGGCCATCGTCGGGGGCAAGCTGCTGGGCAAGTTCGCTGAGCTCCACGCCGTTGTGCGCGGTATCGGCCAGTTGCTGGCGAAAGCGCGACTGCGGATCAAAGTCGGTCCGTGCGAGGGCTTGCGCGGGAAGAAAAGGTTCGTCGTCGGAGAACAGGCTGGTATCCGTGCGTGGCAGCGGCTCTGCCGACTCATAAACATCGCCTGCGTCATAAACATCGTCGAGTGTTTCCACCAGGCGACTCGGCACGCGGCTATCGTCGGTGGTCGCCAAGACTTCAATTTGCCGCCCCGCTCCGAGCCAGCGCAACATTCCGGGGGCGACTTCGCGCGTGTGGAGCACGGCGGCGTCAGGCCCCAGGTCGGCGCGGACCAGCGCCAGGGCTTCTTGAACCGACGCGGCGCGATAGGTTTTGATTTCCATAAGTGCGACGGCTTACAATCCGTAAACGTAAGGTGCTATTTTGCTTTGACCGGGGCGGCGTCGGCGACGAGCCCCACCGATTCAATTTGGGTATCGCGCGTGATTTCGTTGTAGCTCAACACATGCAACCGCGGGAGCGCGCCAGCGGTGATTTGGCGGAGGCCCGGCCGAATGTGCGGGCTAACTAGCAGCACCGGCGAATGGTTCGCCCGCAACAGTTTGGTGATCTCGGCGCCGATCAGTTCGCACGTCTTCTGCACGGCCGGCGGCGACATGCGAATAAACAGCCCGCGCTCGCTATGCTCGATGCCTGCGGCGATTCGCTCTTCCAGGGCCGGCTCCAGCGTCACCACATGCAGCCGATTTTCCTTGTCGCGATAACGCGAGCAGATCGCGCGCGCCAAGCGATGCCGCACGTACTCGGTCAGCCAGACGGGATCCTTCGTGCGCGCGGCATAGTCGCCGAGCGTTTCCAAGATCGTGGAGAGCTGGCGGATCGAGACCTCTTCGCGGAGCAGCATCTGTAGCACTTGTTGCACGTCGGAGATCTTCATCAAGCTAGGAATCAGTTCATCGATGACCGCCGGCGAGGTTTTCTTGAGCTCGTCGAGGAGATGCTTGGTGGCATCGCGGGTGAGCAGTTCATCGGCATGGCGGCGCACGATTTCTTGCAGATGCGTGGCGAGCACCGCGGCCGGTTCGACCGGCGTGTAGCCGAGCATCTCGGCCCGGTCGCGCAAGCCTTGCTCGATCCAGACCGCGTTTTGTCCGAAGGCCGGATCCTTGGTTTCCAGGCCGGGAATTTTGCCGCTGGTCAGGCCGCTATCCATCGCCAGGAGATAGTCGGGATAGACGGTTCCCTCCGCCACGGCATTGTTGGCGATTTTGATGCGATATTGATGTTCGCCCAGACGCATGTTGTCTCGAATGCGGACTTTCGGCAGCACGATGCCGATCTCCGCCGCCACGCCCTGCCGCACGCCGGTGATGCGCGGCAGAAGGTCGCCGCCGCGACTGGGGTCGGCCAGGCGAATCAGTCCGACGCCGATCTCCATCTCCATCGGATCGATCGCCAGATAGTCCTCGATGCGCTCCTCCGGCTTCTTGTTCTTCTCGACCTCCGCTTCGTGTTTGACCTTTTCTTTCGCCTGTGCGTCGGTCTGCTGTTGCTTGCGCGTCATCACAAACGCCAGCCCTGCGCAGCTAGCCGCGATCGTGACCAGCGGTACCGCAGGCAAATTGGTGAACGATAGCAGCACCAAGAAGCCGGCGGTGATGATTAGCGCTTGCGGGCGCGAAAAGAGTTGTTGGAGAAACTCCGAGGGGAGGTTCGAGCTTTGGGAGCTGCGCGTGGTGAGCAAACCGGCGGCGAGCGAGACCAAAAATGCGGGAACCTGGCTCACCAGGCCGTCGCCGATGGTCAGCTTGGTGAACAGCGCCGCGGCCTCGGTGACGGACATGTGCATCTCGAACACGCCGATCAGCAAGCCACCGACGACGTTTATCAGCGTGATAATGATGCCTGCAATCGCGTCGCCGCGGACGAACTTGCTTGCACCGTCCATCGCCCCAAAAAAGTCCGCTTGCCGCGTGATCTCCTCGCGGCGGCGCTGGGCTTCGTGTTCGTCGATGATCCCCGCGTTCAAATCCGCGTCGATCGCCATTTGTCGCCCCGGCATGCCGTCCAAGGCAAAGCGGGCGGCGACTTCACTAATGCGCGTGGCGCCTTTGGTGATGACGACGAACTGAATCACGACGAAGATCGCGAAGATGATGATCCCCACCACGATGCGATCGCCGGCGATGAACTCGCCGAAGCTGCGAATCACGCCGCCGGCGGCGTCCATGCCGTCAAATTCCGCCCGCGTCAGAATGAGCCGCGTGGAAGCGACATTGAGCACAAGCCGCCCGAGCGTCGTCGCTAGCAGTATCGAGGGGAAGATGCTGAATTCCAGCGGGGTGCGGACATACACCGTGGTCAAGAGCACGATCACCGAGACGCTGATATTGATGGATAGCAGCACATCCATCAGGACGTGCGGCAAGGGGATCAGCAGCACCAACAGGCTACTAATCAATCCCACCGGCAATATCATGTCTCGCCAATGCGACAGACGGTTCATCACTCGTTCCGCGCCCGCGAAGTTTTTCGCGGAATTGCTCAAGGTTGCGAACGGCCAAGGCCGAAGAATATCCGTTCCGAAGAGGGCGGGAGAGTATCGCTTCGCGGGCGGAGTGTCCAGTCCGATTGGGGATACGCCGCATTGGTGTTGGTCTGACGGAGACCGCAATTCCTCTCCGGTGCGTGCGGGTTGGACTGGGCGAGACTGCCTCGCTAGCGTTGATTTGATGGTTTTGCTATCGTTGCTTCCCATGAATAGCACTGATTCCACCACCCCTGCTAGCGGCCAGCGCTTCGTCGATAAAGTCGTCTTGATTACCGGGACGAGCGACCGTGGTATTGGCGGCGCGATCGCGGAACGGTTGGCCGAAGAGGGGGCGAAAGTTGCGCTCGCGGCGCGGCGCGAACCGAAGCGACTGCTCAAGCGGCTCGCAAAATTGGGGCGGGGACACCTGCTCGTGGAATGCGATGTCACCGTGCTGGCCGATACGCAACGCGCCGTGGCAGCGTGCGTCGCGGAGTTTGGCCGCGTTGATGTGCTCGTGAACAACGCCGGGGTCGAGATCGCGCGGAAGATCGACCAGTTTGAGGAACACGATTGGCAGGCACTGCTCGACGTGAACCTTTCCGGCGCCATTCGCATGACCCAGGCGTCGCTTCCTCAGCTCACGTCTCCAGGCGGAGTGATCGTCAACATTAGCTCAGCGCTGGGACTGGGGGGCTGCGCGGGGTTCTCGGTTTATAGCGCGACCAAGGCTGGTCTCAGCGGCCTCACGCAGTCGCTCGCCTGGGAACTCGCCCCTAAGGGGATTCGCGTGGTGGCCGTCGCGCCGGGCCTGGTGCATACGCCGATGATCCACAAGCATATCGACCATTTAACCGCCGAGAGTTGGGCGCAGATTCAAGCCTGTCATCCGCTGGGGATGGGCTCGCCGCATGATGTGGCCAGCGCCGTCGCCTTTCTCGCTTCAAATGACGCCCGCTGGATCACCGGCATCACGCTGCCACTAGGCTTTGCGCAAGCGTATCCGCTACCGACGGAACCGTTTCTGGACTAAACCCGAAGTACGACCCCATCCGCCACGACCCCGTCGGGCTCACCCCGATGGTGAAGAAGTCCTTTGGGCTACCGGTTAACCTCACTCGTCGCCATACCCATAGCGCTCGAAGTAGCCAGCCCAGCGGCGGCGGATCTCGGCCTTGAGCTCAGGCTCGAGTTCGTGACGATTCTTGACGTAATCTTTCTGGCTCCGCACGTAAGCTTCCAGCTTCTCGCGGACCGGTTCAAAGTCGCCGAGGTCGAGCGCTGCGTAGATGCGGCGGACTTCGCCGACGGGATCTTGCACTAAGTCCTCATAGCGAATTTCGTACAAGCGCTCCGCGTCGATCTCCGCGCGCTGTGCTTCGTAACCGCGATACATCACGTCGAACGCCTCGAACACGAATTCGTCCAAGTGTTCGTTCTTGGGGAACTGAAACCCCTGCACCTCGTCGAGCGAAGGCCACAGGCGGCGTGTCGAAGGGAATACGTCGTAAGGGTTGCGGGCGATGTGAATGAACTTCGCGCCGGGGAACAGTTTGGCGAGCTCGCCGACGCGTCCGGTATGCGGCGGCGATTTGAGGACGATCTGTTTCTCTTTATCGTAGGTGAGCGTCCGCACGAACTGCGTGAGCGCTTGGCCCCAGCGCTCGCGATCGGCAGCCGGCATCTCGTTGATGTCGAGCGTGTTCAAATACTCCGGCGGCATGTTGGGAAACGCGATCCGCGTATAGATGGACGGCGCGCCAAGGTTCATCAGCGCAAACTCGTCCTCCTGTGGATGGTTCCAGCCTGCGGCCATGTTGTCCATCGGCCGTTTGCGCGGCAGCAGGAAGTTGGCATAGTCGGCGAAGATCCACTCGGTGAGCTAGTAGTGATGGGGCGCCATGCACTCAAACGTCGTGGGATAGCCAAAACGCTCGTCGAGCACCATCAGTTCGTGCAGGTGCGTCGTGCCGCTCCGCCAATGGCCGACGATAAAGATCGGCGGTTGTTCAATCTGCGTTTCGCGTATTTTTTTCCCGTGCCGCCAATTTTGTACGCGGCTCATCGCGGAATTGAACATCGTGCAGGGCGTCACCAGGAAAGCCATCGGCCAGCGCAGCGGGTGAATACGAAAGCGATGGCGCGCGGCGAGCTTCAGCCAGTCAGTAAACCTCATACCGTGCCAGAACCGCGGCGAGTAAAACGGATAGGCGTTGATCTTCGGCTTGGGGGGGCGGCGGAAGCGCGGCTTGTCGGCAGTTTGTGACACGAGCGAACTTTCAATACGAGGTAATCGCTCATTGTAGCCAGTGGGAATCCATTGCGGTACGGTCCCGCGTGACAGCCCGGCAGGGGAGGGGAGGGGGCGCGGAGGCTTCGAGCCTGTCAGTGGTCACGCCGAGACCGGCTGAATGCCTGCCTTATCCAGCGACCCGACCGCCCTTGCAACGCCGCGGGGCATTTGCCAGACTGGGCGAGACGCCACTCGCCGCTGGCCCTTGCTCCTCAAAATAACGATGAATTTCTTCGCTTTCCATTTGATGCCGTGGGACCGGCTGCCCGCCGATTTCGACACGAAATACAAGTCCGCCTGGACGTGGCTTCCCAACTCGATTTACGATCCCGAGCACGGCCACGAGCTCTACAACCGCTACCTGGATGAGCTCGTCCTGGCCGAAGAACTTGGCTTCGATGGGGTCTGCGTCAACGAGCATCACCAGAACGCCTACGGCACGATGCCGAGCCCGAACTTGATGGGGGCGATCCTGGCGCGGCAAACCAAGCGGGTGAAGATCGCCGTGGTCGGCAATGCGCTGCCGTTCTACAACCCGCCGACGCGCGTGGCGGAAGAGTTCGCCATGATCGACGTCATCAGTGGCGGACGACTCATTGCGGGACTCGTCGTCGGCGGCGGGCCGGAGTATTACAGCTTCACGATCAACCCGACGTTCGCCCGTAGCATGTATCACGAAGCACTCGACTTGGTCCTCCGCTGTTGGACCGAACCAGGGCCGTTTGAACACTACGGCGAGCACTGGAAACTGAAGTACGTGAATCCCTGGCCGCGACCGCTGCAACAACCGCACCCGCCGATCTGGATTCCCGGCGCCGGCAGCAAGGAGACGATCGACTTCGTCGCGGAGCGGCGTTTTGCCTATATGGGCATCCCCTACTTCCACATCGACTTCTTCGAGAAGAACTTTAACGCCTTCCGCGACGCTTGCCTCAAGCATGGCTATACGGCGGACCCCGAGCAACTTGGGTGGCTCTGCCCAATCTACGTGGCGGAGACCGACGAGCAAGCCTGGGCGGATTATGAATCGCACCTGTTCTACTTCGCGAAGCAGTTGCTCAAGGGGCTCGTGGTGTTGCCGCCGGGGTACACCAGTGCGCGGTCGATCGCGGGGATCAACAAAGCGCTCGGTCAGTTTCTCAGCACGGTCGAAACCCGCGAGCAGATCGAACGGGGCGCGTACGCCATTGTCGGCAGTCCGGAAACGGTGCGGCGTAAGTTTCTCGAACACATCGAACGACTCGGCGTCGGCAATCTACTCGGGCTATTCCAACTCGGCACGCTGCCTGCGGATTTAACGCGTAAGAGCATGACCTTGTTCGCGCAAGAAGTGATGCCTGGGCTGCGGAAGGTACTAAACGCGGGGCCATCGCCCGTAGGGTAATTCATGAGCGCCGAAACGAAGTTTCTCGATATCGCAGGCAAGAAGACGCAAGTCACCATCGGTGGCCAGGGGCCTCCGCTGCTCTACTTGCATAGTGCCGGCGGCGAGACCGATTGGATGCCGTTTCACGAGCAGTTGGCGCAGAACTTCACCGTCTACTTGCCGGCGCATCCAGGCTTCGCGCTCAGCGGTGGACTCGAACAGATCCGCGATATTCACGACATGGTTTGGCACTATGTCGATCTCCTGGCGGCGCTCGGCTTACCGCGTGTGCCGGTGGTCGGTTTCTCGCTCGGCGCTTGGCTGGCCATGGAGTTGGCGGTGCTTCGGCCGCAACTCGTTGAAAAACTCGTGCTCGTCAACGCTGCCGGCGTGCGCGTGGAGAACGCGCGGATGGCCGAACTGTTCATCGACGATTTCGATGAGATGCGCAACCTGCTGTTTAGCGATCCCGACAATGCCGAAATCGTCCAGTTGGCGATGCCGACGTCGCTCGACGATCCGCGGATTCTGATGTGGCTGCGGGCGCGCGAAGCAACCGCCCGCGTCGGCTGGAATCCGTATTTGCACAATCCCAGATTGCCGCAACACCTGCACCGTATCGCCTGTCCCACGCTCATTCTCTGGGGGCGTGAAGACAAACTCATCCCCTTGCCGCACGGCCAGTTCCTTGCCGAGAAAATCCCCGGCGCGCGGTTGGAAATCTACGACCATTGCGGCCACATGCTCCCGTTCGAGCGCAGCGAAGAATTCGCCGCCCGCGTCACCCAGTTCCTGCACTAACCGCGGTAGCTGGCGACGCAACGGGGAGTTTCCCAAAGTTGGCATTCGACGATCGGAAAGCCACGTTCTCGGGTGAAGTCGAAGATCAGTTTGGCGATGTTTTCCGCGGTGGGATTGACGTCCAGCAGGAATAACGGCTCCCCCATTTTTTGCAGCATTTCCACGACCGGATCGCGGCGTTGCAGAATCATCCGGTGATCGAGATGCTCGTCGATCCAGCCAGCGACGACGCGCTTGATATCTGAAAAGTCGAGCACCATCCCGCGATGATCGAGCGCCTCCGCTTCAAGCGTGATGATTGCCGTGCCATTGTGGCCGTGGAGGTAGCGGCATTTGCCGTCATAGTCCAACAAGCGATGGCCGTAGCAGAAGTCGATTTCACGAGTAACGCGGAAAGTAGGCATGGGGTGTGAAATTCCAAGTGTCAAGCAACGAATAGCGGGGAAATTCGAAATCCGAATGTCAAATATCGAAACAAATTCAAAATCAGCAGGCAAGCATGTCCAACACGCCACTGCTAGACAACCAGCGACGAACGATACACGGTCGGATCAGGTTGTCCTAGCATAGCAAAAACCTGTCGCCGTTCGCCGCACTTATTACATCGGCCGCAGTGCTGGCCATCACGGGGGGAGATGCAGGAGAACGTTAGCTCCAGTGGGAGGCCGGCGGCGCGGGCGAGCACGTCGGCTTTCGTGAAACTCGCGAAGGGGCGCGTGACGCGGACCAGCGGGGCCGCGTTTCCTTGCGCGACCGCCGCGCAGAATTGATCGAAAAACGCACGCCGCGCATCGGCGAACGGATTGCCGCGAAGCACCGCCACGGCCAATTCGGAAATGCCGTGCGTTTGACACCACAGCAGCGGCTTGAGTGCCAGCAGTGCGTTGCGACCTGGCAAAAAGACGGCTTCGTCGGGTGTCTGATCGCTCGGCGTGTTGTGCCCTGAGATGCTCCAATGGTCGCGATACAAGTCGGTGAGCGGCATCTCGAAGATGATCGGTTCCGCAATCAGCGGTTCGGCCAAGCGCGCCAGGAATTGCCGCACGGCCGTTCGTTCCGCTTCGGCCCAGACGACATCGGTATGAATGTAGAACGGTTGGACGCGCCGCCCGTTGCGAATGTAATCCATCAACAGCACTGCGCTATCGAGCCCGCCGCTCAGCAGCAGGCCGACCGGAGGGGTTTGTGCAGCATCATTCAGGGGGGGCAACGTCGGTTCCTTGTTCGCGGGAGTTTTCCCAATTCTAAGACTTTCGATTGTCGCCGCGCAGTCGTTGCGGAAAAACGCAAACAGGAGCCCACCCGAAATAGTGGATTCAAGCGCAGATTTGTCTTGTCTTATCGCTGGCATGTTTCTACACTCCGCCCCCTTGGGTTGGCGCGGAGCGGGAATAACGGCTCGAAGGTGGAACGAAGCAATGGGTAACGCCCTAGCTGCGCGTGATTTTCGCGCCTGTTCGCTGGAATCCCCAGTGGAAACCCGGAAATGTCTTGAAACGGCAAATTGGGCTTTTAGAATGGACTGAAGCCCAAGTGCCGCCGCCTCTTAAGGATGTGAGGGTGACGTGATGCGTTCGGTGGTCTGGGGTGGAGTCCTGGGTGCAGGTTTCATGCTCGTCTTGTGGGGTCTGGCCACCTGGCAACCGGCGTTGGGTCAACGTCCTGGTGCTGGGTTGGGGGCTCCGGCCAATGCGCCGGGGCAGTTTGGTCCCAGCGGCGAGTTGATTGCGCTGAGTTTCGATGCCGGCGGCGGTCGCCAGCATATTACGCTCATTGATCCGCGGACGGCAATGATGAGCGTGTATGGCATCGATCCGGCCAGCGGCGAAATCGCATTGCGTAGCGTGCGCAATGTGCGATGGGACTTGCAGATGGACGAGTACAACGGCACAACTCCCTCCCCGCGCGAGATTCGCTCGCTGTTGGGGAACAAATAACCTTCGTCCCGCGGTTTGCTCGCGGGGCGCGCGTCGCTCCTGGAGCCAAGAAATCATGGCTGGCAAACTGCTCGATCTGAACGAAGCCGCGCAACGTCTCGGCGTCTCCACCGACCAACTCATCGAGATGCGCTCCAAAGGCGATATCTACGGCTATCGCGATGGCGGCAGTTGGAAGTTCAAGGAGGATGAAATCGAGCGCGTGATTGCTGAACGCGGGGACGCCTCGGGTTCCGCCGACGACTTGCTCATGCCGCTCTCGCTCGAGGACGACTCCGACGACGATCTCGGCTCCATCCTGGTGAGCGAACAGGAACTCGGCGCCTCTGGCGAAAGCACCTCCAGCACCGTGATTGGCAAGTCCAGCGACCAGGGGGGGGCGGATAGCGACATCTCCCTGGCCGGCGATTCTGACGCCAAAAGCGCGAGCGATGTGCAATTGGTCTCGCCCGGGGGCGCTTCAGACTTGAACCTCGCCTCCGATTTGAACCTTGCTTCCGCCAGCGACGTGACGCTCTCCGGCGGCTCGGATATCAAGCTCCAGGACGAAGGGGGAACCGGCAAGCAAAGCGGCAGCGATGTGACGCTCGGCTCTGGCAAGCTCGACTTCGCGACAGATAGCGCGCTCGATTTGGGCGACGATGACCTCGTCCTCGGCGGCAGCGGCATCGGCAGCGACGTGACCCTCGGCGGCGGCGATAGCGGCATCAACCTGGCTTCGCCGGCCGATAGCGGTCTGTCGCTGGAAGACGAACCGCTCGACTTGATGGGAGGTTCGAATGTCGATGCGTTTGAACTCCCCGAAGACGATGATGTGATTTCACTCTCGAGTGAACCGGCCGATCCCGACGAGGCCACGCAGTTGAAAGCGGACGAAGAATTCCAACTGTCGCCTAGCGGCGACTTAGGCGGAGACGATTCAGACAGCGGCTCGCAAGTGATCGCGCTGGAGGATTCGGAAGCGTTCGACGAAAACGCCAACACGATGCTCCGCCCGGCGCAACCTTCGCTCGTGGTGGAGGACGTCGCTTCCGCGCCGCTGGGGAAGGCGCCCAGTGTGGATATTGGCGCCGCGCTAGGTGGCGCGGGGCAGCCGGTTTCCTACGCGCAGCCGGCAGGCGCCGTCGCCGCTTCGCTGCCGGAAGCACCATACAGCATTTGGAACGTGCTGGGGCTCTTGGCCTGCGTGCTGGTGCTCGCGCTGACCGGCATGCTCATGACCGACCTGATGCGCAACATGTGGGCGTTCGATAGTTCGCAAGTCGCCAGCACCGGGCTGATGGACGCCTTCCTCTCCGCCTTTAACTTGACGAAGTAGCCATCACGCTCAACGTAAGGCCAACGCTCGCCGCCAGCGTTTGAAAGGAGTCAAACGTGCCCCGACTATTCCTCGCCTCGCTACTGGGCGGGCTGCTCTTGGCAGCCCCCGGCTGTCTTGCGCCGCGCTCGCAGATCACGCGCCTCCAGGAAACCAATACGCAGCTTTCCGAGCGCATTCGGCAGGATCAGGTCCGCGTACAGAACCTCGAAGAGCAGAATCGCCAACTGCACGAGCGCTTGGCGGATGCGGAAAG
>CAUJKE010000260.1 GCA_963205385.1 Planctomycetota bacterium | reverse complement strand
CGAACACCGCGCGGTCCGAGAAGGCGGCACCTCGCGCGACGTGAAAACCGGCCACGGCGGCATTCGCGATATCGAGTTCGTCATTCAATTCCTGCAACTCCTCAACGGTGGCGACTTGCCTGGCATCCGTGTCCCCGGCACGCTCGACGCCATCGCGCAGCTCGAACTGGCCGGTTGCCTCACCATGCAGGAGCGCTCGCTTCTCGAAGAAAACTATGCGTTTCTGCGGAAGATCGAACATCGCCTGCAAATTATGTTCGACTTGCAAACGCACACCTTACCGGCGACCGACGAGGAGCTTCGCAAGCTCGCGGTGCGGATGG
Organism: Planctomycetota bacterium; assembly: GCA_963205385.1. Lineage (GTDB taxonomy): Bacteria > Planctomycetota > Planctomycetia > Pirellulales > Pirellulaceae > JAEZGD01. The sequence continues at coordinate 6,534 of CAUJKE010000260.1, read as the reverse complement.
GTTATGAAGCGCCGACCGCTGGCGAAAGCAGCGCACCGTCGCTCGCTCCGCTGGCCGCGTTCAAGCGCGATTACCAACAACGCACCGAGCTTAACCGCAAGATTCTCAATCACCTGCTCCACTCCGCGTTCAACGACGATACCGGCGCGGAGCCGGAAGTCGATCTCGTGCTCGATCCCGATCCGAGCAACGCGACGATCCAAGAGATTCTAGGCAAGTACAACTTCGTCGATGTCCACGGGGCGTATCACAACTTGATGACGCTCGCGACGGAGAAGGTCGCGTTTCTCTCCACGCGCCGCTGCCGCCACTTTTTGGCCGCGATCGCGCCGCGCCTCCTCGCCGCCGTGGCCGCCACGCCGGACCCTGACTTCACGCTCATGAACCTCAGCCGCGTGAGCGATTCCCTGGGGGGCAAAGGGGTGCTCTGGGAACTGTTCAGCTTCAACCCGCCGTCGCTGACGCTGTACGTCACGCTCTGCGCGTCCAGCCAGTATCTCTCCGGCCTGCTCACCACCAGCCCCGGTATGATCGACGAGTTAATGGACTCGCTCGTGCTCGATAAACTCCCCACGCGCGCGCAGCTCGAAGCGGCGCTGGCGGAACTGTGCCGCGCGGCGGAGGATCTGGACCCGATCCTGCATAGCTTCAAAAATTCGCAACATCTGCGCGTCGGCGTGCGGGACATTCTCGGCAAGGAAGATTTGCCGGCGTCGCATCGGGCGCTCTCGGACGTCGCGGAAGTTTGCCTGCGGCAGATTGCGGAGTGGGAGTATGAGCGGCTGGTCGAAAAGCATGGCGAGCCGATCATTCACAACCGCCCCCGCGAAGGGCAGCCGAGTGAGTTCGTCATCCTCGCGCTCGGCAAGCTCGGCGCACGGGAGCCGAACTATCACAGCGATCTGGACGTCGTCTTGCTCTACGAGGCGGACGGCCACACGCGGCATCGCCACCGCAGCCGGCGCGACAGCTCGACGACGAACCAGCACTTCTTCAGCCAACTCGGCCAGCGGATCATCAAAGTCGCCAGCCAACTCGGGCCGCTGGGGCGACTCTACGAAGTCGATGCTCGCCTGCGCCCCACCGGGCGCAGCGGACCCTTGGCCACGTCGTTCGCCGAGTTCGCCCGCTATTTTGAGTCCGGCCAGGGGCAACTCTGGGAGCGGCAGGCGCTCTGCAAATCACGCCCCATCTTCGGCTCTCAAGCGGCGCAAGACGAAGTGCGGCAGCTCGTCCGCGCCGCGATCACCGCGGAGCCGTGGCGACCGGAGTTCGCCGACGAGATTCGCGCCATGCGGCAGCGCCTGGAAGAGAACGCTTCCCCGCGCAATCTCAAGCGCGGTCCAGGCGGAACCGTCGATATCGAGTTCATCGTCGAGATGCTGCAACTCAAACACGCCGCCGCGCATCCCAACGTGCTCGCGACCGGCACGCTCGGCGGCCTCGCGGCGCTGGGCCAACTCAATCTGCTCGGGGAAGAAGACGCCAGCTACCTGCACACGTCGTATCGTTTCCTGCGAAGCATCGAAGCCCGCATCCGCCTGATGAACACCACCGCCCGCCACGACCTTCCCGCCGACGAGCACGAGCTCAACCGTCTCGCCTATCTCCTGCAATACCCCAGCCGCGAAGACCTGCGCCAAGACTGCGCCCACTTTACCTTCGAAAACCGCCGCCGGTTTGAAAAGATTTTTGCTCGCGAAGGGACGCAAGTGGGGGCGGAGGTTTAAGCGCAAGTTATCATGCTTGTTCTTCTGCTTGTAGTTGTACAAGGCGCATAAAAAAACGCCCCACTGGGAGGCGTTCGAGGTTGCTCGGCACCAAGGCGCGAAGAGCAGAGCCTAACGCGCAAAAGCTTACTATGACTTGAAGGCAATCGTCGCTCGGATACACTGAACACAGTTTAGCGAGTAGTACTCCCTTTTGGCAAGAGGGTTTGCGATGAGTTCACAGAATTCCACTTGGTGGCGTAGTCTCGATGATTACATTCTCGGGCTGGATTTGGGCCCCTCGTCGCTCGGATGGGCGATTATTGAATGCGACTCTCAAGGTAAACCGGGCAGAATTGTGCAATCTGGCGTGCGGCGGTTTGAGGCAGGCGTTCTCGGAGATATTGAAGGCGGGCGCGACGAGTCTCGGGCAACCGAGCGCCGCGGCGCGCGTGGCCCGCGCCGGCAACATTGGCGGCGACAATGGCGAACGCGCAAACTGTTTTCACTTTTGACGAAATACGGCTTGCTTCCGTCTTGCGAAGACGACTCACCCGACACGCGACACAATTTGCTCATTCAAGTCGACGCCGATTTGCGGAAATCTCTCGCGCCAGAGCAAAGCCGCATCGACGCGCATGTTTTTCCGTATCAGCTGCGCGCGACTGCGATCCAAGGTTCACTACCCATTTACGCGGTGGGCCGCGCGCTTTATCACCTCGCCCAACGGCGCGGCTTCCTCTCCAATCGCAAGACCGCGAAGGGAGACGAAGAAGAAGGCAAGGTAAAGAGCGGCATCATTCACTTGCAAGAAGAAATGAAGAAGGCTGAGTGTGACACGCTAGGCCAATTCTTCGCCACGCTTGATCCAGAGCAGCAGCGCATTCGCGCGCGATGGACCAGTCGCCAGATGTATGAGGACGAATTCGAGCGAATTTGGAGTCGGCAGGCTCAAGATCATCCTTTGCTTACCGCCGAACTCAAGCAGGCAATCCACGGCGCGATATTCCATCAGCGTCCGCTGAAATCGCAAAAGGGGCTGATTGGCAGATGCGAATTGGAACCTGACAAACGGCGAGCGCCGCTCGCTTGTCTCGCTGCCCAGAGATTCCGCATCGCACAACGCGTGAACGACCTGCGCGTCGTCGCGCCGGACGGAGAAGTGCGCGAACTTACTACTGTGGAACGTGAGAAGCTTTCCGCCGCTCTCCAAACACAGGCCGAAATGAGTTGGGCGGCGGTCAAAGAACTCCTCGACATGAAGAAGTCGAAGGAATATGGCCTACACTGGGTTTTCAATTTCGAGGAAGGAGGCGACACTCGCATTGTTGGCAACCGCACTGCGGACAAGTTGGCCAAAGTACTGGGTGATGCCTGGCACAAGCTGTCCGCCATTGACCAGGCCCGCCTGGTGGACGAAATGCTTTCGTTCGAGTCCGAAGATGCGCTCGCCAAGCGTCTCGTCACGGGCTGGAAGCTATCGCCGCAAGTCGCTACGGAATCTGCGCAACTTACTTTTGAACAAGGGAATGCATCGCTTTCGCGCAGGGCTCTCGACAAGCTGCTGCCGCTTCTGGAACAAGGCATCGCTTACTCCACCGCGAGGAAGCAGATTTACGGCGAATCGTTCACCGCCACCAAAGCACTAGACCGCTTGCCGCCAGTCAAGCCAACCAACAAGGCTCGTGACGGTGCATTCCCAGAACTTCGTAATCCAGCGGTCGAGCGGGCGATGAGCGAGCTGCGAAAAGTCGTCAATGCCATCCTTTCCCGCTGTGGCAAAAAGCCCACCTATATTCGCGTCGAGTTAACGCGCGATCTTAAGCACAATCGCCAGCGGCGGAAGGAAATGACCAAACGACGAGACCAAAACACCTCCGCCCGCGACAAAGCCAAGAAGCGTATCCTTGAGGAGTTGCCAGAGCGCTACGTCACTACGAACAACATTCTCAAGGTGCGTCTCGCCGAAGAGTGTGAATGGATTTGCCCGTTTACCAACAAGTCGATCAGCATGAAGGCGCTCGTGGGCGATCATCCCCAATTCGATATTGAGCACATCATCCCTTTCAGTCGCTCGCTCGACAATTCTTTCATTAACAAGACACTCTGCTTTCACGAAGAAAATAGAAACAAAAAAAGAAACAGGACGCCCTATGAGGCTTACCATGGTACGCCGCAGTACGATGATATCATTCAGCGAGTGAAACGGTTTAAGGGGGAACTACGCGCGAAGAAACTATCGCTCTTTCAAACGGAAACGCTTCCCGACCAGGGGGAGTTCAGCGCGCGATTGCTGAGTGACACTCGCTACATCTCGCGTCTTGCATCCCAGTATCTGGGCCTGCTGTACGGCGGCAAGCTCAAGATTGACGACGAGGGAACCCTGCGCGTGCAAGTCAGTGCAGGTCGCGCAACTGCGTACTTGCGGCAACGCTGGAATCTCAACAGCATCATTGGATACGACGATGAAAAGAATCGTGACGATCATCGCCACCATGCTATTGACGCCATCGTTATCGCCCTCACCGATGCTCGCGCGGTGCAGCTTTTGGCACATGCGGCGGAGGAAGCGGAAGATCGGCATGATCCCAAACTGTTCGCGGACGTCAAGGCGCCCTGGGAGTCGTTCATGCCGGAAGCCCGCGCCGCGATTGAGCGGATCAACGTCTCTTCGCGCGTGAGCCGCAAACTCAACGGAGCGCTGCATAAAGACACGATCCTGAGCAAGCCGCGCATGGAAACGGACGGCAAAGGGAAGCCGGTCGAGTATCACGTCGTGCGCAAGCGACTCGATGCGATGTCGCCTCAGGAAGTGGAGGCCATTGTCGATCCGCGCATTCGCGAGATCGTGCAGGACAAACTCCAGAAAATCGGTGGCACGCCGCAGCAGGCATTCAAAGACCCGAACCAACATCCGTACATGATCGCCAAGGATGGGCGTATGATCCCCATCCACAAGGCCCGCATTCGCAAGTCGGATCGCCCCATGCCCGTCGGCGAGGGGAGCAACCGCCGCTACGTGAACCCAGGGTCAAATCATCACATGGAAATCGTCGCCGTGCTTGACGCGGACGGGAATGAAAAGAAATGGGAAGGGATTCTCGTCTCCCGGTTCGAAGCCGTGCAACGCCGGCGGCGGAAAGAGGACGTCATTCAGCGGGAACATGGGGCGGGGAAACGGTTTAAGTTCTCGCTAACAGGCGGGGAATACGTAGTGATGGATGTCAAAGGAAACGAGGAATTAACGCGAGTGACGGTAATCTCAGAAGGGCAAGCAGAATTTGTGTTGCATAAAGACGCACGCCCGATTACCGTGCGAAAGAAGATTCCAGGAGCCCGCATTCGTAGCAGCCCTGATGCAATGCGCAAGGCTAACGCTAGGAAGGTGATCATCGATCCCTTAGGCGAAATTCACTCCGCGCGTGATTAATCGCATCCTTGATTTCTCTGACTCGCCGGCGCGCTTGAGCGTCCGGCATAATAACCTCGTCGTCGAACGGCAAGACCAGCCGGCGACAACGATGCCGCTCTCCGACATCGCGGTGCTGGTCGTTTCGCATCCCCAGGTGCGCTACACCCACGCGGTTCTCGCCGGACTCGCCGCCAGCGGCGGCATCTTCATCACTTGCGGTCAGAACCGCTTGCCTGTCGGCATGCTGCTCCCGCTCGATGCGCATTTCACGCAGGTCGAGCGCTTCACCGCGCAGGCAAGCGCCTCCAAACCGCTCAAAAAACGCCTGTGGCAACAAATCGTGCGCGCCAAGGTGCTCGCGCAAGCGCGACTGCTAGAGGAACTACACGGCAGCGACTTTGGGCTTTCCAAACTCGTGCCGCAGGTCGCTTCCGGCGATCCCTCAAACATCGAGGCTCGCGCCGCGCGGCAATACTGGCAACTCCTATTCGGAGACAAGGAGTTTCGCCGCGCCCGGGATCTCGAAGATCAAAACACCTTGCTCAACTATGGCTATGCCGTGTTGCGCGCGATCGTTGCACGGGCAATCTGCAGCGTTGGACTCCATCCTGCACTCGGCGTCCATCATCACAATCGCTACAGCAGCTACCCCTTGGCCGACGACTTGATGGAACCACTCCGCCCGGCTGTGGATCGAGGCGTCGTGGAGATGGTGCGGCGCCATGGCGATTGGATTCCGCTGAATCCCTCAATCAAACGGGAACTGCTTGGCTATTTGCTAGGACGCTTCGACTTCGAAGGCGAACAGCGCACGCTGTTTGACCTGGCGGCGCGCACCGCCAGTAGTTTGGTGGATTGCTTCATGAACCAGGGGCGACAACTTTGCTTGCCGTCGGTGTGATTTCGTGCCCCTTTCCGAGTACAGCGCCATGTGGCTCTTCGTAATGTTTGACTTGCCGGTGGATACCAAGGCCGCAAGGAAGCGCTACGCCAAGTTTCGCAAGCTGCTACTGGAAGAAGGATTCTCGATGCTGCAATACTCTGTCTATGCGCGGTACAATGCGAGCGAAGAGTTCGCGGACGCCATCCGTCGGCGCGTACGCCAAGCGCTACCTCCCGATGGGCAAGTGCGTGTGATGGCGGTGACGGATCGTCAGTTCGGCAAGATGGAGGTATTTCTTGGAAAAACCCGCACCAAACCTGAGTCGGCACCGACTCAACTGTTCCTTTTTTGAGTCTCCTTTCGTCTTAAACACAAGCGCAACCTGGATTTCGGGAAGGTCGAGTGTATCCGAGCGACGATTCCCTTCAAGCCACAGCCCTTTGGTTGTCGGTCTGGCTCATTCGGTCAGTGTATCCGAGCGACGATTCCCTTCAAGCCACAGCCGCGGCGTTTGGCGTTGGCGCGAGTGC
>CAUJKE010000259.1 GCA_963205385.1 Planctomycetota bacterium | reverse complement strand
CAAGAGGCCCTGTCGCAAGCTCCGGCGGGGGGCGACCTGATCCTGCGCGATCACTTCGCCAACACCATCGTGGAGCATGTCAAGAACGCGCTCTTGGTGCTCAAGGAAGAAGCCGGGGCGACCATGCTGACCATCTAACCGCCGCCTGACGGAAATGCCCTCCCGCACGCTATAATCGGCGCATGGAACCAGAGACGGACTACGGCGTACCGATTCCCGGGCGAGTGCTTCCCGCCGAGCAATGGGCGCGCACGGCCATCAAGCGCTTACCGGCGGAAGGCCCGCTCGACTGGGAAGCGATCTTTGGGCGCAGCGCGCCGTTGGTGCTGGATTTGGGGTGCGGCAATGGCCGCTTTATCCTTTCCAGTGCGCTGCGCCGCCCGGAACTCAACCATCTGGGGCTGGACGTTCTGCCGCTGGTCATCCGCTACGCCACGAAGCGCGCCAACCAGCGTGGGTTGCACCATGTTCGCCTCGCAGTGTGTGGAGCGCACGAGTTTCTGGAGCAATACGTCCCGCCGCGCAGCGTGGCGGAAATTCACCTCTACCACCCGCAGCCGTATCGCGATGAGACCAAGAGCTTCAAACGGTTGGTCACGCCGCAGTTTCTGCTACTGGTTCGGCAAGCACTAGTAGCCGACGGCAGCCTGACTTTGCAGACGGATAACACCGGCTACTGGGACTACCTGCGTGAAGTGGCGCCGCGATTGTTCGAGTTCACCAGCGTAGATGGCCCGTGGCCGGATGCGCCGCGCGGCCGCACGCGGCGGGAGATCTATGCGCGACAGCATCGCCTGACAGTGTATCGCGCTGTTTGTCGCGTGCGGGCGGATCTGTCCCAGGACCAGGCCACGCGCATCGCAGGCCAGTTGCCGCTGCCTAGGTTTGCCGCGCAGCGCAAGCCGTCGTCTCAGCGCCGGCGGTGATTCGCTTACAAGCCTGCGAATTCGGGGCCATATTTCGCCAGGCCTTGCACGGCGAGTCTTTCATGACGAAGAGAGAAGTGCAGGTCGTAGGGATTCTGATGGAACCACTACCGGCAAAATGGGAGACGCCGCTTGCGAATTGATTGCCACCATCCCGATTCGTGAATACGATGGAGTCATGTCGCCTACTAATCGCTCCACCACGACCAATCCTCCTGCGTCCGCGGACGCCCCCAAAGCAGCGTCGACGGTCGGCATGGCCAAGTCGTTGGCGACGAGCATGGCCAAGTGGGCGGCGGGTGGGTTTCAAACTTTGCCGCAGGAGATTCACGACGCTCGCCTGAGCGCTTGCGAGGGGTGCAAATATCACGAGGCGCCGCGCTGCACCTTGTGCGGATGTTACACCGACCGCAAGGCCTGGCTGCCGCACGAAGATTGCCCGATCGGCAAATGGCCGGGATAAGCCCCGCCCCACTAGCGCTGCCGACGGCCTACAAAGCGGCGAAATTCTTCAGCACCTTCAGACCTTCGTGCTGGCTCTTCTCGGGATGGAACTGGGTGGCGAACAAATTGTCGCGCCACACCGCGGCGCAGAACGGCCCGCCGTAATCGGCAGTGACCGCAATCACGTTCTCATCGCGGGGCACGACATAGTACGAGTGGACGAAGTAAAAGTGCGTCCCTTCGGCAACATCCGCAAAGATCGGCGCGCGACGGACGAAATGGCACTGGTTCCAGCCCATGTGCGGCACTTTATATTCGGCGGGAAGCTGGAACTTCACGCACTCCCCGCGGAGAATCCCCAGCCCCGCGAACTCGCCCCCTTCGAAGCCCACTTCAAACAGCAGTTGCAGCCCCAAGCAAATGCCCAGAAACGGCTTGCCGCTGGCCACGAACTCCTGGATCGGCGCGACCAGTTCCCGCTTGGTCAATTCAAACATCGCATCGCCAAACGCCCCCACCCCGGGCAGCACGACGTGCGATGCTTGCTCAAGCTCCCGGCGGTCGCTCGTGATGATCGCGGCATACCCCACCTTTTCGAAGGCTTTTTGCACGCTCCGCAGGTTCCCCATCTGATAATCAATAATCGCAATCATGAAGCCGCGGCGCTCGTGTGTGGGAAAGTGTCAACGGCAGGCGAAAGCCGGAGACGATGGTCCACATTTTAGTTCGCGCAGGCGAACAGCGGCAGGGGCAGATTGTAGACATCTCGCGCCGCGGGGGATGCGCGCGGTCCACGGCTACTTGATCGTCTCTGGGTAGATCACCAGCTCGATGCGGCGATTGCCGGCCTTGCCGGCGGCGGTCTCGTTGGAATATCGCGGGCGATTGGCCCCCTGCGACATCACGGTGAGTTGCTGGGCAGGCATGCGATTCTGGTTGGTTAAGTGCTCGAAGACCGCATAGGCTTGGGCTGCGGCCAATTGATGTGCGGCGGTCGGCCCGGCGCCTGAGAGGGGCGTATCGGTATGCCCTTCCACGCCGACCATTTGCCGCGGGTAATTCCTGGTGATGGCGTCGGCGACGGAATCGAGCGTCTGCGCGGCGCCTGGCTGGAATTGCACGCTGCCCTGGCGGAAAAGCTGATCGGCCGGCAGCACGATCCGAATAACATCGACATCCTGCACCACTTCCAGACCTGGGATATCGATCGGCGTGAGCGTCGATTTGATACTGTTGTTCGCCGAAATCGTTGCGCCGCCCCGATGCCGCGTGCTGGCTTGAATCGCGTCGACGCGCTTTTCCGCATCCTGCTTGGCGAGTTGTGCCGAACGCAATTGGTTCGCCGTGTCGGCCAGTTGCTTTTGCAAAAACTTGACCTGGTCGCCGGAGGCCTGGGCTCCTTGCTGAGCCTGCGCGAGCTGCATGTGCAAATCACGGTTGTTCTGGTCGAGTTGCGTCACCCGGCGATTGAGTTCTTGCAATTGGGCGAGATACGGCTGTTCTTGGGGGGCCGGCTGTTGCCCGGCTTGCCACTGAAAGCCCTGCGGATTGGACGCAAAGGGACCGTTCTGGCAACCGACCAAGGTCGCCAGCAGCAGCCATCCCCAAATTCGCGCCCGCGAGCGCATAGTCCAACTCCCACAAAGAACGGTTCGGGGCGGGATAGTATCCGCTGGCCGCGGGGACGTAAAGAGCAACGTGCGGCAAAACTGCAGGTGCGCAACAGGGCTAATAATTGCCCTCAGAGGGGTGGGCGCTCGTTGTCGGTCAACGGGAATTCACGCTATTTCGACGATAAGTTGTAAATACATATTGACGACGTACAGTGCCGATAGTATACTGTCGTGCAGTTGCCCGCCTGAAAGCGCTGCGGTTGATTTTCGTCGCGGCGACTTCAGAATGTAGCCAAACGCACGAGGTTCCTCTTAATCGACTAATAGATTGCCGATGTCCTTCCTGTCGCCTGGAAATCACGAGCGTTCTCTGACCGTGGGGCCGCACGAGCGGATGTATCTGGCGCATGTGCCGGGTGGCGGTTCGCCGAGCGGCGGCTGGCCGGTCGTGCTGGCCTTTCATGGAGGGGGTTCGAACCCCGAGCGGATGGCCGATTTCAGCGGCCTCTCCGCGACCGCGGATCAGCATGGTTTTGCGGTCGTCTACCCAGGCGGGACCGGCATCATTGAGGCCGCCCGCACCTTCAATGCCGGCAATTGCTGCGGACGAGCGATGCGGCTGGGGATCGACGAGATTGCGTTTGTCACGGCCCTGCTCGCGGATTTGTCTGGGCTCATGTTGCTGGACGAGCAGCGGATTTATGCGACCGGGATGTCTAACGGCGCGCTCATGGCGTATCACGTCGCGGACAAGCTCAGTCACCGCATCGCCGCGATTGCGCCCGTCGCAGGGCCGATGGGCTTCGCAACGTGCGCGCCTGCGGAGCCGGTTGCCGTCATCCATTTCCACGGCACGGCCGATGAGTTCGCCCCGTTTGCCGGAGGTATTGGCAAGAAGAGCGTCTCCAAGACGAATTTCTACTCCGTCGAACACACGATTGCCGCGTGGGTGAGCGCTAATGGGTGCGCGTTAACGCCGCGCGTGGAAGAGCTACCGCCGGCAGTTGACGACGGCACCCATGTAACGCGGCATGTTTACGACGGTGGAATTCAAGGGGCGGAAGTGGTGCTCTACCAGATACACGGCATGGGACACACGTGGCCGGGGCGTGAAACGCCGTTTCCAGCGCTGGGGAGAGTAACGCACAACCTGGATGCCAATGAAGTGCTGTGGGAGTTCTTTCAGAAGCATCCCAAGACCAAAGCGGCGGTTGCTAACGGAAGGCCAAAGGCAGGCAAGAAATGAAAAAGGTCATCGCACGTCGCTCCGTCGTCATGCGATGACCTCTATCCTGAAACGGGGCGACAAGTCACCCCGCCCTCCCGGTAGGCTGATATCATGTGTATCGGACGTGCCGAGTGGAGGACTGGAGCCGAAATCTCCCCGTCTGCCGGTGTTCTCGTAAGTGCTGAATGCAGCGCTATTTCGGTGTATGGATTTGGGGTTATTACGCGACATGTTGAGCGGGGGAGCAGGGCTATGGCTGGTCGTCGCCGCCGGCCTGGCGTGGGCCCGCGCCGGCCTGCGCGGCACAACGCTAACCGGTCCCTGGGGGTGGTCGTTGGTCGCGGTTCTGGCTTTGGCCGCCGCGGCGCTAGCGCCCGGCGATGCGGCCGGGGATCCGTGGCGCTGGTTAGCGTATGGAGGCGTCTTTTGTCCGTTCATGTCGCTGCTGGGCGCGAAGCGTCCGCAGGACCGCGCGTGGCATTTCATCGTGGCGAGTCTGTGGGGCATTCAAATCCTTCCGGCGCTCGAAGTGCTTTGGCTTCGCCCTGGACAACCGCTGGCGATCATCGACGCGCGGGCGTGGCTGATCGTGGCCCTCATCGGCGTTCAACTGCTGGTCTTTCTGCCAACGCGGCACTCGCTGTCGGCCGTCGCGGTCGCCGGCGGGCAGTTGCTCTTGTTTTGGAGCTATTTCCCTTGGACCACCAGCGAGCACCAAGCGTGGCAAACGCTGGGCGCCGCCGCATTATGCCTGTTCGCACTAGTGTGGGGACTGCGCAAGACATCCCGCACCGCCGGGCGCGGAGGTTTTGATCGCCTGTGGCTCGACTTCCGCGACAGCTTTGGCGCACTCTGGGCGGCGCGTGTGTTGGAGCGGATGAACGCTAGCGCGGTGATGTATAAGTGGCCTGTGCGACTGGGCTGGAACGGTTTTCACGCGGCTGAAGATGCTGGCGCACCGAGGGAAATTCCGCCGGAGTTGGCCGCCGACGTGTGGCAGAATATGGTGAACTTGCTGCGGCGTTTTGTGGACGCGCGCTGGATTGAGCAGCGGTGTGCGAAGCCCCGTGAAATTGCGCACGCGCCTACGCAATCTCCCTAGCTGATGCGTGGGTCGGACCGTCGCACGTTAGCGCCTGATTGAGCGCGTGGTGAGGACTAGGGTATACTATGCCCCATAGATAGGCGGCGAAGCCGCGGCGCGGGAGTGCTTGCCCGCGAATGCCGGATCGCAGGGTACTTCGTCACTTTTATTCGGGAGTCCACGAAGGATGGCCACCGCGATGACTCAGGACTGTGTGTTACAAATTGGCGACATGGCGGGGGTGGTTTGGAAGACCCTGGACGAGCAAGGCCCTCTCTCGCTCGCCAAGCTGGTCAAGAACACCGGCGCCCCGCGCGATACGGTGATGCAAGCCCTCGGCTGGCTGGCGCGCGAGGATAAGGTCACGATCGAAGAGACCAGCCGCGGCAAGATCGTATCGCTCCGCGCGTAGAGCCAGCGGTGCGTAGGCTGCCGATTCTCGCGCCGGTCATCAAGCCAGCCAACAAGTCATGCCCCCCATCCGCATGATGCGGATGGTGAAGAAGAACGTCTGGCGTTTGTCCGAACTTGGGGCGAGTTCGGCTATCGTCCAAATGTTTATGGACCAATATTCCCTTGCTCACTGTCATAAATCGGCAAGTACCGATAGCGGACTTCCAGTGAGAGAAGGTTCATGGTGGTGACGTAAAGTCGCCCGGCGGTTGGTCCCCAGCGATCGGGGACGGTGCCGGCGGGATCCCAACTTCCGGCCATTGCGCCGTTTTGGACTTGCGATTTCAGCAAGAGCGGGTGAAGCTCCGCGAGCCAACGCTCGCGATATTCGCCTCCCAGATGCCACATGACCTGCGTCGCATAATACCAGTAGTAGGTATCGCGGGGCGTTTCGGTAATGTACTTGGGACGCACGGTTCCCACCTCCGGCGGATTGGCCAGGAGATAGTCGCCGCCGCGGAGCAGCGAGGGATTGTCTTTCTTCCAGCCGAGATAGAGCCGCATGAGGAGCCCCACGCTGGTCATTGTCTTGGAAACGGCGCGCCCGTGGCGTTGCTCGCGGGTGTCAGGCGCCCAGGGATCGTAGCGGAACATGTAGCCGCGGCCGTCACCGCCATCGGAAACATCGAGCCATTGACGGATTTTGTGGTACGTCTCGACCGGCACATCCAAGTTGGCGAGTTCGCCGGACTTGAGGGCCATCATCATCCAACCGGTGACGGACGTATCGCTGCCGGCTTGGGGCGTATAGCGCCAGCCGCCCCGTTCTTTATTTTGCGAAGCGACAATGAAATCGATCGCCTTTTGGGCCGGTTCACGCAGTTCGGGATCGCCGGTCATGCCGTAAGCCTCGCACAGCGCGAGCGTGGCGAGCGCGTGGCTGTAGAGCCAGGCGCTGCTATTGGAGCGGTCGTCCGTCTTGACAAACAAGTCGCCGTTCTTCGCTTGATTCTGAATGAGGTACATCAAGCCGCCGCGGACCACATCTTGATAGCGATGCTCGCGATGGCTGTAGCCGGCTCCTTGAAAAGCGAGCACGGCGAGCGCGGTCGCGGCGGTGTCGCTGGCGAGCATTTCACCTGCCGGATCGCCATGCCCTTGCAAACTCCAACTGCCATCGGGGAGTTGTTTACGTTGCAGATAAACCAGGCCAAGTTCGACGGATTCCTCGGTTTGCGGCGCTGCGGATCCTGGACCGCCGCGGCCATCAGGCCCACGCTTGCGGAAGCCTTCGGTCGCGACGATCGCGGACGTGTTGACGTCGAGTTCGCCGCCGACCTTTTGCCGGGTGAAGCGCGCATCCTTGATTTGCACGTCGAGCGACTCGGTGCTGGCGCGACGACTGTTGATGCCGACATCGACGGCGACTTCCGCGCCGAGACCGCCGGGGCCTTCCGCGGCTGCGACGTTGACGGGAATCGCGCCGGTGATTTCTTGCCGCGCGAGGGCGCCGCGATCCATGCCTGCCAGTGGATTTTCGCCACTTGCCTGGGCCACGGCCGCGCCAGCGATCACGTCCGCGGTCGCCGAGGGGCCGCCGCTGAGCGCAACGTTCGCACTGCGACGTCCCGGCGAGCCTGCGCCGACATTGGCGACGGCGGCCGGCGCCTCGCCGGACTCGCTCCCCGAGGATCGCTGGGCAAGCGCGACCCCGGCCGTGCCGGTTCCGCCAACGGCCGTTGGTTCCGCGGAGGGCGCGGACGCGACGGCCGCGCCGCCGCCAACTCCCGAGCTTCCCCCCAGCTTGGCGACTTCCGCCCCGGTGGCCGCGACGGGCGTTCCTTGAGCGGCGCCGCCGGATGCAGGCGAACCGGCGAGCGTCGGCAGGTCAGCTTTCGCATTGGCCGCAAAGGCTGGTCCCGTGCTGCGTCGTGGCTGCGCGGCTTGGCCACCCCCTGCCGCTGGCGCGCCGGCCATGGCTTCGGTCGCTTCGGCCCGGCCGACCTGGACGGCGGAGACGATGCCGCCGGTGCTGGCGGCGGCGATGTCCGTCGTGCGCGCCGCGCCGCTGGGAGCTCCTCCGCCGGTGGCTGCCTTGGCGACCGACGTGGCGGTCGGTTGCGCACCGCCTGCGGGCGCTCCGCCATCGCCTTGCGGGATATTGGCAACGTCGGCGACGGTCGGTCCGCCGAC
>CAUJKE010000258.1 GCA_963205385.1 Planctomycetota bacterium | reverse complement strand
CAGCCGGCTCGTCAGTTGCACTTCACGCTCGAATCGCGCAATCGATTCCTCGTTACTGCGGCCGGGAAGAAGCATTTTCACGGCGGTAGGGCGACGCAACAGCGCATGCCGCGCGGCATAAACCACCCCCATACCCCCTTGGCCCAGCGCCTTTTCCAAATGGTATTGCCCAATCTGTTTCGCGGCCAGGCTGACATCGCGGGCCTGACGTTCCGCCTTGGCCATGACCCACGTGGCAGCGAACATGGCGCCGGTCAGCAGCGCGAGCACCGCCCCAATGGCGCGATGCACCCAACCGATGAAGTTCGCCGCGCGAAACGCTTCGGCGCTATCAAGCTCGGTCGCGACGCCAAACCCATATTCCGGCAGCCACGTCCAGGCTCCCACGACGGGAACGCCGCGAAAATCGCGATAGCCGTCGACGTCCACGCCGGATTCGCCTGTGACGGCCGATGCGGCCATTTTCGTAAGCGGCAACTCGCCGCGCGTTTGCGATGGCCGCGCTGTCGTTCTCGTCAGGTCGACGCCGGGGTCGCGAACTTCCAGATTGAGCACGGAGGTGACATACGGCTTGTCTTGCAGCAAACCGATGTGTTTGAGTTGGTCCTCGAAGCGCGTCCGCGAAAGGACCACGCCCTGCTCATCAAACGCGAATGTCTCGCCAGAATCACCGAAATTGCCGACGCTCAGAATTCGCGTGAAGTCAACATCGGGGCGAATACGGAGACAGATCGCACCGAGAAATTCTCCCTCGGCGTCCAGCAGGGGCGCGGCGGCGAACATGGTGGGAACGCCCGCCCGCAACTCGCCGTCCACGTCTTCTCGGAGCACCTTGGAGGCAATAGGGCGGGTGACGATGGGGTTGCCGGCGGCGAGCGTCGCGGCATAGACCGCATCGTCCACCGCCTCGGGCTTGCCGACAAGTTCCGCGAGTTCCGACGCCACGATCGTAAAGTCCGCATCCAACAATACAAACCCCGCATACGATTGCTGTCGCGTATTTGCGGCGATTTCGTCCGCCAGTTGCGCCGCCAAGGGAGATTCGATCAAGGCGACGTTCGTGAGGTCGCCCGACGTATGAAGTGCGATCAATTGCTCCGCCAGGGACGATACGTGCGGATCGGTCGCGAGCGACGCCGCTGTGCTGCGCTGGATTCCCATCCAGATTTGCATCGCTTCCAGCTCCGCATCCCGCATCGCGACAAGTTGCTCGCGCACCGCCTGACGCAGCGAGTGCTGCACGGACGAATAAACGTAATAACCCAGCGCTGCCAACAGCGGCGCCGCCAACAGTGGCCAGAGCCAGGCGTTGGCGCGCAAGAGCGAAGGACGCCAGAGCGAAGCGGCGAATTGTCCGGCCAACGAGTGACGCTGGGGATCTAAATGCGAGATATTCGACATCGTCGGGTCTTTGACAAGCGAGAACAGGCTAACCCCAGTGGCGGCGACTTTGCCGTTGCAAATTTTCAGCCTAACACAGCGGAGGCGCCGTGCGAATCAACCGATAATGTCGATAGACCGACCTCTGCGGCCAGGCCGCGACACCCATTTTAACTACCTTCCTACCCGAGAGTAACGCGCCGACCTTAATTTTCCGCTGTTTGGAGAAATGCCTGCTGTCCGGTGACAATTCGGCCAGATCAACCTAGACTTGTGACACGACGAGTGTTCGCGGGCCCCATTACTCCCCGCCATTGCGAACGCTTGCCTAGGCGGAACACAGTCGCCATGCGACGAGGTTTCCGCAACCGCTGATTTGCGCAGCGGAAGGCCGATTTTTTACCATTAAGAACAGCTTCGGCACGTTGCTCTGCGTTATCAGGTGGTATTTTTCTTCGACGTTGTACCGTCAAGAGTATCACCTGGGAATGGAGCCGAGGCTGCCTATGCTTATGCGACATCCGCATCCTGCATTACAATTCACGCACATCCTGCCGTATGGCGCGCTCGTTCATGACGGCGGCGTGCAATTCGTCGTCTTCAGTCGTTCGGCCACGGCCATGCGATTGTTGATCTACGACAAGGTCACCGATCGCGAACCGAGCGAAATCTACAACTTCGATCCTCACGATCATCGCCTGGGCGATATCTGGAGCTTGTTCATCGAAGGGCTAGAGCCGGGCGCGTTGTATCACTTTCAGGCCGACGGGCCGTACGATCCTGAACACGGGCAATTGTTCAATCCGAAAGCCCGCTTGATCGATCCGTACGCCAAAGCGCTGGCCGGAGACTTCATGCCGTCGGACGACGGCGTGATCCGTCCTCCAAAATGCGTCGTGATGGAAGAGTATTTCGACTGGGAAGGAGATCGGCACATCCGCCGCGACCTGTCGGAAGCGATCATCTACGAAACGCACGTCAAAGGCTTCACGCAGAGCAAGACGAGCGGCGTCGAACATCCCGGCACGTATCTCGGCATCATCGAGAAGATTCCGTACCTGCAATCGCTCGGGGTGACGACCGTCGAACTCATGCCGGTGCACGAGTTCCCCATCAACGACATTTGGGGCCGCAAGCCGGAACGGACCAACTATTGGGGTTACGATCCCCTCGCGTTCTTCGCGCCACACCGTGGCTATGCCGCGAGTCGCGAACCGGGCGCGCAAGTATACGAGTTCAAGACGATGGTCAAGGAACTCCACAAGGCCGGCATCGAGGTCATTCTCGACGTCGTCTTTAACCACACGTGCGAAGGGAATGAACTAGGCCCAACGTTGAGCTTCAAGGGGCTCGAGAACCGCGTGTATTACATGCTGGGCAACGGCGGCAGTCGGTACATGAACTTCAGCGGTTGCGGCAATACCATCAATGGCAATCATCCCGTCACCCGCGAGATGATCTTCCATTGCCTCCGCCACTGGGTTCATAATTATCACGTCGATGGCTTCCGCTTCGACCTGGCGTCGATTTTGTCGCGCGACCGGAACGGGCACCTGGTTCCCAATCCGCCGCTGATCGAAGCGATCGCGGAAGACCCGCTCTTGGCGGACGCGAAAATTATCGCGGAAGCCTGGGATGCCGCCGGGGCGTATCAAGTCGGCTCGTTTGGCGATTTGCGGTGGGCGGAATGGAACGGACGTTACCGCGACGACATTCGCCGCTTTTGGCGCGGTGATGGCGGCATGGTAGGCGCGTTCGCGACGCGATTTGGCGGGTCGAGCGACCTGTACGAACACGCAGGCCGAGCGCCATTTTGCAGCATCAACTTCATCACTTCGCACGATGGCTTCACCATGAATGACATGGTGAGCTATCGCGAAAAGCACAACGAAGCCAACGGCGAAGGCAACCGCGACGGCGACAACAACAACTTCAGCGATAACTACGGTGTGGAAGGCCCGACCAAACGGCCGATTGTTGAGAAGCTGCGCGTCCGCCAGATCAAGAACATGCTCACGACGCTGATGACCAGCCAAGGGGTGCCGATGTTCGTGATGGGGGATGAGTGCCGCCGGACCCAGAAAGGCAATAACAACGCTTATTGCCAGGATAACGCACTGAGCTGGTTCGACTGGACCCTCGTTGAGCAAAATCGGGATCTCGTGCGCTTCACGCAGGCGCTCGTCAAGTTCCGCCGCGAACAACCGACGGTCCGCCGCAAGGAATTCCTGCGGGGTGAACCACACCCCGAGACTGGCCTGCCGGACGTGAACTGGTATAACGCGCTGGGGACGGCCGTCGATTGGCATAACGGCGATAACACGCTGATTGTCCTGTTGCGGAAACAACAGATGCTGGCCGTGGCCGACGAGGACGCCAAGGACGTGTTGTTACTCATCAACGCGACCGGTAGCCCGCGCGAGTTCATCTTGCCGGCGATTGCGAAGGGGACGAAGTGGCGGCAGTTCATCGACACCGCCGCCGATTCTCCCAAGGACATCTATCCCAAGTGCGACGGCCCCGCGCCCCCCAAGTCCGGCAAGCTGACGCTCGACTACCGCAGCACGATGGTGTTTGTGGAAGGATAGGTCCGACGAAGTCTCCCACAACTTGGATTTCCACGAGATCCGCGCGGACAAGCTCCGTGCGGATCTCGTTTTATTTGCAGTCGCAAGGTGCGCACCTTAGAATCACGTTCGAGGCGGGCTTCAAGCTGGTCGAGGTTGCGCGTGCGTAACCGGCGGCCTCTCTGGGGTTACCCCAGGGGATCTTGCAGAGTGAACTTTTCCCCCACGCGAGCCACCTTGCACGTTGTGCAAAATTGCTCGCGGAAGACGAGTCTCGTTGAAGCCCGCCTCACTTTAATCGCCACCGCAGCGATTTTCACGCTCTGCCTGCTTTCTGGGCAGTCACCCTCACACAATAATTGACACGTTGCTGTAACCCATTTAGAATCAATGGGTTGTCGCGAATCGACACCCCTATGCTGGCGTGCGCTTCCTGCTGGCAGCCATGCTTTCCTGCCTGGAAGGGCGCGTTTGCGCAGGCTATTTTCGCGGCATCTTGCGTTTCCCTGAACTGTTACCCGCTCCCTGCGCAAAAGTGGAATCGAACGCTTGGCTACCCCATCTCGATCGGGAGTTTTTTCCAAGGCAACGGATCGCCGCGTCGAACGGTTTACGGAAAGCATCAGCTTCGACCATCGGCTCTACGCGCACGATATCGCGGGTTCCATCGCCCACGCCCAAATGCTCGCCAAGGTGGGTCTGCTCAGCCCCGACGAAGCCCAGCAGATCGAAACCGCACTGACCGAAATCGGCGCACAAATTGCCGCCGGCGAGATGCCGTTCTCGATAGAGCTCGAAGATATCCACATGCACATCGAAACAGCGCTCATCGAGCGTTTGGGCGATGTGGGTCGTAAACTGCACACGGCGCGGAGCCGCAATGACCAGGTTTCGACCGATCTACGTCTGTGGGTGCGCGACGCCATCGACCGGATCGACGCGAGACTGCTCGACTTGCAGCGTGCGTTCGTCGAGCGTTGCGAGAGCGATAGGGATGTGATCCTCCCCGGCTACACCCACTTGCAGCGCGCGCAGCCCGTGCTCGCGCCGCATTACTGGCTGGCCTATTGTGAGAAGTTCGAGCGTGATCGGCGTCGTTTGGCCGATTGCCGCCGGCGCGTCAACATTTGCAGTCTCGGCGTCGCCGCGTTGGCAGGCACGACGTTGCCGATCGATCGGCACGATGTGGCCCAGCGCCTCGGCTTCGCGGAAGTCGCCAACAATAGCATTGATGTTTCGAGCGATCGCGATTTCGTGCTGGAAACGGTCTTTTGCCTCTCGCTCATCGCCGCGCATCTCAGCACGTGGGCGGAAGAGTGGATTCTCTGGTCCACGATCGAATTCAATTTCCTCACGCTCCCGCACGACTTCTGCACCGGCTCATCGATCATGCCACAGAAGATCAACCCGGACGTCCTCGAACTCACTCGTGGCAAGTCGGGGCGTGTGATTGGCAGTTTAGTGTCGCTCTTGACGCTCATCAAAGGATTGCCGCTGGCTTACAACCGCGATTTGCAGGAGGATAAGCCGCAGTTGTTCGATGCGGTCGATACGGTCGAGATTTGCCTGGAACTCGCAGCGCCGCTGGTGGCGGGAGCCAAACTCAATCGCGAGGCGATTCGCGCGCGACTTGATCGCGGCCACCTGGACGCGACCACGCTGATGGAATTTCTGATTCGTCAAGGAATGCCGCAACGCACCGCGCATCACCTGGTCGGCGAACTCGTCGGCAAGGCGCTCGCCAAAGGCTGCCGGCTGGCCGATCTGCCCCTAGAAGAGTTGCAATCCTCCCATCCGGATCTGGATTCGCGCGTCTACGACATTCTGGGGGTGGAAAAAGCCGTCTCCGCGTTCACAAGTTATGGATCTACTGCGCCGCGGGAGGTGGAGCGGCAATTACAATATTGGAAGGCCAAGATCAGCCCGCCCCCTGCTCCTCCTTCAGCGAATCCGCCATCATGATGCGACGCCGCCAATTTTTACCCTGTTTTGTGCTCGCCTTGGTGCTCACCGGCACGCTCGGTTACGGGCTCCATGCTCAGGATCCGTTCGGCGCAGGCGCCGCGGCGCCGATGCCAGCGCCGGGAGCGCCGGCCAAGACAGACGCCGCAGATGAAGGCGGACCTCCACCGACGGACGATATCGTGATCCTCGCGATTCGCGAATCGAAACCGACGACGCCTGAAGCGCTCATGCAAGCGGTGAGTCAGTTGCTGGACTATGGAGCCTTCGACGAAGCGAGGTTCTATCTCGCGCAACTCGTGGCCGCCAAACCAACCGCGGGAGAACTCGCCGCCGTGCAACGCAATTTTGGCACGGCCCTATTCCTCCGCATCGCGGCGGAAAAACGATTAGCGCCCCTGGGCGCACAGGTCGGCCAGGCCGTGCTGCGCGCGGCGCAGCAAGTGAATCAAGACCCCGTGCGGCTTAAGAAATTCGCGCAACAAGCCACCGACGCCGACGCGACCCAGCGCGAAGAGGCGCTCGTCGAACTGCGCAACGCAGGCGTCGCGGCGGTCAAGCCGCTGCTGGATATTGCTGGCAATCGCAATCTGCCGGAAGCGCAGGCTCGTGCTCGCGACGCCTTGGTTGCGCTGGGGGAGAGCGTCGTGCCGCCATTGTTAGGCGTGCTCGAAGCGAATAATCCGGAACTGCGCATTCAAGCCATTGCCGTGCTGACGCGTTTGAATTCATCCCGCGTGATTCCGCTCTTGCTGCGGCCTGCGCTCGACTCCGCCGAAGATGAACGCGTCCAACGGATCGCGCAGGCGGCGCTGGAGCGACTGGTGGGCGAAGTCCCTTCGCGCAGTGACGCAGAAAGCTTGCTTGCCCGCAAAGCTCAGGAATATTTCGCTGGCAATGCGCCGCTGGAAGCCGATCACAACAATCTGGTGACGCTCTGGCGGTGGGATGCGAAGCAAGATGCGCCGGTTCCGCATGTCTACCCCGTGACGCCGAGCGCGGTGACGCTCCCCTCGGTCCGTTTTCCGGACGAGGCTTCCACTCCGATCGAAGATGTCCCGGCCTCCACCATCATGGCGGCGATGCTCGCCCGCGATTTGTACGCGTTACAGCCTGAATCGGCCGATTACCGGCGGCTCTTTCTGGCGACGCACTTGGAAGCCGGTAAATCGATGTCCGGCCTGAATTCGCCGCTTCCGACCGGACCGGGCACAGTACACGCAATGGCCTCACTGGTTGCTCCCGAAGTGCTCGAGGATGTTCTCGCATGGTCGATCAAGAATCAACACCTGCCGGCCGCGATAGCCGCGGCGGAAGTGTTGGGAGATAGCGGTTCGGCTGAATTGCTGCTGTCAGCTTCCGGCGCGCCGCGCCCGTTGGCATTGGCGCTGCGACATCCCGACCGTCGCCTTCGCTTTGCCGCCGCCGACGCGATCCTCAAGTTCAAGTCGCCAACTTCGTTCCCCGGCGCGAGCTATGTGGCAGAAGCGCTCGGTTACTTTGCCGGCAGCGTCGGTTCGCGGCGCGTGCTGGTCGGCAATCCGATCGCCGAACAGGCCAGCGCCACGGCAGGCATCTTGAATACGATGGGTTACGACGCGGACATCGCCACTTTTGGGCGGCAGGTGATGAAACTGGCGCTCGATAATCCTGACTACGAAATGATCTTCCTGAGCGACGCGATCGACGACCCCGATCTGGACCACGTCTGGCAGCAACTGCGCAAGGATCCACGAACCGCCAACACCCTCGTGTTTTTCATGGCGCGTGAGGAGAACTGGCTGCCGCTGTTGGAGAAAGCCGAGACCGACCCGCTGACGCATGCCATGCCGTACGCTCACAACCGCGAGATGATGACATTTCAGGTCAAGCAAGCGTTTCGCCATGCTGGACTGAAATTCGTCCCGTACGACGAACGGATGCGTCAAGCACGGGTCGCGCTCGATCATTTGGCCCGACTCACGCAAGACGCCGAGCAGGGCAAATATTACGATCTGCTCCGCCAAGAGCCGCATGTGTTGCGGGCGCTCACCGTGCCCGGCCTCACTGTGCACGCCGCGCCGGTGCTGGGAGGACTGGGAACGCATGCCTCGCAACTCGCCCTCGTCGATTTCGCCAGCAACGCGAACCACGATTTGACCGACCGCCAGGCGGCCGTCAAAGGTTTTGCGACGGCCGTTAAAAACCGGGGCGTGCTGCTCACGACCCACGAAATTCGCGATCAATACAATCGCTACAACGCCAGCGAATCGCTGGATTCCAACACGCAGCAGTTTTTGGCTTCCATCCTGGACACCATCGAGCAGCAGGCGGCTGCCAAATAGTTCAGCCTTTCGCCGCAATCCACTACGTCTTTTCGCTTCGGCATTTGCACGGATGGCCCCCTACCGACCTCTCAACGTGAACGATGCGGGACCGCCGATTGCCGGCATCATCGGCGCCTCGCCGGCGATGCAGGAGGTCTACCGACTCACACGGCGCGTCGCACGCACCAACGCTTCGGTGCTGCTACTGGGTGAGACCGGAACCGGCAAGGAAATGATCGCCACCGCGATCCATCGGCTCAGTACTCGCTCCAGCGGGCCATTTGTGCGCGTCAACTGCGGGGCCCTTTCTGAAAGCCTGCTGGAAAGCGAACTTTTCGGCCACGTGCGCGGCTCGTTTACCGGCGCGGTGAACAATCGCACCGGGCGTTTTGAAGCGGCGCATACAGGCACGATTTTTCTGGACGAAATCAACAGCACGTCGCTCGTGCTCCAGGTGAAACTCCTGCGCGTGCTGCAAGAACGCGAGTTTGACCGCGTAGGCGACACCCAAACCATGCGGGTCGAGACCCGCGTCCTCGCTGCTAGCAATCGGGATTTGATGGCGGAAGTCGATCGCGAACGTTTTCGCGAGGATCTGTATTGGCGCCTGAATGTCGTGCCAATTAACATTCCGCCATTGCGCCAGCGGCGCGAGGATATTCCGGAGCTCGTGGCCCACTTCTTGAACCATTACAGCGAAATGAATGATCGCTACGTCGTGCATATCCAACGGGATGCGATGGAATCGCTCCAGAAGTACCATTGGCCGGGGAATGTGCGTGAACTGCAGAACTATGTTGAGCGGGCCGTGGTGATGGCTGAAGGGGACGAACTCACCGTCGAGTTGCTGCCCGATGTGGTTCTCGGCCGCATCCAGCCGCGCCCAGGCCGTGCGCAGCCTGCGGATTTGGAGTCGCTCACGTTCGACGTCGTGCAGCATGGCCTCTCGAACTCCCCGGCGGATGAAGAGAACCTGCACGCGAAGATCGTCAATCGGGTCGAACGGGAGTTGATCGCGCAGGTCATGGCCGCAACCGGCGGCGTGCAAACCAAAGCGGCGCAGCGCTTGGGAATTAACCGCAACACGCTGCACAAGAAGTTAAAAGAGTATAACCTGGAGGGGAGCGATGGCGACGAATAACCGTTCCCCGCGCGATCCCTAACCGAGTGCTGGCCATGTCTTTTCGCGTCGATTTGCAATCCATCTTCCGCGGCCCGCTCGATCTGTTGCTGTATCTGGTGAAGAAGCACGAGGTGGAAGTTACCGAGCTCCCGCTCGCCCTCATCACCGAGCAATATCTCAGCCACCTCGAGGTGCTGCGGGAACTCGAGGTCGATGCCGTTGGCGAATTTCTGGACATGGCCAGCACGCTGATCGAGCTCAAGTCGCGCTTGGTGCTGCCACACGGCGACGAAGAAACGGAAGCGCTCGACGACCCGCGCGATGAGCTGGTCTCCCGATTGCTCGAGTATAAGAAATACAAGGATGCCGCGAGCATGCTTGAAGAGCAAAGTCGCGCGGCGCAAAAGCGGTACGCCCGCCTGGCGAACGACCTGCCGCCCCGTTCCACGGATCTCTCGAGCGAGCCGATTCACGAAGTGGAACTGTGGGATCTGGTGAGCGCGCTGGGACGCATCATGCGCGATAGCACCCCCACGCCGGCCTCGAGCATTGTGTACGACGACACGCCGATCCAGGTGTACATGCAACGCATTCACCAGCGCATCGTCGCGACGAATCGGGCCGCGCTCAGCGAGTTCTTTCAACCCGGCGCGCACAAGTCGGCGATGATCGGCATGTTCCTGGCCATTTTGGAGCTTGTGCGGCATCACGATGTCCGCACCGAGCAGAACGATTCGCATGGTGAAATCTGGATTCTCCCCGGCGAAACGTTCAGCCCCGAGCTCAATCTTGGCGACATCGACAACTACGACCGCCAACCGGTCTCGGAAGATCTGCCGGTTCAAGGCCGGTGAGCATGGGGTCGCTCGTCGTTGTGCAAGCGCTTAATAATGTCAAGCTACGTGAGACGCAAACGCTCCCAGCGTGGCGAGCAACTCCATGTGGGTTAAATGCTCACACTCGCGCCAGCCGCTTCGCGCCTGCCGCCACATCTTCTGCAATGCGCCGCGCCACGCGGATTTCTTGTCGCCAGCCATTCTCTTCGGGAAAGTTCTGATCTCGCTCAATGAACACGGCGTGAACTTTGTTCCGCGCCAGCGCGAGTGAAAAGCGATACAAGTCCCATACGGCTTCTGGAATGGGGTGCGAGTGGCTATCGATATACATGCCTGCTTGTTCATCGAAGAACCCGCCGGCCAGGTGAATTTGCACGTGTTGCGCGGTGGGAAGCACCTCGGCAATGAACTCGAACGGATCAAACTTGAAGTTCAGCGCGTTCGCGTAGACGTTCGTTACGTCCAGCAGCCAGCCACATCCGGTGCGCGTGAGCAGCCGGGAAACAAACTCCGCTTCGCTCATTTCGCCTGGCAGCCGAAAGAGGTAAGCGATGTTCTCGACATAGAAATGCAGCGGCTCGAAGTACTCTTGAATCAAGTTCACGTTGCGGCAGGTCGCATCGAGCCCCGCCTCGGTCCAGGGGGCAGGGGCGAAATGCCCCATCTCAACGCCTGCACCGGCATCCCGCGTGAACCCCAGGTGATCGCTAATGCTCTCCGCGCCGTTTTCGAGCGCGATTTCGCGGAGCGCTTGCAGATACTTGCGGTTGGGGGGTGCGGGACTGCAAGGCGAAAGCTTCAGCGCATGCACGCTGACGTAATCGAAGTCGGCGTCCTGAAAATAGCGCTCAATGCGGAGTGGATCATCCGCGCGTTCGAACGTAATCTCACAAGCGTTAATGGCCGAGTCGTCCAGGCAGGGACGATTCTGTTCGCGCAGCGCGTAACCAATATATGGCAGCATGTCGAATCTCGCTTCCTTGTCACTTGGTTTTGGGGGCTGATGTCATCTTGGCTTCTCCAATTCAGTTGCAGGCGTGCGGCGCCGCTGCGTCCCTCCGTGAGCGCAAGCAGCGAATCGTTGTTACGGCGAAACGGCTCGAAATTATGGAATCGCGCCCGGATCGGCTCCAGCCGCGGTCAATTGGGCGAGCCGCCGAGGGCCTATGTCGGCGGCCCGTTTAGGGAATCGCAAACCAAGTAGAGCAGTCGCCGTGCCGGAACGGCCGCCTGTAGCTCACAAGTGACTTGAAGAAAAGCACTTGCGGCATTTCGGGAAAACAGGACCGATGCGCGCGAGCGCCGAAGTGTGTCGTCATTCAGACGACATTGAAAGCCGATTTGATACGCCCTTTTCAGTGCACAAACGCAATAACGGGCGATAGCGCAATTCCGGCCAAAGCCCCGGAATTACGCACGGGCCAAATGTTCGCTTCTCCTGGTGCCTGCGATAGGACGCAGCGCTACGACCGATCCGACGTGTGTTCGCCGCGGGGAACGAGTTGGTCCAGTTCCTGAAGGAGCGACTGCTCGCGCCAACGATCGCCGGCGGCACGCGCGCGCTCGCGTTCCGCCATCAAATAGGCGACGCGGCGGTGAGCCCGCGCCACCAGGCTCAAGTCAGCCTGGCAGCGGCGGCATTGGTCGCGAATGGTTTGCGTGGCCCGGCAGACCGGGCAACGGAGCGTCAGGTCACTGGACATAGAACAAAATATCGTCCAGTTCTTCGCTCAGACGAGTGACCGTCGCCTGGTCCTCGGCGTCTAAGGCTTGCTTCAACTGCTCAACCAAGGTCTGAATCTCTTCCGCGTCCTCGCCAGAGACCGACGCCCGCACGCGCTGCGCTTGCTCCAAGAGTGCATAGGCCGCCGGAAATTTGGCGTTCCGCGAGGCGTTGCCATGGGCCGCGTCTTCTCTGGCCCAATGATGATTGGCGGCCAGTTCCTCGTCTTCCAAGAGTTCTGCGGACGACTCAAACAGCGAACCGAGCCGAGCCTGCGCGTGATCACGCTCCTCGGCCTGAAACTGGCTGAGCGCATTCTTGATCGTCAATTCCTTACTCGCCCCCGTCGCAGGCTGCGTCGCCGTGACGCTTAGCGTGCCGTCGAGCGAAAGATCGAAGCGCACGATAATCTTGCTACGGTCGCCGCCGCCAGTTTCCAGATCCAACAAGAACTTCCCAATCGAGCGGTTGCGTTCCACTTCCGCGTGCTCGCCTTGCAAGACATGAATTTCCACTCTTTCCTGTTCGTCATGCAGGGTTCTGTAGGCATCTTCGTACCGCGCCGGCAGCGGGCTGTTGCGGTGAATGATTGGCGAGAAGGCTAATTTCGGCCCCGAAAACGAGAATCCCTCGAAGACTTCGATCCCCAGCGTATGCCCTGTAATGTCCACCAAGACGGGACCAATGGACTGGCCGTCGATCATTGCGGCTTGGACGGCTGCCCCAAGCGCCACCGCCAGGTCAGGATCGACCGCGCGACTCGGCTCGCGGAGAAACTCCTCGCGCAGCCGCTTCTCGACGAGCGGAATCCGCGTCGAGCCGCCGACGAGCACCAGATCATCGAGTTGATGAATCGTGAGCGCAGCATCGCGCACGGCTTCGTCCACGCTGGAAATGGTGCGCTCGACCAGCGGCGCGATGAGTTCCTCGAACTCCGCGCGGGTCACGGTCATGACTAAATTCAGCGGCTGGCCGTCTTTTTCCGCGATGAACTCTTCCGTCAGTTGAACGGACTCTTCCGTCGACAGATGGATCTTGGCTTGTTCGCAGGCTTGCAAGAGCCGATACCGCGTGGAGGTGTTCTCCCGCAGGTCCAGCGTGTGCTCTTCTTGAAACTTGTCGGCAACATAGTCCAGCAGCAAACGGTCGAGGTCATCGCCTCCCAAGTGCGTGTCGCCTTTGCTGCTTAAGACTTCGATCACGCCCCGCTCCATGCGCACGATCGAGACATCGAAAGTTCCGCCGCCGAAGTCGTAGACAAGAATCTGCTTGCGGTCATGCGAGCCGGCATGATACACCAAGGTGGCGGCGGTCGGCTCGTTGATGAACCGCTCAACCTTGAGCCCGGCCAGTTCGCCGGCCTCGATCGTGGCCTGCCGCTGATGTTCATCGAAGAACGCAGGCACGGTGATCACGGCCCGTGCGACCGGTTGCCCGAGCGCCCGCGAAGCCCGATCGCGCAGCCGGCGGAGGATCATCGCGCTAATTTCCGGCGGCGTGAACGCTTGATCCCCCAGAGAGACCTTTTCCATGCTGCCCATTCGCCGCTTGATCGACGCGATCGTGCGGTCAGGAAAGGCCGCCAGTTGATTGCGCGCCACGATGCCTGTGATCAGCCGGCCCTGTTGGTCCAGCGCGACGACCGACGGCAACAGCTTCTCTCCTTCCTCCCCCAAGACTTGCGCCTGACCGTCAATGACGGCTGCGACGACGCTATTGGTCGTCCCCAAATCGATCCCGACAATCGGCCCATCCTCGTTGACCATTGGTCGTCCTTTCAAGCAGTTCCCCCAACTCGGATGCGACGCATCCGGTGGGAATGACGTGAATTCGCTGGATTATATCATGGCGACGTCCGCAGTGGTTTCACAAACGCCGCGCGCTATTTCTAACCTTTAACTACACACGCGCACATCGGCATAACGCAACAGTTGGCCGCGCCAGCGATAGCCGGGGGCGAGTTGCTCCACCACGTACCCGGAGGGAACCTCCGCGGATTCCACGGCGCCGATCGCGTTCATGACATTCGCATCAAACGGCTGGCCTCTCGCGTCCAGACGCTCGATCTGCAGTTCCTTCATGGCGCGACGCAGGCGAGCGAGCACGAGGTTTAACCCTTCCAGCGTTGGACTCGCGACGCCTTCGACAGGAGCGTGGTTACGCTCTTGAGCGAGCACAAACGTTAGCAGCGGGCGAGCAAACCACCGCGCGAGCGAACTCATGCCGTCGAAATATTGCTGGATCGCTTCGACGTCGGATTGGGCGCGCTGCGAGCGACTTGCTTCGACCTGTCCGCAAGCCACGATCGCCCGCGTGAGGTGGTGATCGGTATCGACAATCGCTTCGACAAGTTGCTTGGATTCGCTGGTGCTATTGGCAGCGATTTGCGCTTGCAGCGCGGACTCGAGCTCTTGGATCGTATTCACGGCGGCGCGCACGGACTCCGCCGCCGCGCGGCTTTCCTTCGTGTGGCCGCGCCATTCATGGCGCATCGCCGTAAAAGCCTCGATCAGGTCGACGAGCCCAAACTCCGGCGGCGCGTCCTCGCGCGGGAACGCCTCGCCGGGGACGTCGAGATCGTAGTCCGCGTCACTCATTCGATTTCCCTGCTTCTCCGCTTGCGCCGGCGCCATCGCGCGGCTCGGAATCACGATTGCCGAGGCTCAAAATAAACGCTGGCGTCAAGATCGGCGGCTTGCGCTCTTCGTCTTTGATTGCGTCGAGCCATTTAGGAACCATATCTTCGTTCGGCACGACGACCAATCGTTGGGCGATCAGCAAAGGATCCTTGATCGCATCGAACGCGGCGCGGATTTCCCGGAATTTCGCGGGGTCGCGTTCCGGAGGATACTGCCTTACCAGGTCCAAATACCGACCGCGCACCTCTTCCTCCGTGGCCTCGATGGAGACGCCGAGGACCGCGAACGGGTCGATTGTGGGCGAAGTTTCCATAATGAATCTTTCAACTCCGTGTCTAAAATCGCGCTAGCTGCTCAGCGCGTCGCCTCATAAGCTTTTCTGGCCGCGCGGCACGAGGGGCAATCGCATTCGGGATCAAAACCCAGGTCGTCGTCGTCATCCAGGTCGAAGTCGAGGGAATTAAACAGATCCTTAAAGTAATTGCGGGTGCGCGATACTCGTTTGGCGGCCGCCTCGTCCAATTCATCGGCCAGCGCGGCAAACCAATAGCGGTAGTATGCGTCCCGTTGCGACGGCGCGACTTCGCGCAACCGCGCGCCCAACTTTTGAAAGCTCTCGGCCTGCCAAAGATTGCTCCCTCGCAGGAAAGCGCTCACTTTGGCCGCGGCCAACATGGGAATTTGCTCGGCCCCTGGCGTCGCAAAGAGCTTCGGCAACTCCAAATCATTCGTCGAGGAGCCAAAACGATGTTCAGCGCACCACAGGATGGCCACTTGTAACTGCGGGGCGTCGAGTTGCTCGAAAAAATCCCGCAGGCGTCGGTTGAACCGGGCCACCATCTCCTTGGCGAGCTTGCTCCCGTGCATACGATACGCCGGGTATTGCAGTTGGGTGCGGTGCATGTCCCAGAAGAAACCGCCTGCCGTGATCAGGTCGGCGTCCGTAAGCTGGCCAATATTCTTCACGGCGGCTTCCACCGGCGCCCGCAGAGCCTTAACGCTTGCCGCGGGAACCTGCATGCGTTGCGCTGCTGCGAGCATCATGCAAGCATCCGCAAGCGAGTCCTGGGCGATGCCTGAGTCACGGCAGATCTTTTCGCGTTGCGCTTTGTATTCGGCGGTCTGCTCGCAGCGCAAGGCGTAAGCGGCGTGGAGATAAGGTAGCCATTGCTTGGACAACCACGCGGGCCACACCGCCTCGGCGGCGCGCAATTTATCGGGCACTTGTGCGAGCCACGCTTTGCGGCGACTCAGCCGCATGGCTTCCAGTAACTGCCACTTCCAAGGCGTCGCCCGCACCCGCGGATCATCCTGGCGGGACGCCGCGAGCCATTCGACATGCGGCTTGGCCGAAACCGTCTCGTCATTCTCCAGATAATAGTCGACCAACCACAGACGAGGCTCAGCATCGTCTGGGAGCGCCTTGGTCCACCGATCCATGACGTCGGCGAGTTGCTTCAAGTAGGGTTCCGCCTCGGCTTTGGTCAAGCGAGCATTGTCCAGATCGGACTTAATCCAATTGACGTGCGCCCGGTATGCGGCGCGATTGGCCGGATAGGCCTTCACGGCCGCCGCAAACTCCGCGCGTATCGACTTTGCAATCTCACGATCCCGAGACAGGAAGTCGAGGAGTCCGTCGCGGGGTTCGATCATACTGATCGCTTCGTTGAGATGAATCTGGCTGGCAATCGCACCTCGCAACGCTTCGGGAAGTTCCTGATTGCGCGGGAGATCATCCGTCAGGTACTTGATGAGGCTCGCCTCCGACTTCCCCTCACAGATGCGGTCATTGCTAAACCGCACGTAATAGAAAAACGTCAGGAGAAGATTCTTGCGGTCGTGCCGTGGACCCACAAAAGCCTTAACCGCCAGGTCAAAAATGTCGCCATATGGTTGGGCATAGGCGCGATGCAAAGCGACTTGTTCCAGTCTGGCGATTAGCCCGGGCTCGAACGAACGATATTCCAACGCAAAATCCTGCAGCCACTTGATGCCCCGCGGTTCCAGCAGAGCATTCTTCACTTCGCGTGACACCGGAATGCCGGCCTTGGCCACGCGAATGGCCACGCGGTCGAACCGCAACCGGCGAAGGAGCTTGGCGTGATACAGCAGTTTTTCGTCGCGCGGTTGGCGTAGACTAGCCGCCGGGTCTGTCGCCGGAGTACTCGCGCCCTTCGCCACCGTGACGTTCTGCAAATCGGTCCGCAGCGCAGACATCATGGCGATCGCGATGCGTCCCGGGCGGCGTTCAAAATCCAGACGCTGCCAGGCTTCGGTCGCGGCCGTCGGATCGTCCGCCAGCCAGGACACTAGCCCGCGCACGAATAATCGCCACTCGCTGAGCGGGCTGCCGCGGGGGATGATCGAAAGAGCCTTGGTGGCCTCCTCGCCTCGCGAATGGCTCGCGTGCGCAATCGCCGCCCTGACGGCTGAGACTTGCTCCGCCAATTCGGGCGAAAAATTCGCCAAGACTGTATCGTCAAAGACGGCGACGTCTTCCGCCAGTTCGCCTGCCCAGGCCGTCGGTTGCTGCCGGGCAAGTCGCTGGCGATGTAACATGTTTTCTTGGGGGGATCCGAGGCTCGGACGTCCGATTTCCGCCGCACGCTGTCGCTTCTGCAATCTTTTCTTAAACCGTTCGCGAGCTTGCTGTTCTTTCCGACGCGATTTCGAGGCCATGCTCGCTTCCTTACAGGCAATGAGCGATCCTAACACTTCCCGGACTTGGCGATAGCATAACGAACCCGCGGCGAGATTTGAACAGGGAGCGCCTATAGTTCGTCCGCGTCCCAACAGCGGAACCATGGCCGCGACAGAATACACGGCTCAACGCGAAATTGGCGTGGGCGTACCATCACGGGGCCTCGAGGGAAGTCGCAATCACTGGAACGTTGCGCAACGATATCTATCCCATCCGCCTGGTACGACGTCTACACCGATTATCCTAGTTGGCCGGTTCGCTCGGGAACCGCAAAGAAAGCCGCAAGGCGTTTCCATAGAACAACTTACGGCCAGTCGCCGACCCTCATCTATTCATTCGCCGCTGCGCTCAGGTATAGTTAAAGGAGTCCTGAACCATTTCTCTGCGGCGCGCGGAGGGCCTTGGCCGGGGTTGCCCCGGACATTTCATGCACGAAGCCACTATTGCCTTGGTTGATCCACAAGCGGTGCTCTCGCTGTTTGGACCGCGCGATCAATATGTCCGTAGGGTG
>CAUJKE010000257.1 GCA_963205385.1 Planctomycetota bacterium | reverse complement strand
GTAGGTGGGGTTGGCCTTGCTCACCTCGTAGTTGGGCACGATGCGCCAGCCGCCGAAGGGGATGGGGCTCATGCACTCCACGCCGCCGGCGATGATCACGTCGGCCTGCCCGCTGTGGATCTTGGCCGCGGCGATGGCGATGGTCTCGCTGCCGCTGCTGCAATAGCGGTTCACCGTCACGCCCGGCACCTTCTCGGTGTCTAAGCCCAGCAGGCTGATCATGCGGCCGATGTTCAGGCCCTGCTCGGCCTCGGGCGTGGCGTTGCCCACGATCACGTCGTCCACCTGCTCGGCGGCGAGGTTCGGCACGGAGGCCATCAGGTGCTTCACCACGTTGGCGGCCAGGTCGTCCGGACGGGTGAAACGGAATTTGCCGCGCGGGGCCTTGCCGACGGCGCTGCGGAAACCGGAGATGATGTATGCGTTCATGCTTTACTGCGTTTGCTTTTGCGTTTGACCGTGCTCCAACTCGGTGCCGGTTCATGGGCGAGTGCGAGCACGTGCACGATGTCACGGTATTTATTGCTGGACCGCTTCGAACTCCAGATGTAGGCGCTCAAATAGGCGCTCTCTTCCGGCGTCATGGTACCACCGATCCCGCTCTCATCAATATCCAGCACGCCGGCTGGAAGAGCGGGCCGTTTCCGGTCGGCTTCATCTTCTCGCTTGTGTTGAAGCGCGACCAATTGTTGCAGCGTGGGGATCGGCTCATCCATCCATGGCTGTGCGGACATCTGCTCCTGCGCTCGCTGGATCGCGGCCTGCGACTTGCGCAGCAAAGCCCGGAAGGTCTTCAGGTCAGCAGCGGACATGTCGCCTCCCTCAATTGTGAGGTCCACGTCCCGGGGTTCCAGAATGGGTTTCGCTTTCATTGTTGACTGAAGTATCGTTCAACGAGTTCGGTTGCGCGCTGGGGGCCGATGAACAGGCGATCACCTCGCATCACTTCGGCACCGAGCGTATCGATGTAGTGTTGCCGAAGTTTCGTCTTGGCTACGAAAGCTACAACGCCACCATAGCCGCGCATGAAGGAAATGCGGCAGGCATGCGCAACCAGGTTTGGTGGCACACCGAGGAAGAGTTTGCCCTTGCCCTGGTTGAAGCGCGCGCTCTCCAGCAAGTGCATGTAAATGTGGTCGCCCTTGTCCTCGATGCTGATCAGTCCTTGCACCACGCCCGAGTGCGGGTCGGCGGTCAGGGCGTACACCTCATGGCCGGGTTGACGCATTTCCTTCAGCCAATCGAAGCGCCAATCCTTGGCACGGATCAACTTGTCCTCCGGTAATACACGGCCCACATGCGTAGCCACGGTTCTGCCGGTCGCGACCTCTTCGATCGAGTTCGTCAGCTTGTCGATCTCGATGTCGATGGAGCGGATGCGCTTCTTCTTGGCCATGATGGCTCAGTTGGCAGCCAGGTCGTCGGGGCGGGTGAAACGGAACTTGCCGCGGGGCGCTTTACCAACTGCGCTTCGGAAACCTGCGATCATGTATGCGTTCATGTTCGTTGGTATTGTCACACTGAGCTAGTCGAGGTGTTGGGCGTGTCCCCTCGCGAAGCCTCAGGGTCGCGCTCTCCGCTGTACTCCTCGGCTGCGAACCAATTCCCTCGAATTCGAAGAAATTGGTTCGCGGCCTGCGGGGTGCCGCTTCGATCGCTCACGCGGAACTCCGGCTGCGACCCCTTCGGGGTCGTGGCGGAATTGGGGCCGTTTTCAGCTAAAAGCTGTGACCCCTTCGGGGTCAGGCCCCACCAGGCTGCAATGGTCTGCGCATTCGACCCTGAAAGGGTCGCAGCATTTGGCATTTGGTACACAACGCAGGTATTCGACCCCGACGGGGTCGCAGCCGGTGTTGGGTTCATATGATCGGTCAGCCCCGTTGGGCTATCCGCGATGACCCAGCCGTTGATGCGTCGTGCTGGTTCACAAGGCAGGCCTGCGGGCCTTGTGCTCATATCCCACGAGAAAAGTGTTGCGTTATTCATGAGTGGGTGGTGCAACTGTCGGAACAGATAGAAGTTGACGGTAGATAGCCATCGATTCTTCGAGTCTATCTTCTTTTCCGAGCATTTCAAGGCAACTGCTGAGGAGAAGTGCCGCCAGACGCAACACTAGTTTCAATCGTGATTCTATTTTTTTCGGGTCAAGATCTCTGGTGAATTCATACGCATGCAAACCTAGGTGCTCATATTTGCTGAAATAGATCCATACATCGAAGGAGGATTGGAGCTCCTTGATCCAGCCATCTTGTTGGTTGGACTGGAGAAGCCATTTGAATATTAAAGTGTTTGGCGGAAAAGGCTCAATGTTGAATTCTTTAGCGTAATCATGAATGAGTTTATACATGCTAGTGGTTTTCTGAAACTGCGCGTTATACCGTTGGGCTTCCTCGTCGCTTAATGCACCTGCTTTTTGGAATAGTTCAGCGATTCTGACCATTCGCTGAAGGTCATCATAATATAGCGAGTAGAGCTTTTTGTGTAACCGGCCTTCCAGGTCGGTAGAGGATTGGACCCCACGATCTGAAGCCGGACTATCCGCTTCCTTGGGTTGGCGTTCCACCAATTCAGAAGACTTGATGATGTATCCTGTAATAATGGTATCTGACAGGATGTTACGGCAGATCAACCCAATGGCGTGTTCATGTTGAAGTGGATTGTTTTCGACTAGTAACTCCAAGGATTCGAGACTTGTTTCGAGGCGTTCGAGAACCAGCATGAAGGTGAAATGAACAGGAAATTGAACCTTGTCCTGTCTCTTTTCCAGGCATGGCTTAGCAATCCTTCGAAGCTCGCGTATGGCTAACAGGACTTCCATCGATCCTTAGCTATCACTCGGTGCAGTATACCAGCTTCG
Source organism: Planctomycetota bacterium (assembly GCA_963205385.1). Taxonomy (GTDB): domain Bacteria; phylum Planctomycetota; class Planctomycetia; order Pirellulales; family Pirellulaceae; genus JAEZGD01. Next base: position 268 of record CAUJKE010000257.1, on the reverse strand, counting down.
CGTGAGCGATTGCAGCGGAAAGCCCGCAGCGAAGCGAGGACTTGTAGCGGAAAGCGCGACGGCGAGTCTTCGAGCCGGCACGCCCAAACCATCCCTATGCTTCACCGCGTTCATCAATTCCGCAACACTTTCCCGCTCGTAATGATACTCTGCAACCGCTCCAACGTCTTCCGCTGCATGCACAGCTCCAAGAAGGCCTTGCGCTCCAGGTCCAGCAGGTATTGTTCGCTTACTTCGGTGGGTTCCGACAAGTCCCCGCCGCAAAGCA
>CAUJKE010000256.1 GCA_963205385.1 Planctomycetota bacterium | reverse complement strand
TGAGATAGCTCTCGCCATAGTCGTCGAGTTCATCGAGTTGGCCGCCGACGCGCCGCCGGTTGAGCAAGTCCTCGTCCAAGAGTGCAATCGTTTCGGCCGCGCGGGGAAAGACGCCGCTGGTCGTACCGACCTTCTGCGGCTTCTGCCGACTCGCCGCTTGCCCCGGCACGCGGGCGGTCGCGACTTTGCGCGTGTGGTCGAACACATCAAACGCAAAACTTCGCCCGCTCTGCCGCAGGCGATTGGCTCCGCTCATTCCCCAGCCGAACAAGTTTTGCAGCGTCGTGCCGGGCAACTGCATTTGACTGATGGCCTGAAGGATCGTTTTGGGAGCGAGGACGGTAGCGGTGGATTGAGACATGTTGTGGGCTTTCGTGAGTAGGGTTATGTATGCAGTGATTCGGTTAGCGGTGTAGAGGGCGGCCTACGCTACGCTCGCCGTCGTGCCGCCGAGATTGGTGACGATCCACTTCAGCGTGTTTGCGGCGATGTACATGCACTCCACCAGCACCTGGCTGCCGATCTTTTCGTTGGCGGTGCTGAAGGTGACGGTGTTGGCCGCGGCGTTTCCCTTGTGGACGATATCGCCGCTGCCGGTGATGACCAGGTTCGCGTCGGCCGTTTGCACGAAGCGAAACGCGAGGCCGTTTTCCTTGGTCGGGAGCGTGAAGTTCACCGCTGCCGTCGCGACGATCAGCAGCCCGTTATCGGCGGCGACCACCGAATAGTTCGCGCTCTTGCGCGCCACGCCCCGCGGGTGCATCAACTCGCCGGCCTGTTGGCCAAGGCTACGGTCGAACACGAACCGCGACGCCAGCTGCTGCCTGGCCCGCGCGTCGAGCCCCAGCAGTTCGCCTTCCTTGGCCAGTCCATGCACGAGCATCTGCGTGAAGCGATCCGCGGCGACGCCGTCTTGCAGCATGTTCTGCGCGTGTTCGAGAATGCCGACGGCGATTTGCGTGCCGTCACTGGCATCGGGATCGTACACGTGCGCGTTGCCATCGTCGCCGATCGCGAGCACGTTGCCGCCGCGGAGCGTGGTCGTCGGCGTATTGCCGGCATCCACGGTCGCCGCGTCGAGCAGAATCTTCTTCGTCGCGATCAGACTTTGGCCGTGACGGCCGTTCCAAGTAACCTGCGATTCCTCGGACTCTTGGGCAGGCTGAAAACCAGGCAAAGCGCCGGCGGTAAATTCGGACATGGGGAGTTCCTTGTGATGATGTGAAAGATGATTGTGAAACGCGCTGGATCGAGCGCCGCGCGTCGTGCTCGTCAAGCGCTACCGATAACCGGTCCGCGCGAGCTGCTCCGCGGCCAGTCGTCGTGCGTCGGCGTCGCTGAGCGAACCGGCGTCGCCGCTGAAGAACGCCTCGCCGCGCGGATGGGATGCAGTGCTCATGGCGCCAGCGGCCAGCAGCACGCTGTCCGGCAGCGCTTCTTCCAACAGCGCGACGGCGTCGGAGACGCGCAGCGCTGGTTCCTCGCGGCCGCTGGGATCAAACCGCACGCTTTCGAGCATCGTGGCGAGCCGCTCGCGCACGCCGCGCGGCAGCCGATGCGCCGTCGCGACGCGGTCGGCCAGCTCCGCCCGTAGCTCCGCTTCCGATTGCCGCGGCCCCGGCTGCGCGGGGACGGCTTCGAGCAGCAAGGCGAGCACATTGCCGGGCACTTCGGAGAGTTGCGCCTCATCGGCCAGCTCCAACCCGTGCGCCGTCAATCGCTCGCGCAGCGCCAGGGCCGCGGCGGATAAGGGAGGCTCTGTGATCGTTTCCAATTCTGCGCCGCGTTGATCCGGCGGCGGCGTTTCTTCCAACGGGACCAGCGTTTCCAATTCCACGGGCGCATGCGCACCCTCAGCCTCTGCCAGCGACATACAGGAGATTCCTCAGAACAAGGACCGTAAGTTCAAGATGCGCGGCCAGGCGTCAGCAACCAACGCTCGCCCCCGCGTACGTCCTATTTGTACACGTTAGTACACTACTTGTCAAGATGTGTTTAACACTTTTGTCAAAAATAGTTAACGATAAGGCAGTGCGGCCGGCTCATGGATGTCGGGTGCGCACCCCTGGAGTCCTCGTCGCCATTGTACGTCTCGCGGCGCTGTGGGGCGGACCGCACTGGCGAATATTGACGTAAAATAGCGGCTGGAGTAGATTGGGAAGACTAGCTGTCAATTTCCGGGAGAGCCTGTCGATGAGCACCTCGCTCAACCTATCCTTGACCGACGAACTGCGCGCGTTTATCGACCAGAATTCAGGCGATGGGACGCTATATGCGACGCCGAGTGAATTCGTTCGCGGTGTGTTGCGTGAAAAGAAAGAACGGCTCGAAGCCGCGCGGATTCGGGATGCCATTCTGGACGGTTATCAGGACGCGATCCAAGGCCGCACCAAAGCATATCGCGGCAATTTGCGGGCCTTGCTCAAGCAGCCCGCGTAAGCGCCTTTACTCCACGCGACTAATCTGCGCCTCTTGCACTTCCTGGCGGCGAATCTTGCGCACGACCACGCGCAGGCCGTGACGTGTGAGTTCGTCGCCTCCTCGGACTGTTCGACCCAGTTCCGCGGCCATCCAGTGGGCCAGCGTGCGCGAGGTCGCTGGCGGGGAGGCGGGCGCGCTGGGATCTAAGTCAACGCCGGTCACGTTGCGCAAGCGGGCGAGCGTGACGCCGCCGCCGACGATCCAGCCCGCTTCCGTACTCGCGACGTGGGTCGGCAAGCGATCGTGCTCGTCCTCGATCTCGCCGACCAGCTCTTCCAGAATGTCTTCCAGCGTGACGATGCCGAGCACTTTTTGATGCCCGTCGCGGATCAGCGCGATGTGCGTGTGTTCGCGCATCATGCTTTCGAGCACGTGGTCGATGGGCACCTTATCGCCAAACACCGGCAGCGGCCGCAAGATCGAGGTCAGTTGCGGGCGCTGGGGCGCCAGGCGCAGTTGCGCCACGAGATCCTTGAAGTTGACATAGCCGATGATCCCTTGCGGATCGCGTTTGTACTTGGTGACGGGGAACCGCGTGTGCAGATCGAGATGCGCTGCGATCAGGCAATCGTTGAGCGAATCGTCCACGTTGAGCAGGCTAATGTGTTCGGCGGGGAGAACGATCTCGCCGACGGGGCGGTTGGAGAGCCGCGCGGCGCTGATGATGATCCGCTCCTGCCGCGGCCCGATCAGGCGTAAGGAACGCGCCAGCGCGGCCGTGCCGCGCAGTTCTTGCAGATGCACCGCTTCGTCGCGACTCGCCGCGCCGTGAAACATGAACCGCTCGCCCAGCGCTACGGCCACTTTCACCACCGCTTCGAGCAGCCACACGGCGGGCCAGACGAGATAGCTGAACCACAACATGACCCGCGAAAGGCGGAGACAAACCCACTCTTTGTTGCGGAGCGCGAAGACCTTGGGGATCAACTCGCCAATGACGATGGTCACGATCGTGAGCGGCACGACGATGAAGACCAACGCCACGACTTCCGCCCAGGCGCGGGGGAAATAAGCCGCGAGCAGCGGCGCGAGCCGTTGCTGCGCGCCGGCGCCGCCGGTGGCCGCCGCGGTCACGCCGACGAGCGTGATGCCGAGCTGCACCACCGCGAGGCTCGCCTCCATCGACCGCTTCATGGCGACGGCCGCCTTGGCGCCCCAGCGATTTTCGCTCGCCAGCATTTCCAGCCGCCCCAGCGAAATCGACGCCAAGGCGATTTCGTACGCTGCGAAAACGCCGTTGGCGAGAATCATCAACCCGATGATCACCCAGTCGATGTGCACGGGACTTAGATCGAATCCTTGGCGGTTTTCGCTTCACGAATCGCGCGCGAGGCGTTATCGGCAAAGTTGTCGATCTGGTTCATCCCCCGCATCAGCATCGCGTGGCCATCGACCACGATCTGCCCGACTTGCGAGTCTTCCAAAGCGCGGGACAGCGCGCTCAGACGGGCCGCCTGTTCGCGGAGCCGGTCGACAACCAGCGTCATCCGCGCGGCGGAATACGGTTCTTTGCGAGCCTGACGTTCGCCGCCGCCCGGATGAGCGGCTTTCTTGCGCGTACCTTTTTTCGGCATGGTGGTGTACCTCCTGATCAGAAAAATCTAATGGATCAACCGCGAATTGTAAAGCAGTTTACCCGCTGCTGTCCGCTAAATGGCCTGCGGTGTGTAAATTTTCTCCGTCTAAATTGTAAACAACTCTTGACAAGTTAAGTGTACGTTTGTATATTCATGGACGTGTTGCCACGGTTTCTCAGGAGTTACCCATGTCCCCCACCCATCTTTCCCGGCGGTTGTGGCTGGAAGTTCGCGACCGGCTCGCTGTGCTGGAGTCCCCTGAAGCGGTCGCCGCCGCGACGCAGTTGCCGCTGGATACCATCGCCGCGATCGCCAGCGGCCAGTTGCTCCCCTCGCGGATCGTCGTCGACGACCACGACCCCGAACGCGACGAAATCCTCCAGGCCACGCGCTGCCGGGGCTGCGGCGGGCTGGTGTACGTCTGGCCTTGCCTGGCGTGCCAGCTTGAAGGGCCAGCGGCGAAGTCGCCCGCCGACCACGACCAGCCGCGGCTCAGCGGGCTTGCGCTCAAGCACAAGCGGCGCCGCGAACGCGCGCGGCAGCAGGACGCCGCCTGAGGAGTCTTGCGGACGGCCTGCAGGCATGTGCCGGCTACTTTCAATCGAGTTACTTCCATGCGCGCAACCGAATCCTCGATCCACCACTGGCACATCGTCATCAGCGGCTTCTTGCAGCACGAAGGCAAGCCGACCGGCATGGTGCGGTTGTGGCGGCGCTTGCAAGCTGCCCACGCCGCGCCCGGTGTGTGCGTCGAGCTGCGGGCGTGGAACGACGCCTGGGGCCACCTGGCGGAACTCATCTGGCGCGTGCAGCCGGACGAAACGCCGCCGACTGTGAAAGTGTATGCCTACAGTTGGGGCGCCGGCTGGGGCGCGATGCAACTCGCCCGCGAGCTCGCGCGGCGCGGCATTGTCATCGAGTGGATGGTGCTGAGCGATCCGGTCTATCGCTCGCCGCTGGGCATGTTTCGCTGGCTGGCTCTGTTTTCGTGGCGGAGGATTCGCGTCCCGGCGAATGTCCGCGCGGTGCATTGGTTCCGTCAGCGCAGCAGCCTACCGGCCGGTCATGAGCTATGGCCAGAGCGCAAGGAGCGCACGACGATCTCGCCTGCGGTGTGGGCGGAGGTGTCGCATCAATACATGGATGATTTGCGTTTGTTTCATCGTGAATGTGAAAGGGTGGCTGAACTATGAAATGGTTGTGGTTGTGGAGCGCGCTCCTGCTAGGCGTCGCGGCTGGCGTTCCCAGCGCGGATGACGCGCAGGCCAGGCCGGCGCTGGGCGTGAATGGTACCCGTGCGCGGTCGGCGCCGAGTTTCGCGCCGGTCGTCGACTTGCCGCCGGCCTGGCGGACTTCGAACTGGGGCGGCGGGTCATGCGTGCATGCCTCGACCGTGCATCTGTTGCACTGGCAAGGGCAACACGAATTGGCCGCGTGGTGGCGCGAGGCTTATAGCGGCGGCGAGTATGCGTCGCGGTTGCATGCGCGGCTCGCCGCGGCGGGGCTGCGCTATGCATACACCGTCGACGGCGACGAAGCGTTTCTCGAGTGGGCGCTCCGCACGCGCCGCGGGGCGGGCATCACCTATTTTCCCAACCACGCGGTCAACCTTGTGCATCTCGACGCGGAGCGGGCCGGACTGCTCGACAACAACCGCGTCGAGCAAATCGTCTGGATTCCCCGCGCGGAATTCCTCGCGCGGTGGAAAGCCTATGGCGGCTGGGCGTGGACGCTCGTCTACGATCCGCCGCCGCCGGTTCCGTACCTCAACATCTCCAGCCTTTAACAGGAGCCTTAACAATGTGGAATCTTCCCCTGCGAAACTTCAGCGCCGCCGGTGTGGCCCTGCTGCTGTTGGCGGCGGTGTGCCAACCGCTGAACCACGAGCCTGCGGTGCGCGAGGAGGCGGCGCCGGGTGCGCCGGTGGTCAAGGTGGATCAGCCCGACGCGCCGCTGGCCGAGCGAATTCTGCAACTGCCGGAAGACGCTGGCGTGTGGCACACGACGATCGTCTATCCCCAGCACTCGCCGAGCGATGCGGCCAGTCGTCGGCTCTCGGCGGCGCTCGTGTCGGACGCGCGGCTGCGGAGCCTGCTCGCGCAAACCAAGACGTACGTGTATGCCTCGACCGATCCGCTGTGGCGTGAGCGGTTGCAGAAATACTATGGCGACGCGACGCCGGCGATCGTGCTGCAGATGCCGGACGGGCGCGTCTGCTACAAGGCGAGCGGCGCGAACTTGCCGGCCCAGCCGCACGAACTGGCCGACGCCATCGCGACCGCGCTCGAGCAATGTCGCCCGCGCCCCGCGCCCACGCCTGCGCCGTCGCCAACACCGTCCCCGCAGCCAACAATCCCCGATCTCACACCGCCGGCACTCACCCCGGCGCCCCCGGAGGCAACCAACGATGGCGGACTCGCGCTCTGGATGATCCTCGCGCCGCTCGTCGCCGGACTGGCCGGGCTTGTGCAAGAGTGGAAGCAATCGAATTAACCCCCATGGGCAAGACCCAACAACCACCCGTCCCATCCCGTAACAGGAGACATCTGCATGACCCCGTCCCCGCTCCTCGCGCTGGCCTTGCTCTCCAACCTGGCCGGTAATCCGCTGGTGTTGGTCGCGCTCGCATCGCTGGCGCTCTACACCACCGGGCGATTTCTGTTTCGCCGCGATGAAGCGATCGAAGATCGGCGGCGCAAGGCGATCAAGCTGGCCGGCGATTGCCAGAAGTGCGGCCTCGATTTTCTCGCGCCCGTGCTCGAAGACTACAGCGTCGGCGATTACTCCGGCATGGTGCATCGGCTGCGGGCGTTCGCGGACGATTTGCGCGACGACGCCACGCGGCGGCAAGTGCTGGATCGCTTCTTCGCCACGCAACTCGCGCAGCGCCTGACCGACGACGCCCAGCGCCGCAAGATCCTGGAAACCATCGACGCGATTCCAGCGAGCCCGTCGCCGGCTAACGATCCAAGCGCGCGAAGTACGACCAACCCACAGGCGTAAGCGCAAACACCGTCTCAAACACACAACGTTTCCATCCCATTCCATCAGGAGAACTGATTCCATGCGTGCGATCTTAGCGAAGAAGTTGCTTTGGTTTGTGTTGTACTCCGCCGCCGTGAGCGCGTTGCCGGTGCTGGCGACGTCGCCTGCGGTCAAGCTCGTGCTGCCACTGCTCCAAGCCGAAGCGTCGCCGCCGTGCGCAAACGGCCAGTGCGCGGTGTGTCCCCTGACCCCGAGTGTAACGCCGCGTGTGGCGCCGCCGCTCCCTGCAACGACTGCCACGGCTTGCGTCAGCACTGGCTCTTGTGCAGACGCCTCGACGCGCTGGTGGTGTCGCGGGCCGGTGCGGCGCGGCATTCGCGCGGTGGCCTGCTTCATTAGCCGCCCCTGGCGACGATAACTCCTCACAAGGAACACCGTATGTCTGTCGAAGCTTCGATCACGTTGTTGACGAGTCTGGTTGGCGTGGGGGTGGCGATTTTGCTGGCGGGGCTGCCGTGGGCGTATGGCATCCACGGCCGCCTGGCCACGATCGAAGCCTCGCTCCGCGATTACCTGCGCCATGCCGATCAACTCGCGGAGATGCAAGCGCGGGTGACGCGCTTGGAACTGCGCGCCACTTCACCCCTGACCACCACTGGAGACTAACCGATGTCTGTTCGTGATCGTATTATCGCGCTGCGCCGCGTGCGCGCGGCGCTGTTGCGTCCGCATTGTTTTGCCTGGCGAACGCATCCCGCCGTGCAGCGCGAAGCGCTGGCGGCCATGCTGCGTGAAGTGGGTTATGCGGCGGCGCTTGTCGTGCGCGAGCTTGACGATGGCGCTTACGAAATCCTGGATGGCCACTTGCGGGCGGAACTGACGCCGGAGCAAGAAGTGCCGGTGCTGGTGCTGGATGTGAGCGCTGCCGACGCTGCGAAGATCGTGGCGGCGCTCGATCCGCTGGCGGCCATCGCCGAGGCCGATCCCGCCCGGTTGGCCGCGCTTGCGGCGCAGCTCGAGTGGCAACACCCTGTGCTGGCGGAGCTCGTCGCGCGGCAACTCGCGGCGGCGGAGTCGGCCGCGCCGGCTGCGGAGTCGCTCGACGATGCGCCGTTCGAGCCGATGTATCAAATCGTCGTCGATTGCGACTCAGAAGCCGCGCAGCAAACGCTTTATGAACGGCTGGAGCGCGAAGGCTACCGCTGCCGTGTGTTGACGATGTAAGGGACGATGTAAGGAAAGCCACTCTTATGCCACATTTAAGCCTCACCGTGGAAACCGCGATTCGGCCTTCGTTCCGCGTGCAGCAACTGGTCGGGCTCTTCGACCTGCCGCCGGCAGCGCACAGCCGGGAGACGTTCACGGCGGAAGTGCCGCACCTGGACGAAGCGTGGACGATTGGCGCGATCGTGGGACCGAGCGGGTCCGGCAAGTCGACGCTCGCCCGCGCTGCGTTTGGCGACGCGGTGCTGAAGCCGGCGGCGTGGGCTGCGGATGCGGCGGTGATCGATGGCTTTCCCGCAGGCTCCATCGGCGAAGTGACGCAAGCGCTCGCGGCGGTCGGCTTCAACAGCCCGCCGGCGTGGCTGCGGCCGTTTCAGGTGCTTTCCAACGGCGAGCAGTTTCGCTGCGAGCTCGCGCGGGCGCTGTTGTCCGATGAGCCGCTCGTGGTCTGTGATGAGTTCACGAGCGTCGTCGATCGCACCGTGGCGCAAATCGGCAGCGCGGCGCTGGCGAAAGCGGTGCGCCGCGCCAACGGCGCGCGGCGCTTCGTCGCGGTCACGTGCCATTACGATGTGCTCCCGTGGCTCGAGCCGGACTGGGTGCTCGACTTGGCAAGCGGCCAGCTTTCGCGGAGGCGTCTTCGGCGACCGGCCATTGAACTGTTCGTCCGCCCTTGCCCGCAAGCCGCGTGGCGACGCTTCGCCCGACATCATTATCTAAGCGGTTCGCTCTCCCGCGGAGCGACCTGCCATGTGGCGCTATGGCGCGCCGAGCCGGTGGCTTTCTGCGCCGTCATCGGCCTGTTAGGACATGCCGGCCACAAGCGCGTCACGCGCCTGGTGACGCTCCCGGACTATCAAGGGCTAGGCATCGGCACACGGTTGCTGGAATTCATCGCGACGCAGGTCCGCCGGCGCGGGGAGCGGATCAGCATCACGACGCGACATCCGGCGATGTGCGCGTACTTACAGCGCTCGCCCCGCTGGCGCCGCACCGGCACGCGCAAAAGCGGCAAGCCGTCACGGCAGGTGATGCGGGCCGCACAAGTCCGCGACAGCCAAGGGCGCGGCGTCGTTTCATTCGAATTTTTGGGATGATCCACATGCGAACACTCAAGGATGTCCACCTAAACGCCGCGGAATCGCGGGCTGCCGAGCCTGTGGCGCGCCTCTGGCTGCCGCACGCGCCGTGGCCCAAGCAACAACAGTTTCTGAACCTGTTTTGCAAGGAAGCTTTCTACGGCGGGGCGGCCGCCGGCGGCAAGAGCGAAGCGCTCCTCATGGCGGCCTTGATGTTCGCGCACGTGCCCGGTTACGCGGCGCTCATTCTGCGCAAGGATACGCAACGCCTGCAACTCTCTGGCGGGCTGATTCCGCGTTCGCACGAGTGGCTGGCCAACACGCCGGCCACCTGGCATGCCGCCGAGCGGCGGTGGAAGTTCCCCACGCATGCCGCCCCGGCGACGCTCAGCTTTGGTTATTTGCAAACGAGCGGTGACAAATATCGCTATGGCAGCAGCGAGTATCAGTTCATCGGCTTCGACGAGCTGACCGAGTTCGTCGCGGACGACTACTTGTTCCTCTTCAGCCGCTTGCGCAAACGGACCGAAATCGACGTGCCGCTACGGATGCGCTCCGCGAGCAATCCCGGCAACGTGGGACACGACTGGGTGCTGCGGCGGTTCATCACGCCTGCGGCCATCGCGGCGGCCGGTGAAACTGCACACGACGCGCTCGCTGGCAAGCCGGTTAGCAACACGTTTTGGTGCGCGGGGCGGGCGTATGTGCCGGCCCGGATTCGCGATAATCACGCGATACTGGAGTCGGAGTATGCCGAGTCGCTCAGCCACTTGCCGCCGCTCTTTCGCGAGCGCTTGCTCAATGGCGACTGGAGCGTCCGCGAGCAGGGGCTGATTGCGGCCGGCAACCTGGCCCGGTACGGCGTCCAAGGGGAGTATCTGCAGTTTATCGACGAGCACGGCCGCTCGCTGGGACAAGTTCACGAGCGCGCGTGTTGGCGGATCGCCACGTGCGACCCGGCCGGGACGAGTGCGGACCGCGCGAAGGAACAACGGGGCAAGCCGCCGTGCTGGACGGCGATTCAGGTGTGGGATCTCGCGCCGGACCCCTGGTCGCGGCAAATGCTGCTCCGGCATGTGGAGCGCGTCCGTGTTGATTTCGCCGAACTGTGTCAACTGTTGCGCCGCGTCTATCTGGCCTGGCGACCGGCGGCGATCTACATCGAGGAAGAAAAGCTCGGCCGCGCCGCGTTCGATATTCTCTCGCCTTACGGCTTGCCTATTGAAACGATTTCACCGCGCGGCAAGGATAAGGTGGTCCGCGCGAGCCAACTCCTGACGCGCCTCGCCCGGTGCGAAGTCCGCCTCCCCCGCGAACCGCTCCCCTGGCTCGCGGACTTGGAAAGCGAATGGCTGCGCTGGACCGGCCTGCCGGAGGAAGTCTGCGATCAAATCGACGCCGCCGCCTACGCCGCGATGATCGCCGAAGAGCAGAATGCCAGGCGAATTGTGATTCAGCCGTTCTTGAGCACCAACGGCGTGTGAAACGTCTGTTCGCGTTCCGATGCTAGTGCTAGGAATGGACAGGCGTTTTCGGCCTGCGCGCATGGGCAGCGGCCGGAAGCAAATCTTCAGACGACCGCTTCCGAATGGACGAATGCAGCATCAGCCACTGTCCCAACTGTTCCTCGGAGAGCATGCCGACCAATTCGTCCCCTCGTTCGACCAAGAGTGTGGAGCAGCCCTGCGCGTTCATCTTGTCCAAGGCGCGATCCAGCGGCGCTTCCTCGTCCACCGAGGGACAATCGCGGCGCATGATGTCGGCCACCGGTTGATTTCCCTCGCCCTGCGCCAAAGCTTTGACGACGTCCCGATAAAACACCAGACCGACGATTTCTTTGCCGTCGGTAACAGGAAAGTCTTTTTGATGGCTGGCCGACGATTCACGGGCGGCGTCGGCCACCAGGTCGGTTTCACGGAGCGTGTTGAATTGGCGAATCATCGCGTCACGCACGCGATAGTCCCGGATGATCGAACGCATTTCCACGGCCTGGGCTTCCGCTTGCGCGCCGATGTACACGAAGAACGCGATGAACAGCAGCATCCAATTGCCGCTGAAGATGCCGAAGACGCCGAACAGGATCGCCATGAATTGCCCCACGCCGGCCGCGATGTGCGTGGCCTCGACGCGCGACATCCGCGTCGCGAGCAGCGCCCGCAGCACGCGCCCGCCATCCATGGGAAACGCAGGCAGCATGTTGAACACCACCAGGGCCACGTTGACCCACATCAGGCTAGCCAGGAACGAGCCGCCGGTGGTCATGATGCCGGTAAACTCAAATCCCTGACCGAGCGCCGCCACGACGACAAACAGCACGGCCGCAATCACGACGTTGACCGCCGGTCCCGCCACGGCCACCCAGAACTCCTGCATGGGGACTTCCGGAATCCGCTCGAGTCGCGCCACGCCGCCGATCGGCAGGAGCGTGATGTCGCGCGTCCCGCAACCATATCGGCGTGCGGTCAAGGCGTGGCCGAACTCGTGCAGCACCACGCAGGCAAACAGCGCCAGAACAAAGATCAGGCTCATCGCCACCGCCGCCGCGTTCTCGCCCGCCGCCATGCCCACATACGCGATCCACGCCAAGAGGAGGAAGAATGTCCAATGCACGTAGACGCCGATCCCGGCGAACCGACCCAACTTCAGCGACCAGCGCATGGTGATCTCCTCGATGAAATGCGACCTGGGGAACACTCCCACGATACCACAATCCGGCTACAGCCAGTGCATTTGTTTCACTTCCGCCAGCGAAGTGATCCCTGCGGCGACCTTCAAGAGGCCATCGGCGACCAGGCCCAGCGTGCCGCCTGAACGCATTTGTTGGCGGAGCGCTTCCTCGCTGGCTCCGGCGATGATCGCGGCGGCCAGGTCGCCGTGATTGACGATCGATTCAAACACTCCGATGCGCCCCAAGTAGCCGCGGTTCCGGCAAAGATCGCAGCCGGCAGCCTGATAGATTTGGTCCGGCGGTTCGACGCCGTGATCTTGAAAGAATTGTCGATCCGCGTCTGCCACCGCTTGGGCGCGGCGACAGGTCTGGCACAACCGCCGCACAAGCCGCTGGCTGACGAGTCCCGTGAGATTGGCCGATAGCGACCAATCGGTGATGCCCAGATCGCGCAGCGCCGTCACCGTGCTCGCGACATCGCGCGTGTGCAACGAGCTGAACACGTACTTGCCGGAACTGGCGGCGCGCATCGCCGTTTCCGCCGTTTCCGCATCCCGAATTTCGCCGACAAAGACCACGTCGGGGTCCATTCGCAGCATCGTCCGCAGTCCCTTCGCGATGGTCAGGCCATGTTGTTCGTCCACACTCAACTGCCGCAGAAACGGCGCTCGGATTTCCACCGGATCTTCGATCGTCACCATGTTCAGGTGGCCTTGCCGGAGTTCCAACTCGCGCAACATCGCATAGACCGTGGTGGTCTTGCCGGCCCCGGTTGGTCCCGTGACCAGGATCAGCCCCGCGCCCCGACGCAGCATTTCGTCCAGCGCTTGCCGATTCGCAGGCGACGCTCCCAAGTCATCCAGCGACCGCATCAGCGCTTCGTTGGAATGCAACCGCAGGCAGACAGCCTCGCCCCCTTCGACAGGCGACGTCGTCAGCCGCGCCTGGCACGTCCAGTTGTCGGTCGGCAGTTTCAAACGCCCCTCGTGTACATGAAACGGATCGGCGATGTCCTGATCGGCGAGAATCTTGAGCTGATGGATGAGGTGCTGGGCGACGTCCTCGCCGAGACGGCAATATTCTTCCAGAAGCCCGTCGATCCGCATTCGCACCCGATAGTCGTCCTCGGCGGGATCGACGTGAATGTCCGTCGCACGGAGCGCGAGTGCTCGTTGTAGCAAGTCCAGCGCAGGCATCTTGGCATCGTCCGCCTGAAACACGACCTCGGTTGATGAGTCGGTGGGTGAATTCATGTGGCGCTCCTCTGCGATGATTGTGATCGTGGTCCAACGGGTATCTCGCGATGACCGTTCACGCCGAGAATTCCTAGGCGATTCGTTGTCATTCGGGGGTCCAAGAGCTGAACACCTGCGCTTCCCTTGAAAGTCCAAAATTTGAACAGCAACGTGGACCATGCTCGTATTCAAGCGAATTCGTCGACTTTTTCAAATCGAACCGTTTGCCACGCCGCCCACGCCGCTACTCCGCCGCGCCGAGATCGTTCGCCGTGCGGATGCGCTCGTGCAGCCGCCGGATCAATTGGAGTATTTCACGGCGCGAGCGCCCCTGGCATTCATAGCAAATCTCCAGCTCGTCCCGGTTGGTGTTTTGAATCCCGGCGTACGCGAAATGCACGTTACGTCGGCGAAGTTCATCGAGCATGTCATGCGTGGTGGCTAATTGCAGATCCATAGTTCGGCTCCTTTGGTCGATCGGTGGTGTTCGGCAAACCGAAACACGCGGATCAAGAAGGTCGCAAACCATGTGCCAACACTCCCAGCCCTCATCCAGCTCTCGCTCGTTTTGCAGCCTTCTTGTGCGGATGGGGCCGTGGTCTTATCGCCGGCGTGAAAATCGGAAACTTACGGATCGGTTGCCCCCAGACCAGCGGCAGGGCGGGGCAGAGCGAAGTACAATGGGCTCCGGCGGCGCTCCGCGACTCGTGGAGGCGCGCCGAAAGGCCCTTCTGATGCCCGCTGGAAAATGTTTAGGCCCAATCCTTCGTTCAGCACATGCAAAACAATCGACAATCTGTCGTGCTCTCCGGCATCCCGCGATCCAAGAGCATGGCCTGGTGGGGGGCAGCGCTCGCGGTCGGGGCCTTCACGTTGGATCTGCTGGAGCTCCACGGGCGCGGGGAAGCGGTGCTGTATGTGCTCGTCGTGTTGTTGTTTCTCTGGTCGACCTATTGGCGACATGTCCTCGTCGTGGCTGGGGTGTGCAGCCTCCTGACGCTGGTCGGCTTCGTCCTCTACATCGTCGAGCCTGAGGAACTGACGGCGCGGGCGGACATCACGAATCACCTGTTTTCGTTCGGGGCCATCTGGCTGACCGCCGTCCTGGGCCTGCGGATGAATCATTTATCCGAGGCGTTGGTGGCCAGCGAAGCCCGCACGCGGACGATTGTCGAATCGGCGGCCGAGGGGATCATTACGATCGACGACGAGGGAACCATTGAATCGTTCAACCAATCGGCGGCGCAGATGTTTGGCTACGAAATCGCCGAAGTCACTGGTCAGAACGTGAGTGTATTGGTGCCTTCCAGCGAGCGCGCCGCTCTCAAACGAGGTCTGGCCGCGTATCGCGACTCCGGCGAGACCCGCATCATCGGAACCAAGCGCGAAGTCACCGGCCTGCGCAAGGATGGCACGACATTTCCCATCTTGATCGCGATCAACGAAATGCGGCTGGAACAGCGGCGGTTATGCGTGGGGATCGTGCTGGACATGACCGAACTGCGCGGGGCTCAAGAACATGCCATTCGGGTCCAGCGGCTCGCGGCAATCGGCGAAGCGATGGCCGGCCTGGCGCATGAAAGCCGCAATGCGCTGCAACGCAGCCAGGCCGCCTTGGAGATGCTGGCCAGGGAGATTGACGGCCAGGCGGAGGCCAAGGAACTGTTGGATCGCATCCAAGCCGCCCAGGACGATCTGCACAGTCTGTACGAGGAAGTGCGCGGTTATGCAGCGCCAATTCGTCTCAAAATGACACCCTGTCGCGTTGATGCGCTCATGCAGTCAGCATGGGAAAAAATGCGGGAGGCGCAGCCGCAGCGCGACGTTCGCCTCGTGCAAACCGGCACGGAAAACGATTTGACGTGCGATCTCGATCCTTTTCCCATCCGCCGCGCGTTGCGAAACATCATCGACAATTCCCTCGAGGCCATCGAGGGCCCCGTGTGTATCACCGTCTCGTATGCAGACACGGAGCTTAACGGCCGGCCGGCCCTTGAAATTTCGCTGCGCGACAACGGACCAGGACTGCCGGTGGAGTTGCGGGAAAAGATATTCGAGCCGTTTTTCACCACGAAGGCGACCGGCACCGGTTTGGGCATGGCAATTGCAAGAAGATATATCGAAGCACACGGCGGCATGATTGACGTTGCGAAAAGTTCCGCTCAAAATTCTCCTCCAGGAGCGGCATTTCGGATCATTTTGCCGAGAACGCAATTATGAACAATTCTTTGCGCATCGCGGTGGCCGACGATGAGGCTGAAATGCGAGAATATCTCGAAAGCACGCTCGCGTTGTTGGGACATCAGGTCGTAGCGGTCGTGAAAACCGGGTGTGAGCTGGTCGAGCGCTGCCAGGCCATGCGGCCAAATCTCGTCATTACCGACATCCGCATGCCGGATATGGACGGTTTGGACGCCATCCACGAGATCGGTGGAAGCATGTCAATTCCGGTCATCATCGTTTCGGCACATCACGATCCCGAAGCGGTCGCGCGAGCGCTGGATAATCAGGTGCTCGCATATCTGGTCAAGCCGATCAAGCAGGCCGATCTGGAGACGGCCATCGCGGTGGCGATACGGCGTTTTCGCGAGTTTCAAGCGCTCGGCCGGCAAACCGATTCGCTCCGCCAGGCCTTGGAGGACCGCAAACTGATCGAGCGCGCGAAGGGAATTTTGATGCAGCGCACCGGGATTGATGAACCCGCCGCTTTTACGCGGCTGCAGAAGTTGGCAAGCGACAACAATTGGAAACTCGCGGAAGCCGCCCGCAGCCTGCTGGCCTCCGACGCGGCGCTGCGGTCGCCGCAAACCTCCCAATCGCCCCCAGGTCCAGGATCGTAAGCGCACCCGCACGGAAAAAGCGTGAATTCTGCGTTTGGTTTCACGGCGCGGCGTCGATTACGCGGCGCCGATTAAGAAACGGCAAGCTTGAAGATTCCGTGCTGCTGCGCTTGACGCGCGATTGTCGAGTTGTAGAATAACCCCCATGTTGTGTTCATGAGGGACACAACCTCTTCTTATTTGTGAGCCTGGTGAGCGGGCGCCTGGGGATTTAGTTCCTGCGGGTTTCTTAATAGTGCGACTCTCAAGTTGGCTGGCCGTCGTGTAGCACGACGCGCTACTTGTCAGCGGTATTTCCGAGCGGTCGCATCGGTAGTCAGGTTTCTCACTGCGAAGGTTCGTCGCCTGACGGCTTCGCGCGCCCCATCATGGAAGGAGACGAAGAACATGCCGAGTGCCCTGTCCCAAATCCGCGCGAACGCGAGAAGTTCCGCAGCGGAGACTCGGATCGAAGAAGCGGCTGAGCAACGCCTGCGCGAGAGTGGGTATGCGCCGCTGCGAAACGTCGCCTGTTGCTGCCGCGCGGCAACGGCCGTTCTCACCGGCGACGTGCCATCGTTTCACATGAAGCAAATCGCCCAAACGCTCGTGCTGAAAATCGACGGCGTCGAGCAGGTCGAGAACCTGCTGGAAGTTGTGGCCAGGTAACGTCCGTCGAGTATCGTTCCCCTGCTTACTGTTAAGAGTTTTCTAGTCCCAGTGCAAGGAGGATCGCCATGTTGGTTCTAAGTCGAAAGAGTGGTCAACGTCTACGTATCTCTGACAACATCGAAGTGACGGTCATTAGCATCCAAGGCGGCCGAGTTCAGTTTGGGATCAACGCGCCTGCGGAGGTGTCGATCCATCGCGCCGAAGTCCAGCAGCGCATCGAGCAGCAGCGCATCGAGCAGCAGCGCACCGCGCAGCAACGCCATCCAGAGCCGGCCCCGGCTCTTTCGTCCGCGGCCCCGTCCCCGTTAGCGACGGAAGGAGCGGCGACATGTCCTTAACCACGTTCTTTCAGCCCTGTCCGACTTGCGGGCGTGGACTGCTGATCCCGATCCAATGCCTGGGAGCGGACGTGGCGTGCAGTCATTGCCACGGCCATTTTCAGGCCCGCGACACTTCGTGTGAATCGTATCCGAGGGAGACACAAGAGCCGACGCTGATGGACCGCGCGGACACACTGCTGATGTATGGTGCGTCACAACGGTCCTCGCAGCGACTCGCGGATTATCCTCTCCCTTATAGTTCGGAGTAACTTGTAATGCCTGATAAATATTCATTGTTGATTGTGGAAAACGATGCGGCCTTGTTGGAACTGCTGACGCGCAACTTTATCCGCCGGGGATATGCGGTCACCCCGGTCTCTCATCCGCGGCAAGCACTCGCCGCGGTCGCGGTCAAGCCGTTTGATCTAGCGCTGCTCGACGGCAGCCTGCCGGAGCATGACGGAATCTGGTTGACGCGCGAGTTGAAGCTGCGCGTCGCCGACTTGCAGGTCGTCGTCCTGTCCGCGCATACAGAGCCGGACTTTCAAGCAAAATGTCTCGGCAGCGGCGCCTTCGCTTTCCTTCGCAAGCCTTGTGGTTTGGCCGACCTGGAAGCGACCTTCGAACGAGCCCTCGAAGATCGCATCGTTGCGGAAGAAACGCCGCCTGTGGGCCAGTTGTTGGAATCGAATTGCACTTCGTAATTCCATTGTCCCGAACGTTTTTCCGGACCCCATCCAGCTCGTCTGGATGGTGAACCAGATGGTGAGCTAGATGCGTCCGGTAGCCCACAGGACTTCTTCACCATCGGGGCGAGCCCGATGGGGTCGTGATGTTGGTGCGGCTTGAGATTAGCTCACCAACTCGCTCACTATCCGCACAAGGCGGATGGGGTCGTAATCTTTTGGCCAACGTGAAAATCGGAAACTTACTGCCGCCAGCGCGGCGAGCGGGGGATTGCCGACGGCTGGGGAGCAGTCGCGTTCGCCCCCCGGCCACCTAGAGACCTGCCGCGCTTGAGCCTCGGCAGGTGCTCGCGGGGACAGTTCGCTTTCGCTCAGCGGCCGCGTCTACTATATTAAGGCGCGACTGGCCGCGGGGCGGCCGGCGGCTGGGTGCTCATCCGCGGCGGTTTTTCCGCCTCGATCCAATATGGCTCGTTTTGTTGTTCGGTTTGGAACCATGCGCCTCTTAGGCGTGTTCGCCACGCGCGGCGGTGATCGCTTTGCGCGCGGCGCCAGGGTCATTGCGCGCACCAACCGCGGCCTCGAAGCCGGCGAAGTGCTCTGCGAAGCGACCGATGAAGTGGTGAACCAGCTTGTCGATCCGCCGCATGGCCAAATCCTGCGCGACATGACGCCGGAGGACGCTAACGAATGGCATCACCTGCAACAAAATGAGCGGGATGTGTTCGAGCGCTGCCGGGCGCATGTGCTCAAACTCGATCTGCCGATGCAGTTGGTGGATATCGAGCAGATTTTCGGCGGCGAGCGGGTGGTGATCTACTACCTTTCTGAGCAGCGGGTCGATTTTCGCGAACTCGTGAAAGAACTCGCGTCCGACTTTCAAACGCGGATTGAAATGCGCCAGATCGGCGTCCGCGATGAAGCCAAGCTGCTGGCCGATTATGGAGATTGCGGCAAGCCGGTCTGTTGCAATACGCACCTGGTCGAAATGCCGCCGGTCTCGATGAAAATGGCCAAACTGCAAAAAGCGACGCTCGATCCGACGAAAATCTCCGGCCGCTGCGGGCGATTGAAGTGCTGCTTGCGGTACGAATACGATACTTATGAAGAGCTGCATCGCGAACTGCCGCCGATCGGCTCGGAAATTGTCACGCAGCAAGGCCGCGCGCGAATTTTGAACCACGAAATTCTCTCGCAGCAGTTGTTGATTCAGACCGAGGAAGATCGCCGCATGCTGATCCACGTGTCCGAAGTGCTCTCGGTCACCAAGGCCGGGACGGGGCGCCGCTAGCCCCGCCACCTGCGCTGCTAAACCATTTTTTCAACTTTCCCATTGTGCTCCATGTCTGAACCGCATCCCATCCTGCAACTGCTCCGCGACGATCCCCGATACAAGATCGACGCGTATCAATTTGTGCGCGAGGCGCTCAGCTACGCGCAAGAGGTGCTTGCGCTGGGAGCCGAGCAGCCGACCGAACTCGATCCCGAGGAACTCGAGGACGAAACGCAACCGCGGGTCGAAGCGCATCTCACCGGCCAACAGTTGTGCGAGGCGATTCGCTTGTATGCTTTGGAGCAATACGGCTTGATGGCCAAGACGGTGCTCAACAGTTGGGGCATCCACGGGACGAGCGATTTCGGCGACATCGTCTATAACCTGATCGAGATTGGGCTGATGAAGAAGTCGAAGGACGATCGTCGCGAGGATTTTGATAACGTGTACGATTTCGACGCTGGACTGACGACCAGTTTCCAGATCAGCCGCCCCAAGAAGTAGCAAGTTTCATGGCCCCTTCGCAGCGCGCGCCCGCCGTTTCGCCCCCCTCGCCGCGCGCACACCCGCCGCGCAAGCATCCTGTGTTGCTGGTCGCCTCGTTTGTGTTGTGGCTCGGCTGGCTGGGATTTCTGATCTGGCTGGCCTGGTATGTGAGTTGAACGGCAAGCGCGCCGTTACCTTAATGTTGCGCTGGGGGAAAATCATTTCATTCACAAGGAGCAGACCATGCCCGATTCGACGAACGACCTCTCACGGCGAACCTTTCTCGCGAGCGCAGGCAGCGCTGCGGTCGTGGGCGCGGCGCTCGGCGCGCCAGCGCTGGCGCAAGAGCCCAAGCTCAAAGCGCTGCGCGTGATTGCGTATAACGTTTACCAATGCACCGGCTGGCCGAAAGATCGCGCACTGGGCAAGAAGGCCACGGCGCTGGGGCAAATGCCTGCGCGATTCGCCTACGAACTGGCGCTTTACGAACCGGACATCGTCAACTTTTCGGAATCCCCCAGCGAACAAGTGGTCCAAGAAATCGCCGAGCGGCTGGAGATGCATTACGTCCGCTTTCCCAGTGGCGGCAATTGGCCGGGAACGCTCCTCAGTCGCTTTAAGATCGAGGACGCCAAGACCGCGCCGGTCGTCGGCGGCGCGCGGCCGCAGGAGCTGTTCACGCGGCACTGGGGACACGCGACCGTCCAACTTCCAGGCGGGGACTCCCTCCTGGTCCATTCCGCACACCTGCATCCCTCCGATGAAAAAGTGCGTCTGCGCGAGATCGAGGCGATGCTCGCGGCGATGCGGGCGGACCTCGCCGCCGGACGGTCGATGCTCCTGATGGGCGACTTGAATCACCGCCCCCTGCCGCCGGAATATCCCCTGTGGACGAAGGCGGGCTGGGTGGACACCTTTGCGCAAGTCGGCGTGGGAGAAGGGCTAACGATCAAGTCCGACACGCCAGCGTCGCGCATCGATTTCGTTCTGGCGGCGGGCCCCATCGCCGCGCAAGTCCGTGAGGCTCTCCCCCTGTTTGAGGGTGCTTTTCGCGTAAACACGGCCGATGAGCAGTCCTTCGCGTTGAGCGACCATCTACCGCAACTGGCGGTCTTCGATCTCACGAAATAGCTTGCCTCCGCACACCCCCGCGATTTTTTCCGCGGTTCATGGCACAATGCGATCCCGTTCGCGTGAGCTAGATTAGCTAGATTCTCGTGTCCAGGCAATTTCGGCAACCTACGTTTCCCTCAATGGGAGTTTTTAATGCAATTGGCGGTCCTCAAGGAATCGGTTCTCGGCGAGCGACGCGTGGCCTTGGCGCCAGCGTGCCTACCGCCGCTCGTCAAGGCTGGGTGGGAGATCCTCGTCGAAAGCGGCGCCGGGATTCCCGCTGGTTTTCTCGATGACCAATACGTGGAACGCGGCGCGAAAGTCGTCGCCACGCGCGACGCCGCGCTCGCTGCGGACGTCGTCGCCGCCGTGCGCGTTACTTCCGCCGCGGCGTTCGACAAGCTTCGCCCCGGCCAGGTGTTGATCGCCCAACTCGATCCATTGGGCGCGCCTGAAGTTTCTGCGGCGCTCGCCAAGACCGGCGCCACCTGCTTCTCGTTGGAACTCGTGCCGCGGACCACCCGCGCGCAAAGCATGGATGTGCTCTCCTCGATGGCGACCATCTCCGGTTATCGCGCGGTGCTGTTGGCGGCCGTGGAATTGCCCAAGATGTTCCCCCTGCTCATGACCGCGGCGGGAACCGTGCATCCCGCCAAGGTACTTGTGCTGGGGGCAGGCGTCGCAGGCTTGCAAGCGATTGCGAGCGCGAAGCGACTGGGGGCGGTCGTGCATGGCTACGACGTGCGCCCGGCCTGTCGCGAGCAGGTCGAAAGCTTAGGCGGCAAGTTTGTCACGCTCGACCTCGAAGCGACAGAAGCGGAAGACAAAGGGGGCTATGCCAAGGCCCAGTCGGAAGATTTCGCCAAACGTCAGCAAGCGGCGCTGGGTAAGGTTGTCGCGGAGAGCGATGTGGTCATCACCACGGCGGCGATTCCCGGTATGCGTTCGCCGGTGCTGTTTACCGAAGAAGCGGTCGCGGCGATGCGGCCGGGAAGCGTGATTATCGACCTGGCCGCCGAGCGCGGCGGCAATTGTCCGCTCACCCGCGCCGGCGAGCGCGTGGAAGTCAACGGCGTGACGATTATCGGCCCCACGAATTTGCCCAGCGACGTGCCGAGCGATGCGAGCGTCATGTTTGGAAACAATGTGACGAAGTTCTTGCTCAACATGTATCCCAAGAAAGCGACCGAGATCAATTTCGCCGACGACATCGTGCAGGAAACGCTGGTCGCCAAGGACGGGACCGTCGTGCATCCCCGCGTGCGGCTGCTGCTAGGCGAAGCCCCGGCGGCGTCCACCCCACCAGAAGTTTAGAGAGGAAGCCACGCGATGTTATCGTATCGCAGCGGAATATTGTTGGTGATTGGCGCGCTGGTCGTGCTGGCCACGGTCACCGCGCCGGCGCAAGACGCCGCCGTTCAAATTCCCCCCATTCACAGCCCGTCGGCCGCCACCGGCTCCGCCGCTCGCCCGCCTGCGGCTGACGAAAGCCAAGCGCTCGAAGCCGCTCCGCTGGCCGCCGGCGAGGCGGAGGCAGACGCGGCGGCGCCCCACGCGCATGCGGCAACTGGATTTGACCACGGTGACACCCTCATCATCGGGCTGACGGTCTTCGTCCTCGCGGTGTTCGTGGGGTTTGAAGTCATCACCAAAGTCCCCACCACGCTGCATACGCCGCTGATGTCCGGCTCCAACGCGATTAGCGGCATTACGGTGGTCGGGGCGATCATTGTCGGCGGATACTCGCTCGGTAGCTTTTCTTCCGTACTCGGCTGTCTGGCGGTCGCCTTGGCCATGATCAATGTGGTCGGCGGATTTTTGGTCACGCATCGTATGTTGTCGATGTTCAAACGCAAATAAACTCTCACCCTACGCACCTGATGCTCCCGATTCTGATTAAACTCGCCTATCTCGTCGCCGCGGTGATGTTCATCCTGGGCCTGAAGGGGATGACCCATCCCCGCACAGCGGTCCGGGGCAACATCTATGGCGCGCTCGCCATGGTCATTGCGCTCGTCGCGGCGATCTTCGATGCCTACCTGCACGCGTTCTCGTTCACACCGGTCTACATCGTGCTCGGCATAATCGTCGGCAGCGTGATCGGCGGCGTGCTCGCGGTCCGCGTCAAAATGACCGCGATGCCCCAAATGGTCGCGCTGCTTAACGGCTTCGGCGGACTTGCATCCGTCCTGGTCGCAGGCGGCGACTTGATGCAGAGCATTCATCCCCCGCCGGAATCGCTGCTCGCCGTGGCGGCCTCGGGGTTGATTGGCGCGGTCACGTTCTGGGGAAGCCTGCTCGCCTTTGGTAAGCTGGAAGAATACAAAGTTCTGGCCCAACCGATCCGCATTCCGCAACAGCAGCTTATCAACGTCGCGCTGCTCGTGGTCTGCCTCGGCTTCGCAGGCTTGATGGCCTTCGGATACATCTGGGCTTATATTCCGCTCGTGCTGCTTGCGTCCGTGCTGGGCGTGATGTTGGTCAATCCGATCGGCGGGGCGGACATGCCGGTGGTAATCGCGCTGCTCAATAGCTACTCCGGCCTGGCCGCGGCCATGACCGGCTTCGCGATCAACAACCACGTGTTGATTATCTCCGGTTCGCTCGTCGGCGCGTCCGGCATCATTCTCACGCAGCTCATGTGCAAAGCGATGAACCGCTCGCTGCTCAATGTGCTGGTCGGCTTTTCGGAATCTTCCAGCAGCGGCGCCAAGGCGGACGAAGTCTACGCCAAGGTGCGAAGCGTCTCGGCCGAAGATGTCGCCATCATGCTCGATACGGCCCAGCGCGTGGTGATCGTCCCTGGGTATGGACTGGCGGTCGCCCAAGCGCAGCACGCGGTGCGTGATTTGGGCAAATTGCTGGAAAAACGCGAAGTCACCGTCGAATACGCCATTCACCCCGTCGCCGGGCGGATGCCGGGGCACATGAACGTCCTCCTCGCGGAAGCGGACATCCCCTACGAGCAGCTCAAGGAAATGGACCAAATCAACCCCACGCTGGAAACGGTCGATGTCTGCCTGGTCATTGGGGCCAACGACGTCGTGAACCCCGTGGCGCGGACCGATCCCCAAAGCCCAATCGCCGGGATGCCGATTCTCGATGTCGACAAATGCCGCACCGTCGTCGTTATCAAGCGCAGTCTCTCGCCTGGGTTTGCGAAGATTCCCAACCCGCTCTTCGCCGCCGACAACGCCTACATGTTCTTCGCGGACGCCCAAGCCGGCGTTCTGGAGATTGTGCAGTCGCTCAAGAACCAGTAGCGGATGCGGTGGGGTAAGGGGCGTCCGGTAAATAACGTTCTGGTCTTGTGAATACAAACGCCGCGACTTGCGTAACATCTGGATGCGGATCGGCGGTTGGCCTCGAACGTCTTCCCGGACCCCATCCAGCTCGTCTGGATGGTGAACCAGATGGTGAGCTAAATGCGTTGCCGCTTCGTATTTCTTAGACCCCATCCGCCTCGTGCGGATGGTGAATGAGTTCCTGGGCTGAAGATCGCTGCGTGGCGCCGGTAGCCCACAGGACTTCTTCACCATCGGGGCGAGCCCGATGGGGTCGTGATGTTGGTGCATCTTGCTACTAGCTCACCATCTCGCTCACCATCCGCACGAGGCGGATGGGGTCGTGATCTCTTGGCCGGCGTGAAAATCGGAAACTTTTTGATCGATCGCCGCTAAGCTGCTCGGCGCACTTCAGCGCCGGCGCATGGCGCGGGCGATGTCTCGTTTAACATCGGCCTTCTTCATGGTTTCGCGCTTGTCGTGCAGCTTCTTGCCCCGGCACAGCCCCATCAGCACTTTGGCGAAGCCGCGGGCGTTGAAGTACAGTTTGAGCGGGATGAGCGTGAGCCCCTTCTCCTTCGCCTTGTGCGCGAACTTCAGCAGCTCGCGCTTATGAACCAAGAGCTGCCGCGGGCGTTTGGGAACGTGGTTCCAGATGGTCGCCTGGTTGTACTCGGCAATCTCGCAGTTCACGAGCCACAACTCGTTCCCCTTCACGCGGCCATACGCTTCATCGAGCGAGACCTTCCCCATCCGCAAGCTCTTGACCTCGCTCCCTTGCAGCATGATCCCGCATTCCAGCGTATCCAGCACTTCGTACTCGAAACGCGCTTTGCGATTCTCACTAATGACTTTGATCTGGTCCGCCGGTTGCTTCTTGTCGCCGGAGGCGTTTTTCTTGGCCATGAGGTGGATCGTGCGTCGTGGATTTCGGCTCGGGCCCGTTTGAAGGAATGATTTTAGTATATCCGCGGAAGTTCGCGGGGAAATCCCAAAGCCCACGCCGCTGCGATCCCGGGGAGCCGATGAATAAGTTCGTACCCTTGCTGAAGCACGGGCCTAAGACCGCTGCGCGGCGAAGGAGCGTAAACGCCCCTGGGCAGTTGCTGGCGAGGTGATTGCGCGGAGGGGTTAATAATCGCCGTTAATGGTGGGGGGCGGTTGCGCGGGGGAAGCTGGGGGACTCGCTCACCATCGGGGCGAGCCCATTGGGGTCGTGCGGAGGACGGGGGCGAGTTCTTTAGCTCGCCGACTCGCTCACCATCGGGGCGAGCCCGATGGGGTCGTGGGGAGGACAGGGGCGAGTTCTTTTAGCTCGCCGACTCGCTCACCATCGGGGCGAGCCCGATGGGGTCGTGGGGAGGACGGGGGCGGTGATTGCGCAGAGGGGCTAATAATCGTCCTCAGAGGGGTGGGTTTCGGGTGTGGGTCGTGCGCGATTGCGTGTTAGTGCGTGGTGCGAAATGGCGGATGTTGTTAATATATTGCACGGAAATGATAAGCAGATATTGACAACAGGCTGTCAGTCTGGTATGCTTTCACCCAGTTCTGGTTCATACGGCTCCATGTGAATGAGGGCGTCCGCGACGCTGGGGAGGGCGGCGCGAATGGCGGATTTTACTTTGCCGCTAATAATGTGGGCGGCGTGGAGGGACAATTCGGGATCAGCTTGCACGTGCAGGTCAACGACATAGTCGACGCCGACTTTGCGAACGCGAATTTTTTCCGTTGCCAGGACGCCGTGGACCGAAAACGCCGCCGTGTTGATTTGCGCCACGAGGTCGCCTGGCGGCATGCGATCCATCAGCTCATGGAGGGCCGGGCGCAAGAGTCGGCTGCCGTTGGCGAAAATGATCATCGCGGCGACGATCGCCGCCCAGTCGTCCGCCGCCTCCCAGCCAGGCCCGCCCCAGATGGCCAGCGCGATGCCAACAAACGCGGCGAGCGAAGTCAGCGCGTCGCTCCGATGGTGCCAGGCATCGGCCTCGACCGCCAAGCTGCCGATGTTCTGGCCGATATCGAAGACGCGGCGAAACAGTACTTCCTTGATGATCACCACGCCTGCGACGACGAACAGCGTGAAGAGCGCCGGCGTATGATGGGGGGTGAGAATCTCGCGCACCGCCGCGACGACAATCCCGATCGCCGCCCCGAGCAACATGAGCGCAACCACCGCGGTCGCGAGCGATTCGGCCTTGCCATGACCATAGGGATGCGACTCGTCCGGCGGACGCGCCGCGACTTGCAATCCCGCCCAGACAATCAACGATGAGAAGATATCGGTCGAGCTTTCAATTGCATCCGCCACCAGCGCATAGGAGTTTCCGACCAGGCCCGCCACGAGCTTGGTGACCACCAACAGCGCGTTGATCACCAACCCCAACTGCGCCGCCCGAATCCCTGGTAGAAATGTTTTCAATGGCTCTTGTTCCTTCGCGCGGATGCTTGCACATTAGCTTGCGAAAACTTCGCTCGGTAACGAAAGTATGGGCAAGTATACCGCAGGGCGATTGCCAGCGCAAAAGATAGCAACCAAGACACGCTGCGCGATGTTGTTCGCCCCTCACCGAACCGTCATAATACGGCGCGCAACAGTCTGGCGCTTGCGAGTCACGCACATCGACGAATGAGGATTGCCATGCCGCTTCCCGAATTCAACGAGAATGGCGACCTGCCGGTAGGCGTTCACTGTGCGTCGATTGTCGATGTTATAGATCGGTTTGGAATGGGGTCTGCTCGTCGCAAACTTGTGGCGAAGCGCCTCGAACGCATCTATCAACTCGCATCCGAAACAGGCCATTTGGCCCGGTTTGTAGTATTTGGTTCGTTCGTCACTGACAAACACGAGCCGAATGATGTGGACGTTTTCATGATCATGGATGATAATTTCGAGATGGGGTCACTCGTTGCTGAGCCCCGACTGCTGTTCGCCGATCACAGCACGGCCCAGGATCACTTCGGGGCGAGCGTCTTCTGGATTCGCCGTTTGGCGGCAATGGGCGGTGAGCAAGCGGCGATTGAAGATTGGCAGATCAAACGAGATGGCACGGAGCGAGGCATCGTGGAAATCACGGTGAATTCAACATGATTGCAAACGACCAGGAATTAGCAGTAACGCTGGAACGCATCGCCAAATTCCAGCGCCAAGTAACGCACCTGCGCAACGTTGAAACGAATCCCACAAGTTATCACGGTTCGGTCTCCGGCTTTCTCGCGGAAATCGACCGGATGCAACTGGATGTGCGCGAGTATCTGAGCATCCATCCGAGTGAGCTTGCGCAAACGCGCGGCTAACGATGTCTATCAGACCAAACAACATTGGCATTCCAATTTTGATTTAAGTATACACGTCACCATCCGCACAAGGCGGATGGGGTCGCGGTTGTGCATGAATAAAAACGCGGCTGGTGAAAGTTCACCGGCCGCGTTCAAAAGGTTCAATCACAAATAACTATCGTGGCCGCGAATTCGCGACGCGCGAGTTATTTCTTATTCCGCAGCGCCGCTTGCGCCGCTGCGAGGCGAGCAATTGGCACGCGGAACGGCGAGCAGGAGACGTAGTCCAGGCCGGTCCTGTGGCAGAAGTCGATGGAGGCCGGGTCGCCGCCGTGTTCGCCGCAGATGCCAATCTTGAGTCCGTCGCGGACTTTGCGTCCCTTGGCGGTGGCGATTTCGACCAGTTGACCGACGCCGCTGGTATCGAGCGACTGGAACGGATCGATCGGCAGGATTTCCGCCTTGAGATAGTCGGGAAGGAACGTGTTGATGTCGTCACGGCTGAAGCCGAACGTCATCTGGGTGAGGTCGTTGGTGCCGAAGCTGAAGAACTCGGCGAACTCGGCGATTTCGTCGGCGGTGAGGGCCGCGCGCGGCACTTCGATCATCGTGCCGATCAAAATGTCGAGCGGGGCCGTGAACTTCTTCTCGGTCTTGACCTCCTCGATCGTCTTCTCGGCCAACGCCCGCAACAGCTTGATCTCGTTCGCGTGGCCGACGAGCGGAATCATAATCTCGGGCTTGACGTCGATGTTCTTTTTCTTGCAGGCAATGGCCGCTTCGACGATCGCGCGCACTTGCATCTCGAGCACTTCGGGATAGGTCACCGACAGCCGGCAACCGCGGTGGCCGAGCATCGGGTTGGCTTCGTGGAGTTGCGTCACGCGAAGTTTGACCGCGGCCGGCTTGATGCCGAGGACTTCGGCCGTTTCGGCTTGGGCCTTGCTCTCCAGCGGCAGGAATTCGTGCAGCGGCGGATCCAACAAGCGAATGGTGACCGGCAGCCCCTTCATCGCGGTGAAGATGCCGATGAAGTCATTACGTTGATACGGCAACAACTTGGCGAGCGCTTTCTTACGATCTTCGACGTTTTCGGCGAGGATCATTTCCCGCATCGAGGTGATGCGGTCGCCTTCGAAGAACATGTGCTCGGTGCGGCACAGGCCGATGCCTTCGGCGCCGAACTCGCGCGCCCGCTTGGAATCTTCCGGCGTATCGGCGTTGGTGCGAATCTTGAGCGTGCGATATTTATCGGCCCAGCCCATGACTTTGGCGAAGTCGCCGCTGAGCTTCGGCTCCATGGTGTTGATCGTGCCGACCATCACTTCGCCGGTCGAGCCGTCGATGCTGAGCGTATCCTTGGCGGTGAAGGTCTTGCCTTTGACGACGATCTTCTTGGCTTTCTCGTCGATGGTGATGTCGCCGGCGCCTGCGACGCAGCACCGTCCCCAACCGCGGGCGACCACGGCCGCGTGGCTGGTCATGCCGCCGGTCGAGGTGAGAATGCCGGCGGCGCTGTGCATGCCGTCGATATCCTCGGGGTTGGTTTCCTTGCGAACCAAGAGCACTTGCTCGCCGGCTTGGGTGCGGGCGACGGCTTCCTGGGCCGTGAACGCGAGCTTGCCGACGGCGGCGCCAGGCGAAGCCGGCAGGCCGCGGGTGAGCACTTCCGCCTTGGCTTTGGCGGCGGGATCGAAACTAGGCAAGAGGAGCTGCGTCAAGTCGTTGGCCGGAATGCGGAGCACGGCGGTCTCTTCGTCGATCAGCTTTTCCTTGACCATGTCGCACGCGATTTTCACCGCGGCGGTGCCGGTCCGTTTGCCGTTGCGGGTTTGCAACATGAACAGCGTGCCGCGCTCGATGGTGAACTCGATATCCTGCACGTCCTTGAAGTGGCTCTCGAGGATGTTCTTGATTTCGAGGAGTTGCTTGTGCACCGCCTTGTTCCACTTGGGCATTTCGGCCACTGGGAGCGGCGTGCGAATGCCGGCGACAACGTCTTCGCCTTGGGCGTTGATGAGAAACTCGCCGTAGAACTTGTTCTCGCCGGTCGAGGGATCGCGGGTGAAAGCGACGCCGGTGCCGCTGTCGTCGCCCATGTTGCCATAGACCATCGACTGCACGTTAACGGCCGTGCCGAGCAGCCCGCGAATGTTCTCGACTTCGCGATAGCGGACTGCGCGATGCTGCATCCAACTGCGGAAGACCGCCTCGATCGACTTCTCAAGCTGCACGAGCGGATCCTGCGGAAACTCCTCGCCGCAACCATGCTTGTAGACCTTCTTGTACTCCTGGCAGAGCTCGATCAGGCCTTCGGTCGGCACGTCGGTATCGAGCTTGGCCTTGTACTTCTTCTTGATCTTGTCGAAGGCGGCTTCGAAGTGCTCATGATCGACTTCCATCACCACGTCGCCAAACATGTTGATCAGGCGGCGATAAGCGTCGTAGGCGAAGCGTTCGTTGTTGGTTGCGTTGGCCAGCGCGACGACGGACGTGTCCGTGAGCCCCAGGTTCAAGATGGTGTTCATCATGCCAGGCATCGACATCGCGGCGCCGGAGCGCACCGAGACCAGCAGCGGGTGCTTGTCGTCGCCCAGCTTCTTGCCGAGCTCCTTTTCGAGCGTCGCGATGTTCTTCTTCACATCGTCCATCAAGCCTTCAGGCAGGTGGCGGCCTTGTTTGTAGTACAGGTCGCAACATTCGGTGGTGATGGTAAAGCCAGGCGGCACCGGGAGGCCGATGCTGGTCATTTCCGCCAGGTTGGCGCCTTTGCCGCCGAGGATTTGCTTGCTGACGCCGCGGCCGTCCGTGCGCGTCTTGCCGAAGTAATAAATCAACCGTCCGTCGGACTTGCTTGCTGCTTTCTTGGCCATGCGTGAAATACCTTATGTGTGCCGGGGAGTAAATTGTGCGATTTGCAGAACGCGGCCCCAACTCACTTGCCGGGGTGCGAAGACATACAATAAACCCGCGAATTTAGCAACGCAGCGGCAAATCGTCAATGAACCCTCGCACTACTAAAGACTTATGCAGAAGTGCGAAACGTGCAATCCAGGTGCATTAGTAGCCGTAATAGTTGCCCAACTCGCGGCGCCGCGGCGCGCAGCGGGCAATATCCGTCTTGTTCGCCGGCGGATCGCCCGCTATTCTCGCCCGCCTTGAGGGCCAAAATTGCGCATTGAGTCGGAGCTGTTGATGATTCGCCCCACCTGCTGGCTGCTGGCAGTGCTGTCGCTACTGCTCGTTTGGTCGCCAGAGCTGCGCGCCCAGGCGGCGCTCAACCCGGCGTTTACGCGACTTCCGCCTGTCGTCGAGGACGCGCCGAACTTGCCGGCGCCGCCTAAGGCCCCGGTGGTGAATGCCCCGCCGGATGAAATCACGCCCGAGGCGGTGCCCGAGGGGGCGGAAGAGATCGCGCCAGGCGAGCTGGAGGACGCGCCGGCTTATTGGTTCATTCCAGCCACCTGGATCGATCCTTGGGAAGGCTCAGCGGAACTGGGGCTCAACGGCACCGAGGGGAACTCGCAGAACTTCAACGTGCGCGCCGGCGGCAAGGCGAAGTACAAGCAGCCGTGGATTGAGCAGACGTATGAAGTGCTGCATGTCGACAATTCATCCAACGGCATCAAGACGGCGCTCAACGGCTATTTCGACGGCCGCATCGTCTGGCCATTTCCAGATTCCAAGTGGTCGTACTACGTCCACACGCGGCTGGAATACGACGACTTCCGCAATTACGATGCCCGCATCTCCGGCGACACCGGTTTGAGCTACGACGTCTGGAACAATGATCGCAGTAAACTGCAAACTCGCGGCGGGCTTTCGACATCGCGAGAACTTGGCGGGACGGACGACCGGTTTTTGCCGGAACTAACCTTTGGCTTCGACTTGTCCCACAAGATTGACGATCGCCAGAAAATCTCACTCACGTCGGATTACTATCCGGCCGTCGATGACTTCCTGGACGACTATCGCATCAACACCAATGCCTCGTGGGAAATTGTCGTTAGCCAGGCGTGGGGACTCTCCGCGAAGCTGAGCATCGTCGACCGGTACGACAACACGCCCCAAGGACGGCGGCCCAACGATTTAAACTACGCGGCCCTGATGATGTGGTCGTTTTAGTGCGTTGGCCGCGTGCCGATCGTGACGAACACGCTCAGCCCGCGCCGCGTTCGCCTCACCCCAACAGGTGACCAGGCCCAGTTTCTTTGAGAAAAGTTCTACGCAGCGGGGCGATTGGCATGCAAAATTCTAACGCACATTTCACAATTGGCCCAACTCCCCGTAACTTTTTGCCGATCTATTGATGCTGTTGCCATTGCATTGGCGGCGAGCAAGCTATAATACCTGCAGACAACGATACAACCTCTGGTCTGCATTCCGGCAGAGGGACCAACTATTTTTCGGAGATCCGCGTCCTCGCCCGGCAGTGCAGAAGCACGCCTGACGCGCATCTTTCTCGAAGCGACTCCACTCGTCGCAGTCGACCAGAGGTCGTTATTAAGAGCCGCGGCGTGGTGCACAACCACGCCGCGGTTTCTTTATGCGCTGCGGACCTGCCTTTTGCTCAGCGCCAGCAGCATGCCGCCGAACGTCGCGCACCACGCGGCAAGCGCGACGTAAATCCAGATTCGGGGGAGGAAGAACAGACACGGAATCTGCATGACCTGGGCAACGTGCAAGGTGCAAGCGGCGTACATCCCCAGCGGAAAGACCACGCCCCAGTACCGCGAGTCGTAGCTCAGGCGGAAGTGCATATAGAGGTGCCGCCAGACGCCAAGGATGAGCAGCATGGGAATCCACCACGTGGCGGTGGCCCAGAACAACAGCGTGAATCCTTTCAGGAACGGCGTCAGTTGGCTGAGCAGCGGCGAATCTTTGCCGACTTCGAGGAGTGTCGCGCCGGCCAAGGCGGAGATAGCCATCGCCCCCATGTTGATCCAGTACGGCGGCGAGAGATCCGTGGGGCTCATGGGAAAGAACGTGTAGCGGTAGAAGATCAGCGAGATGATCCAGATATACAGCATCCCGCCGCCCAGCCACATCGCCAGCGAGAAAAACAACACCTGCTCGCGCGATTCTGAAAAGGACGGCGCGAGTAAGCTCCCCAAGAGCGCGACGCTCTGCGCACCGACGACCGAGACCAGCCAGCCGCCATGGATTCCTTCGGCCAGCGTCGGCTTGGTATGTTTCACGGCAAAGGCGGTGAAGATGACGTAGGTCAGCACCAGCCACAGCAGAATGCCCAGCCCCCAAAGCCCCTTCGCCAGATTCGTGTATTGGCCAATCAACAGGCATTCGCTTCCCAGCACGCACGTCGCCGCGACCGACGTGAAGAACCCCACGCCGCGCTCGTGATCGATGAGGTCGGTGAGGAAGCGTTTTGGAAATAGCGCCCAGCGGGCGGCGGTCAAGCCCCACAAGACGGCGTACTGGAAAAGGTTCAACCAGAACATGCCGCGGGCCAGCAGCGGCATCTCGAGTTGATGGCAAACGATGGAAATAATCCCGGTTGCCATGACGAGCGAGAAATAGGCCGGATCAAGCGCGGCAAGGCCTTGCTGAAAACCAGCAAGCTCGACGGACGAAGCTACGAGGGTGGAATCATTCACGGCGCGTACGGCTCCTCACTCGCGGTCCAGCATGACGAGATACCGCATCAGCCCGATATTCAGCGCCAGGCAAATGAAGCTCGCGCCGGCCGCCGGCCAAACCACCTGCAAATTTCCGCCGAGAAACGCGTTCATCGTCGCCGTGAGCAGCCACAGTTGCATAATGACGAGCATCAGGACCACGCACAGAATGCCGTACACAATGGAAAGCCGTTGGCGGCGCGTTTGGGAAGGGTCGCTCATGACAAACGTTCCTCCACGCCGGTGGCATAGATCGCGCCGCTGTCGATCAAGAGCGTAATCCGCGGCAGTGGCCGTCGCGGCGGGCCGGCCGTGGGACGGCCGCTGGCCAGGTCAAAATACCCTTCATGGCAAGGGCAATGCAGATGGTTGTGCTCCAGATCGGGACGCACCGGGCACATCAAATGCGTGCACAGGCTCGAATAGGCCAAGAACTCGTGCTCCGCGGAGCGAATCAACAAGCACGGATCGCGGTCGGTCGGAAAATGAAAACTCACCGCTTGTCCAATGTCCAGGTCGTCCACGGCGGCGATGCGCTGCTTCGCCGACTGCCGCCGTCGAAAGATGCTCTGCACGGCAATCCAGACTTGCCCGCAGACAAACGCGAGGCTGGTGAGCACCATGAACTTGGTGAAGTCGCGCCGCGCGCCGTAGGCGTCCGCCTCGACGTCGATCGGAAAGTCTTGCCGCCACTTGGGCTGCGCGCTCTCGGGGCGACCATCGGGAAAGCTGGTCGGCGAGGCCTTGTCGATTTCCATGAAACTTTCTCCTAGCGCTGCGACACCACAGGCAGCTTAAAGGTTGCGCCAGCCAGCATGAGGTCGTCGGTATTGTCGATTTCAGGCGGCGCGTCCGCGTCAAACATCGAATCCATCACATCCAGATGCGTGACCGCCGACTCACGGGGCACCATCATCCGCACCTTGGTATGAATCGTTTGCTGGCCAAAGTGAAATTCGTTGATAGGGCGCGAACGGGGCCGCAATTGTTCAATCTGCTCCCGCGTCCCATAGAATAACGCCTGGCTGGGGCAGACCGTGGCGCACATCGGCCGCTTCCCTTCGGACGAGCGGTCGTAACACATGTCGCACTTCATCATCAGTTCCATGCCGGTGTGCATCTTCGGCACGCCGAACGGACACGCGAGCACGCAGTTGTTGCAAGCGATGCAGCGCGGCTTGCGCGCCGATTGCACCACGCCGTCATCCGTGCGCTTGATCGCGTCGGCGGGGCAGACTTCGGCGCAGGTGGGCGAATCGCAGTGCATGCAGACGACGGGAAACGTTTGCGGCGACTCGTGGCGATCCACATATTCCAAGTGAATCATCGAGTGCCCCTTGTGCGTATCACATTCGGTGCACGCCTGCACGCACGCCTCGCAGCCGATGCAGCGGTGCGGATCGATAAAGAAAAAATGGTCTGCGGGAACAGGCATCGTCAGTCTCTCATTGTTGCGGT
Organism: Planctomycetota bacterium; assembly: GCA_963205385.1. GTDB lineage: Bacteria > Planctomycetota > Planctomycetia > Pirellulales > Pirellulaceae > JAEZGD01. The sequence goes on along the minus strand of CAUJKE010000256.1, from coordinate 8,715 downwards.
TCTAACTGCGCTGCGTAGTCCGGCGGCGCGGCCGCCTTGGCGACGCGCACGGCGCACACCTTATATTCGGGAATTTTCGACAAGGGATCTTGCGCGGCGATCGTGACTCGATTCGCGCTTTTGGGCCCCGCCCAATGATAAGGGACGAAGACCGTATCCGGGCGAATGGTTTTGACGACTTGCGCGCGCAGCGTGATTTCGCCCCGGCGCGAAGTGACGGTCGTCCAATCGCCGTCGTTGATTTCGAGCTGCGCCGCGAGTTGCGGATGGATCTCGACGCGCGGTTCGGGATACTGCTCAACCAGCGGCCCGATCCGCCGCGTTTGCGTCCCCGAGAGAAACTGACTCACGACGCGCCCCGTGGTGAAGATCACCGGATACTCGGCATCGGTTTCTTCCGTCGGCGGTGAATACGGCGCCACATGAAAACGGGCTTTACCATCGGGGAAGTAAAACGGCCCCGCGCCGTTGGCGATGGGGTTGTGCGAGCCACGCTCGAACAACCGCGGCGTGCCGGGATGATCTTCCGTTGGGCAAGGCCAGAAGACGCCGTAATTCTGCTCGATCTTTTCCCACGTAATGCCGTAGTAGTCAGCCACCCCGCCTTGGCTCGCGCGGCGCAGTTCGTCGAAGATTTCCCGCGGATTATGGAACGTAAAGCCGTGGGGGCGACCGAGCGCCTTCGCAAGATCTTGGATGATCTTCCAATCCTGACGGGCGTCGCCGGGGGGATCGACCGCCTTGTTGATTTTGATGACCCGCCCCTCAACCTGCGCCACGACCCCTTCATCCTCTTCTTGCAGCGAACCGGGGAGCACGATATCGGCATGACGGGCGGTGTCGTTCAAGAAGAAATCGATCGCGACGTAGAAGTCGAGCTTGTCGAGCATCCGCGCGACGTAGTTGCTATCCGGCAGCGACACGAGCGGGTTGAAACAGATCGACAGTAGCCCGCGAATCTCGCCGCGCTCGATCTTGCGAAACATCTCATACGCATCCACGCCAGGCTGGGGCAAGTCGTCCGGCGAGACATCCCAGACCTTGGCGACATGTGCTCGATGTTCGGGGTTCGCCAGGTCGCGCGCGCCGGGAAGTTGGTCGCACTTTTGACCGTGTTCGCGCCCCCCTTGGCCGTTGGCCTGGCCGGTGATCGTGGCATAGCCACAATTCTTGCGCCCGATGCGGCCGGAGGCCAAGACCATGTTGATCGCCCCCAGCACGTTTTGGACGCCGTGGCTGTGATGTTCGATGCCCCGCGCGTGCATCAAAAAGCTAGACTTCGCCAGGCCCCACCACTCGGCCGCCTGTCGAATCAACCGTTCGGCGATGCCGGTCACTTCGGCGGTGCGCGGGAGCGTCCACTCGCGGACCGCTTCCGCGAGCGCGTCGAAACCGACGGTCTGTTCTGCGATGAATGCGTGGTCGAGCCAGTCGTGTTCGATCATCTGCTGCAGAATGCCGTTGAACAGCGCGATGTCGCGCCCCGGCTTGACCGGCAAGAACAGGTCGCACGTGCGCGCCAGCGGGGTGATGCGCGGATCGACGACGATGATCTTGGCCCCTTGCTCGCGCGCTTGCCAAACATAGTTGGTGGTGATCGGCGCGCATTCGGCGATGTTCGCGCCGCTGATCCAGACAACCTCCGCGCCGATAATGTCCGACCACGGATTGGCCGCGCGATCGATGCCAAACGCCTTTTTGTTTCCCACCCCCGCGCTCACCATGCAGAGTCGGCCGTTGTAGTCGATGTAGGGAGTCTTGAGGCAGACGCGCGCGAATTTGCCCATGAGATAGGCTTTTTCGGTCGTCAAGCTCGCGCCGCTCAACACCCCCACCGCACCGTTGCCGTGCGCCTGTTGAATGCGATGGATCGCCGCCGCCGTGCGCTCGATCGCGGCATCGTAGGCGAGCGGCGCGAAGCCGCCGGGAGCGTGGGGCGCTCGCTCTTGGGCGCTGACCAAACGGTCCGGATGCGCCCCTTGCAAATAGCGTTTGACCCCCTTGGGACAGAGCATCCCCTGATTGAACGGAAACTCATCCCACGGCTCAAAGCCGATGACTTCGTTATCCTTCACCTTGAGTTGCAGGCCGCACTGTTGCCCGCAAAAACAGCAATGCGTCTTCACCAGGCGATCGGGATCGAGCCCACGATCGAGCCGCGCGCCGTCGGAATAGGCGAGGTGCGGGCCGAAGTGTTGGATGATGTCGAGGGTGGCGATCGGTTGTTGGGCCATGACGGGATTCGACGAAGTGGGCGTAGTCGCTGGGTATTAAGGTTCTGTCGTCGGCGACGCGCGCCAGAGGTGATCTTGCGCCAGCGCTAAGCTAAGGCGGCGACAGCGGGGGCAGATGCGCTGATAATGATCGGTGGGGCCATGGGGAACGTCATAGCGATACCCCAATTGCCGCTCGACCTCGATCAGATCTTCGATATGCATCCGCGACGCGTAGGGAGTCTGGCAGCGCGCGCACAAGGCTTGCTCGCCGCGTGCTCCGGCGTCTTTATAAAACAACACTCCCAGTTGCGCGGGGCGCTGAAAAATGTGAAACAGCTTGCCGAACGGAAGCCAGAGGAGCGTGAAGATCACGGTCACGGCGTGCGTGATTGCAAGGAACTCGTAGGCGTAGCCTCGCATCCACTCGTAGCTCACCACGAGCATCAGCCCGGTGACGCTGACGGCAAAGAGCAATAAGAGGGGCAGAAAATCTTCGCCAAAGCTTTGCAACACGAGCGTGTCGCGACTCCGCATGCGGCGCCGCATCGCAAGCATGACGCCGGGGATCACCAGAAACGAGGCCCACACCAGTCCGGGAAAAATGAGAAATCCGAGCAGCGATTCAATGCCAAACGCGACCGTCGGGAAGCCAAAGAAAAACGCGCGGTAGCGATCGAACCCGTCGCCATCGAACTCGAAATGAATCCAACCGAAGACGAGGGGAAAGGTGATTGCGGAAGCGAGGATGCAGCCCCACATGATGAGCCAATGCGCCGCCCCGCGGATCCACCCTCGCCGCCAGATGAAGCTGTTCGCGAAGAAGACGGAAACCATCCGCCGCACCCACAACACAAAATTGCGGCCTAGCGACTGGGGACGCAAAAACACCTGCCAACCCCGTTTCCAGTACATGGCGGTTGGCGGGCGTTGCAGCCACATCACGAAACGATAGGCGATGCCGAACGTGGCGAAGAGCGTGGCGAACGTGTAGCCGACGAGCGCCGCATCGAAATGCGAAAGTCGCCGCGAACCGATCAAGATGGCGATGCCCACCAACAGCGTCGCGGCGATTCCAGACAGCGCGGCGATAAGCGTCTCATGACTGAGCGCGCGAGGTTTCATTGTCTGCGGTGATCTCGATGAGAGAGGATGCGGGAAATGTGGTGGGCGCACGAAGGGGACGCCGACGTTGCCGCTACTAGGCACCCAAAATCGCGCTGATTTTGGCGATGACCCAATGCAACGTTGGAATCTACTCTTCTTCAGCGCGGAGCCTGGCCAGCACGGTGTAGTCTTCCAGCGTCGAAGTATCGCCGGTGCTTTCCTTGCCGCAGGCGACATCCCGCAACAACCGCCGCATGATCTTGCCGGAACGGGTCTTGGGGAGCGCGTTGGTGAAATGGATATCATCCGGCTGCGCGAGCGCGCCGATTTCCTTCCGCACGTGCAGCTTGAGCTCCTGCTTGAGCGCCTCGTCCGGTTCCGCGTTCTTGAGCGTCACGAAGACGGCGATCGCCTGGCCTTTGAGATCGTCCGGGCGGCCGACGGCGGCGGCTTCCGCGACGTTGGGATGGCTCACCAAGGCGCTCTCGACCTCGATCGTGCTGAGCCGATGCCCGCTGACGTTGATGACGTCGTCGATCCGCCCCATGATCCAGAAGTAACCGTCGTCATCCAGCCGCGCGTTGTCGCCGGCAAGGTATTTGCCGGGGATGCGGCTCCAGTAGGTCTTGGCATAGCGTTCGTCATCGCCCCAGATGCCGCGGAGCATGCCGGGCCAGGGGTGCGTGATGGTGAGCCAGCCGCCGTGGTGGCGATCGACTTCGTTTCCGCGCTCGTCCACGACCTGCGGCAGGATGCCGGGAAGCGGCTTGGTGCAACTGCCAGGTTTGGTCGGAATGGCGCCGGGGAGGGGGGACATCATGATGCCGCCGGTCTCGGTCTGCCACCAGGTATCGACAATCGGACACCGCTCCTTGCCGACGACGCGGTGATACCACATCCACGCTTCCGGATTGATCCCTTCGCCTACGGTTCCCAGCAGCCGCAGACTGCTGAGGTCGTGCTTTTCGACATGCGCATCGCCCCACTTGATGCAAGCGCGAATCGCGGTCGGCGCGGTATAGAGGACGTTGACGCCGTACCGCTCGATAATGTCCCAGGTGCGATCTTCCGCGGGGAAATTGAGCGCTCCTTCGTACATCAGCACGGTCGCTCCGGCGGAGAGCGGGCCGTAGACGACGTAGCTATGCCCCGTGACCCAGCCGCAATCGGCCGTACACCAGAAGATGTCTTCGTCCCGGTAGTCGAAGACCCACTCGAACGTCTTCTTGACGAACAGGTTGTAGCCTGCGGTGGTATGGCGGATGCCTTTGGGTTTGCCGGTGGAACCGCTGGTGTAGAGGATATAGAGGGAGTGTTCGCTATCGAGCGGCGTCGCGGGGCAATCGGCGGAAGCTTCGTCCATCTGCTCCTGCCACCAATAGTCGCGACCGGCCTGCATGTTCACGTCGTTGCCAACGCGCCGCAGCACGATGACGCTTTCCACGGTGGGGCTTTTGGCGAGGGCCTGATCGACGGCTTCCTTGAGCGGGAGCAGTTTGCCGCGCCTCCAGAGTCCGTCGGAAGTGATGACCATACGCGCCTGGGCGTCGTTGTTGCGTTCGGCGATCGCTTCCGCCGAGAAGCCGGCGAAGATGACCGAATGCACCGCGCCAATCCGGGCGCAGGCAAGCATGGCGATGACGAGTTCCGGCGTCATCGGCATGTAGATCGAGACGACGTCGCCCGCTGCAAGGCCGCGGGCCTTCAGGACGTTGGCGAACTTGCAGACCTCGCGGTGCAACTGCTGGTAGGTGAGCGTGCGCTGGTCGCCGGGCTCGCCTTCCCAAATGATCGCCGCCTTGTTGCGGCGCGGGCCATCGAGATGCCGGTCGAGGCAGTTGTAGGAAGCGTTCGTCTTGCCGCCGACGAACCATTTGGCAAACGGCGGATTCCACTCGAGCGTCTTCGTGTAGGGCTCGAACCAATGCAGTTCCGTCTTGGCCAGACCATCCCAAAACGCGACCGGATCCACGGCCGCTAGTTCGTATAACTTCTGATACTCCTCAAGCGAGCCGATCTTCGCCTTCGCGGCAAACTCCGCCGGAGGCGGAAAGAGCCGCTTTTCGAGCATGACCGTATCTACATTGCCGCCAGAATTTGACATAACCGCCTCGCGCGTCGGCACAGAGCCCAGCCGGTAAGATTTCGCAGACAAAAAGTTAGAGTTTAGCGCGCGGGACGGGGAGTGTCAACGAAGTGCAGGGGGGGATGTTGCGCGGGGGTTGTCGCGGAACACGGTTCACGCTGACGGCGACGCCGAGGATCGAAACTCAAAATCCGACAACAAAACGCGCAGCGCTACCCGCCGGCAATCGCACCGACCACCAAGAGGGGCTCCTCCCCATTGGCCACCGCGGCCGGCAGCAAGTCGTCCGGCGAGGCGTTGGAGAGATCTTCTTCGCAGGCGTAGAAGCGGATGAAGGGGCGGCGGAGCGTCGTGGTGTGATCGCGGAGCGTGCCGCGGAGCATCGGGTAGCGGGCTTCGAGCGCGTCGAGCGCCGCGCGCTGCGTCACGTCGCCGATAATCTCCAGTTCCACCTCGCCGCTGATTTGGGCGAGGTTGCGGAGGTGATAGGGAAGAGCGACACGGATCATGGGAGCGTTTGCACTTCCACCGAAAGAACCGCCGGCAAGTCGCGGACGATCGGCATCCAGTGATCGCCTGAATCCGCCGAGGCGTAAACTTGCCCGCCGGTCGTGCCAAAATAGATTCCGCACGAGGGGAGCGTATCGACCGCGAACGCGTCGCGGAGCACGTTCACATAGCAATCGCTCTGCGGTAGGCCGTCGGTGAGCGCTTCCCACTCGTTACCGCCGCTCTTGCTTCGATAGACGCGGAGCTTTCCTTCTGGCGGGAAATGCTCCGAATCGCTCTTGATCGGCACGACGTAAATCGTCTCCGGTTCGTGGGCGTGCACATCAATCGGAAAGCCAAAATCGCTTGGCAGGTTGCCGCTCACTTCCGTCCAGAGATCGCCGGCGTTGTCGCTGCGGAGCACATCCCAATGCTTTTGCATATACAGCACGTCCGGCCTTGCGCCGTGCAGCGCGATCCGATGGACGCAGTGGCCAACATCGGCGTTTGGGTCGGGGATATACTGCGAGTGCAAGCCGTTGTTGATCGGTTTCCACGTCGCGCCGCCATCATCGGTGCGGAATGCGCCGGCGGCGCTAATTGCGACGTACATCCGCTGCGGATTCGTCGGATCGAGCAAAATCGTATGCACGCCCATCCCCCCGGCGCCAGGCTGCCAGAGATTTCCCTTCGCCGCGCGTAGCGAAGAAAACTCTTGCCAGGTGAGGCCGCCATCGGTCGAGCGAAACAGGGCGGCGTCTTCCGCCCCGGCATAAACGGTATCCGCCTCGGTGAGCGAAGGCTCCAGGTGCCAAATGCGTTTGAACTCCCACGGATGCTGCGTGCCGTCGTACCAAAGATGCGTGCCGACTTCGCCTTCGTATTTGAATTCATTCCCCACGGGGTTCCAGGTCGCGCCGCCATCGTCCGAGCGCTGCATCACCTGGCCAAACCAGCCGCTCGATTGCGAAGCGTACAGTCGGTCAGGATTCACCGGCGAGCCTTTGACGTGGTAAATCTCCCAGCCTGCCAGGTGCGGGCCGCTGATGTTCCACTGCTGGCGTTTTTCATCCGACGTTAACACGAACGCGCCTTTGCGCGTGCCGACGAGCACCCGAACTCCACTCATACGCATGTCGCTCCCGAAACGTTATGAATCGATGCGCCTGGATAGAAACTCAAGGCGCCAGACGAGATCGGGCCTATTTTACCGATCCGAACAGAAAATGCCAGCGCGCACTTTAGGTTGTCATTCGTGACGGCGAAGCACGTGCGGAGGGGGCTGAGCGTCGCAAACTTCCCGCGGCGCAACGCGGTGAATCTTACCCACGCCCCATGAGCAGTGCATTTTTGCGAACGAGATGCCCGCTCCCTAAACCAGGGGCGTGAATGTGCGGGCTGGGGCGATTGTGCTGGTTGTTTGGTAAGCGCTGCCGCGACTCGGGTTTGCCTGGGGCAATGTCTGGCAATACGCGAACCGGCGATTCCGGGCTTCGCCGCGTACATGACGTAAAGTTGCCAAGGGCGAACGGCCGCAGCGCGTTGTTGCTGCGCGGTCCTTGCTCCCAAGATCAGCAACCACCACTCCGGCGCGAGCCCTATGTCGACCATCACCGTTCCCTACCTGGCGGCATCTGTCCGTCGTAATCCATCCCAACCGCTGTCGCTGGAGATGATCGCCGCTAACCTGGAGCAAGCGTTCGCGTCGCCGGTGGCGTTGTGGAACGCGATAACCGGCGAATGCGTTCTATCGTCGCCTGGGCAGCCGAATGCGGACGACGCTTGGCGCGGCGCGGTGGCGCGGGTGCTCGCAACTCAGTGTGACGCTGAAATCATTGCCGAGGAATGCCCGCTCGTCGTGCTGGCTGTTCCGCTCACCCTCGAAGGGCATCCGCCGCTGGTCGCGACCGGCACGTTCGTCGTTGAAGGGGGAATCGAAAGTGTATCCCCCGCTGCCGCGCAACTCCTGGGACTGGACGAGACTCGAGCGCTGGCCTGGATCGCCGCGCAGCGCGTTTGGAGCATCGAGGCGCTGCTGCTACTGAGCGACACCGCGAGGCGTAGTGTTCAAGCCGAAGCCCGCGCGCGCCGCGCGGCGTGGGAAGTGGAGCGCGTTTCTGAAAACCTGGCAGCCACCTACGAAGAGATTTGCTTGCTGCACGAAATGACGAACAATCTGCGGCTTTCGCAGAGTGACGACCAACTGGGGCAACTCGCCCTTGATCGCTTGATGACCTGCTTGCCGGCGTCTGGGGCGGCGATTCAATTTTTGGCCGTGGCGGATCCGCACGATGTGACGTACAAAGCCCGCGTCAGCGAGGATTTACTCACCGCCGGCGACTGCCTGCTCGACAACCAGCGGTTCGACGAACTCATCGCTCACCTGGGGCTGGACGCGGGCTGCGGGCCGTTTGTAGCGAATGCCGATATTACAGGCCAACCTGAGTGGCCGTTTCCCGAAGTCAGGCAACTCATTTTGGTGCCGCTCGCGGAAACCGAAAAGTTGTTCGGATGGCTCGCGCTCATCAATCATGTCGATGGCGACGAGTTCGGTTCGATTGAAGCGAGCTTGCTCGGTTCGGTCGGCGCGATTTTGGGCATTCATTGCGGCAACCGCGACCTTTATCGCTTGCAGGATGAATTTCTCGCGGCCGTGGTCCGCGCGATGACTTCCGCCATCGACGCCAAAGATCCCTACACCTGCGGACATAGCGACCGGGTGGCGCGGATCTCGGTCCGTCTGGCGCAGCAGTTGGGGCTCTCGACGGTTGAGCTAGCCAACATCTACATGGCCGGACTGCTGCACGACGTGGGGAAGAT
>CAUJKE010000255.1 GCA_963205385.1 Planctomycetota bacterium | reverse complement strand
GTTCACGGTCCTTCTCCCGCCGTCAGGCGGGTCATAGGCCCGTGCTTGAGCACGGGTACATGTCTCCCCGCCTGTTCCTGTATTTCAGGGGCGTTCACGCTCCTTCTCGCTGCGCGGCTTTAGCCGTGGTACCGCAACCGGTTCGTGGGCTGAAGCCGAACAGCGAGAAGGGCCATGAATGGCCCTCCGGCGGCTTCCATGTGGGACCGCGTTACCCGTGCTCAAGCACGGGCCTAATACCGCTGCGCGGAGAAGGAGCGTAAACGCCCCAGGGGAATCGCTGCCGCGATGATGGCGCAGACGCGCTAATAACCGCTGCTATTAGTGGGGGGACGGTTACGCGGGAGTAGCTGGGCATACTTGCTCACCATCGGGGCGAGCCCGATGGGGTCGTGATGTTGGGGCGTCTTGCTGTTAGCTCACCGACTTGCTCACCATCGGGGCGAGCCCGATGGGGTCGTGGTCTCGTGGGCCGGCCGTCGGTTCACACGTTCTTGGTGATTCCCGGCGTTGCGCAGACGGGGTAGATGCCGTGCTCGTCGGGCGCTGTAGGCGGGTCCATGTCCCAGGTGCAGGCTTCCGGTTTGGGAAGAATCTGGTAGTCGGACTTGCTCACCTGCTCCCAGGTCAGTTCCCTTCCGCTGTAACAAGAGAGTTGCCCCATCACCGCGACGAGGGTGCTGCGAGCCATGTAGTCGCCACAGTTCAAAGGCTGACCGGCGCGGATCGATTGGAAAAACGCCCGGTGCTCGGCCACGTAGGGACTTTCGCTCTCGCCGCTGAATTGCCACTCGTTCTTACCGGTAATCCGGCCGCGGAGCGGATACGCGATTCCCTCGGAGCCCATGATGATGCTCGAACCCTCGTCGTAGCATCCCGGAGTGGTGCGGCAGAAAGCGTAGAGCCTCACCCCGTTGGCGTAACGGTACACGACCGAGTTGTGGTCGAAGACATCGCCCAGCAAGTCTTGCACGCCGGAGCGGCCGCCAAAGCCGTGGCAATCGACCGGCGGCGTTTCATTCAAGGCCCAGGTGGCGCGGTCGAGATTGTGCACCAACGACTGCGTCACGTCGTCGCCACAGAGCCAGGAGAAGCGGTATTGGTTGCCGTACTGAACTTCGAGTTCCCGCCAGTTCGCGGGGCGCTTGGTGTTGCCGTACGGTCCGCGGATGAAGTTCTCTTCAATCGAAACGATCTCGCCGATCTGTCCGTCGCGGACCCGCTCGATGGTTTCGCGGATCGGCGGATGAAAGCGGCTTTGCAGTCCCGATAACACCCCCAGGTTCTTTTCGCGCGCCAACTTGCACGCCGCGGCCACCATTTGGATGCCGGCCGGGTCGATCGCGTGAGGCTTTTCGACGAAGACGTGCTTGCCGGCCTCGATGCCAGCTTTCAAATACATCGGATGAAATTTGGCAGCGCAGGCAATCAGGACCACATCGACGCTATCAATGACATGCCGGTAGCCATCGAGTCCCACGAAGCAGTGGTCATCATCGACGGCCACTTGCGCCGGCTTACTCGCCGCGAGCGCTTGACGTTTGTTCTGAATCCGATCGGCGAACAGGTCAGACATGGCCACCAAGCGCGTGGCCCCGTCGGCGGTCATGGCATCCAAGGCGGCGCCGGCACAGCGCCCGCCGCAACCAACCATGCCGATTTTGATCGTGTCACTACCGGCGGCGTGGGCGCTCTTGGCGACACTCAGAACCGGTATCGCGGCCGATGCCAGGAGGGCCGAACTCTGCAGAAATTTCCGCCGCGACGATGCCGAGGCGGGGTGGGATTGGTTAGCGGTCATGAGCAGGCTCCTCGCAAAAATTGGTAGGTGAACATCAGCGACTCGTCTTTTCAGCAGGGCTCAGCGATTGGATCGTCGCCCGCATCCAACGGAGTGACTTCTCGATCATCGGTCCGCCGGCCCCTTCGCATTCCATGCTTAACACGCCGTCGTAGCCGCGGCGGTGGAGCAGCGTGAGCACCGTCTTGATGTTTTCGCTGTTCACGCCGTCGCCGATGGCGCAGTGGCTGACCGCGATGCCGGTCTGCTCGCCGCGGACACTGGCCGCTAGCGTCTGGCTGACGTCTTTCACATGGACGTGAGTTACCTGGTCCTGGAACCGCTCAAAAAACGCCACCGGGTCTTGTCCTGCGATGTAGGTGTTGCCGGTGTCCATGTTCATGCGTAAGTAGGGGCTATCGCAGAATTCCAGCATCTGGGCGACGCGGTCCGGGTGCGTCGTGAAGTAACCATGCACTTCAATGTTGATGGTGATTTCGTAGGCCTCGGCGACCTCGATGAGTTGGCCGTAGCTCCGCTTCATGCTCTCCATCGCCTGGGCGTCGGTCAGGTCTTGCGGCTGGTGGAGGCCGTCGGTCGTGGCGATGCACGGGCAACCTGCGTGTTTGGCCCACGGGATGGTCTTGAGCACGTATGGCACGCCGTAGAGCGGGCCGTCGCTTCCCGAAAGCGGAAACGCCGCATCGACTTGCGAGAACCGCACGCCATAGGTTTCCATCTTTCGCCGCAGCAGGAGCGGATCTTCATACAACGCGACATGCGGTTGATAGCCGAGTCCATGAATCCAACTCACGCCGTCGATGACGCCGCATTCGATGTAGTGGACATCGTTCTGCTGCGCCCAAGCGAGGCACTTTTCGAAGTTCCAATACGCCGAATTGAAGGCGTCGGTGTGAAAGCCGATTTTCATTATTCTTTCTCCGCATCGAGGCGGGCGGCCCACGCCGCGCCCCGCCGAAAGAGTTCGCCGACGCCGTCCCCTTCGAGCGCCTGGACGTCGTGCCCGAGCACGCAGTGAAACACGCGCCCCTTGCCGGGGGAGAGCACGAAAGCAAGGGGATAGGTTTTCTTGTCAACTTTGGAAACGGCCGTCGCCAGCACGGTGATCGGCGTGTCGCCGGCCAGGCAGGTGTAGAGCTCGTCGTCGGTTTCGAACGCCTGCATTTTGCGAGTCACCGGATGATCGGCGGCGGCGATATCGACGCGGAACTTACCGCGGGGATCATGCCCGCGAAGTTTCGGGTTCCACACCCGGCCGACCAGTTTCTCGAAATCGCGGTCGAACTCCTGAAACGCTCCACAGGCGAAATGGACCAAGACGAGGCCGCCGCCGTGCTCGACGTACTGCTGGAGATTGTCCAGCCCCTGGCGTCCAGGCGTCTGGGGATCGTAGTTCTTGAAGTGCAAGACGACGACGTCGTAATCGGCCAGCGGCGCGGCCGCGAGCTTCGTCAAATCCTGCAGTACATCGACCCGCAAGCGCTGGTCGCGTTCAAGCTGTTGCTGAAGCACCGGCGTGGTCGCTTTCCACTTGTGGCCGGGGTAGTCTTCACCGGTAACGATCAAAACCCGCCGCGCCTCCTCAGCCGCAGGCTTCTCGGCGGCGAGTAGTGCGCCGCCGCACCACGCCAGCGCGGCGCCCAATAGCACCGCCGCCGGCAGACTTCCCCATCGTCGTTCGCGAGCGCGAAACATGCGACGTGTTTTGCCGCCTTGTTGGTTAACATGCATGCCAGGCGTCACTCCTTGCTCTCGGTTGGGTTGTACCAGAACGATTGCCAATAGGCCCGGTCGGTGGCATACACGTCGATCGGTTCGTCCGCGCCGAGCGTCTGCGGCAGAAAACCGAACCGCTGCATCTCGCGGATGTAATGCCGGTTGGGACGGAAGCCAGGCATGTCGAACCGTTTCTGTTCCGCCAATTGCTTCGCGGAACCCTCGATCGCGGTGAGTAGCGCTTGATAGTCCGCGTCGCTCGTATCGGCAAAAACTTTGTCTCCGCACAGCCCGAGCCCGCCTTGGTCCTTAGGCAGAGGCGCGCGCAACAGCAGCGACTTGTCGGGCCGCGTCAGATTGCAAGCGGCTTGCGGGTCAAACGCGACGCCAAACTTGGGCGCGTCCCCGGCGGCTTTACTGTCGTGGCAATGCGCGCAGCGGCGGTGCACGGCGTCGCCGGGCAGTTGCACCGGGTACATGCCGCTGCCAAGCGCCGCGTAAGTGCCGGGATAAGTTGCGCTGGTATCGATCCAGAGGCGGATCGTCTTGCGCTCGACTTCCGAAAGCCGCACATCGTGGTGGCTGCCGTCGGTCAGTGTCATTAGCCGGCTGGCCGAACTGCCGATGCTCCTCGGCGCCCGATTGCCATAAGGTTGGTTTCGCCCGTCGGCAAACAGGCCGCGGCTGACCATGGTGCGGTAGCTGATGGAGTATTTAGGCGTGTGGTCTCCGCTCAGATCGACCTGCCCCTCGCGCCGCTCAGCGCTGTGGCATTGCACGCAGTGACGGTCGAGAATCGGCTGCACGTCGCGCGGATAGTCGATCACGTCGGGCACATCGCTGATCGGCAGAATCGTGCTTACGGTTCGGGACAGGGCCTGCAAGTTGCCGTCCTGACGTCCCGACTTGGTGCGTTGCTCGTGGCAGCCGACGCAACTGGTCCGCTCGCCGGGTTGCAACGTGACGAAGCTCTGCATCCGCTTGACCGACAGGTCGTCCTTATCCAGCGCCACCAAGAACAGCGAACGGAGCGCTGGGGCTTCAAAGTACGCCGATCCATCGGGCTCAACCGGCACGGTGCCGAGAATTCGCGACATGGTGAACGTGCCGCCAATGGAAATCGGCTCCATGCCGCCGGAGAAGTGGACCGGTTCAGGAAGTTGTTCGAGCACGAGCAGCTTCTTGATCTCGCCGCGGGCGACGCCTTCCATGTTGCGGCCGTCGTAGATGTTCGCCAACACCAATTCGCCGGTGGCTTTCGCGAGATCGACCCGATCATGAATCACGCGCTCGCGCGGCCGCGCGGCCAGCGGACGCGGTTCATGGCACTGCATGTGAGCGTCGCTCTTGGGGAGCGCGTAGACCAGCTCTTTGTTGCCTTGGCCATCCATCACAAAGATTCCCTGCGCGTTGGCCGCCAGGAAACAGTTCTCGCTGATCGCGTAGGGATCCCGATACAACTCGTTGCCCTTGCTGACTCGCCGGGTCTTCGACAACACGTCCGGGCCGGCGCTGGGATCGACCACCGTCACGAAGCCCATGTGTTCCGGCGCTCCGTGACCAGGCGAGAACGACGAGACGATTTTGTTCGTGCCGGGGATCGGTTTGGCGTCGAGCATTGAAATGCCGGCGTGCTGGTTGCCGTAATAAACCATCTGGCTCGTGCCATCGGGGTTGACCGTCCAGAGGTGATGAAAATGAACCTGGCTGCGATCGACATATTCCCACCGCATATAGAGCACGCGACCGTCAGGCAGCACCCAGGGGGTGTTGTCGTGATCGTTATTGCTGGAGACGAGCCGCACGTTCTGGCCGTCGCTATCGCAACGATAGAGGGTCGCCACGCGACTGAACCAACAGTTGACGAATCGCCGGCAGCGACTGGAGCCAAACATGATTCCGCCGCCGGGGAGATAGGTCGGTTCGATGTCGTCATCCGGTCCGTCCGTGAGTTGCGTCAATCCGGAACCGTCGATGTTGATCTCGTACAGGTGGTACGTCGCGGAGTCGCCGGGGCGATACGAGAAGAGGATTTTCTGGCCGTCGTAATGCAGTTGCGGATCGCGGACGCCCCCTTGGGGATCGTCGAGCAAGACTTTCAGCTCGCCGGTGCGGAGGTTCAAGCGGCACAGGCGGCCGCCGTCGCCATAACCGCGCAGCGTTTCACCGTCGGGGTACTCTCCGAAGCCCTGCTCCGGGCCAGGGCCGTAATCGCAACTGTAATAGCCAAAGTTCACGTACCAATGGTCCCGACCGGAGACCCGCGTGGCGAACACGATCTCTTCGCTGCCGGCCAGCGGTCCCGCGAGCAGCGACTTGAGCAGCTCGCCCGGCGGATGCGGCACATGCGGGGTTTCGGCCACCGCCAAGGGGAGCGGGCCAATCACAAGCACTGCGGCCAAAGCCAAGAAGGCCAGGTCGCGGAAGGGGCGTCGGACGGAAGAAGTCATGATTTGAACTCCGATCAAGTACCACGAATCTTGTCACCACCAGGGCAGGGATCATGCAAATTTTCTCGCCCCGGCGCATGTTATTGACAATTCATTGTTGGCGCAGGGGATTAAACTAGTTAAGTTGAGTGCGGATTATAGTGTATGCTCACCGCGCTGAACAGCTATTTTTTTGGCGCCCCCGCCACAACCTTCCCCACTCCACGACTCGCCGATCATCCCTTGTGTCGTCTTCCCCAGGAACGCGAATGCCATGCAGACTCGCGCGCGTCTCGGACATCGTCACCCCATCGGCAGCGCCGCGTTTGCCGTCGGGGCGGTTCTTCTCGCGATGGCGCAACTCCTCAGCGGAGCGCCGCGCGCTAAATCCCGACCGTCGGAACAGCGCGAGACAACGCCTGTGGATTGTGCGGTGCTGAAGCTGGCGATCGTCGACTTGCGCGACACGTTCGGCGCGAGGTATCCCCAAGGTGACGAGCTTCTCCAGCGCCTGGCCGCCCTGGAGACGAAGCTGGCCGCCGTTGCGGACGACGCGACTGCGAGAGCGCAAATCCAGGCGGCACTCGCGGCTTTGCAGCGCGAAGCGCTGTTGGCCAATCCGTTGGTCAGCGGCCAGCCCCTATTGTTCGTCGTCCGGAGCCAATACCAGCCGGATCACCACAACACGGCCACGATGTTCCAGACCGGGGAGATCAATACAGGCAGTTTTCGGGGAGGGGGCGCGCTCAAGACGATCGATTTTGGCCGCGGGGGTGAAGTGCAAACGCTCATCCAGTTGCCTGACGGCATCGTGCGCGATCCCGACGTTCACTTTGATGGCCACAAGATCCTCGTCGCCTTGCGCCGCGACCGTGACGACGACTATCACCTCTATGAAATCAACGCCGACGGCACGCAACAGACGCAACTCACGTCCGGCCGCGGAGTCTCGGACATCGATCCGATCTATCTTCCCGGCGGCAAGATTCTGTTCACTTCGACGCGCGAGCCGAAGTACTGCCAGTGCAATCGCCACATTATGGGGAATCTCTTTACGTGTGCGGCCGACGGCAGCGACGTCGAGCAGATCGGGCACAGCACGCTGCACGAAGGCCACGCTTCGCTGCTGCCGGACGGACGGGTGATTTATGATCGTTGGGAATACGTCGATCGGAATTTCGGCGACGCCCAAGGCTTGTGGACGGTCAATCCCGATGGCACGAATCACGCCGTTTACTATGGCAACAACACTCCGTCTCCAGGCGCGGTGCTTGAAGGGCGCGCGGTGCCCGGCACGGAGTTGATGCTGACGACCTTCTCGTCATGCCACGACCGGCCGTGGGGCGCGCTGGCTTTGATCGATCATCGCCGCGGCATTGACGGCAAACCGCCGGTGCTGCGCACGTGGCCTGCGAGCGCGATCGATCTAGTAGGCGTGGGCAACTACGACACTTTCAAACGAGTTCAACCGAAGTACGAAGACCCCTACCCGCTATCGGCCAAATACTTTCTCTGTTCGCGCGCCACCGGCGACGGCGAGCAGATGGGGCTTTTCCTGCTCGATGTCTTCGGCAACGAACTGCTGTTGCACAGCGAAGCCCCCGGCTGCTTTGACCCGATGCCGCTGGCAGCGCGGCCGGCGCCGCCTGCGATTCCAACGCGGGTTGATCACGCGCAGCAGGATGGATATTTTTACGTCGAGGATGTGTACAGCGGGTCGGAAATGGAGCGCATCGAGCGGGGCGTCGTCAAGTCGCTGCGCGTCGTCGAAGTGCCGGAGAAGCGTTTCTGGACGGATCAGGCCTGGAACGGCAGCGGCACCCAAGCGCCCGGCATGGCGTATGACGATTTTAACAATAAGCGAATTCTCGGCACCGCGCCGGTCCAGCGCGACGGTAGCGCCTACTTCAGCGTTCCGGCGGACACGTTTGTTTACTTCCAATTGCTCGACGAGCGGGGAATGATGGTGCAGTCGATGCGGAGCGGCACGATGGTTCGCCCCGGCGAAACGGTGAGCTGCGTCGGCTGTCATGACAATCGCCATCAGACGGTTGGGCCCAGCGCGCCGGCCCAGGCGATGCAACGTCCGCCGAGCCCACTGGCGCCGTGGTACGGCCCGCCGCGCAATTTCAGCTACACCCAGGAAGTTCAGCCGGTCTTCGCGCAGCATTGCACGACCTGTCACGACTATGGCAAACCGGCCGGTGAGCGTCTTAACCTGGCCGGCGATCTGGGGCTGGCGTTCAATACGTCCTACTTCGAGTTGCGCAGCAAGAAATTGGTCAGCGTCATTGGCGCGGGATCTTCGCAGATTCAGCCACCGCAAAGTTGGGGATCGCACGCCAGTCGGCTCGCGCAGGTGCTGCTCGACGGCCACGGCGATGAGGCGACCGACCAACAACTCCACCTCGACCGCGAAGCGTTCGAGCGCATCGTCACCTGGATCGACATCAACGCCCCTTATTATCCAGAATACAGCAGCGTTTACCGGGGGAACCGCTACGGGCGATCTCCGCTCGATGACCAGCAACTCGCCCGGTTGAGCGAGTTGACGGGGGTCCAGTTGCACGCGCAGCAGTATTCCGCCCACCTCAGCTTCACACGCCCGGAGTTGAGCCTCGCCTTGAGGGGGTTGAAAGACCGCAACGATTCCGCCTACCGCGAGGCGCTCGCGATTATTCAGGCCGGCGCAGAGGCCCTATCCCAACGCCCCCGCGAAGATATGCCTGGCAGTCGCCTGGAGGGAATCGACGCCGAGCGTGAGGCGAAGTACCAGGCGAGTGTGAGAGCACAAGCGCAGACGCGGCAGCAGATGATCGAAGCGCGTGAACGACCTGTTCGTCAATCCAACTAATTTCGCACCGATTGCGAGGTGGACCTTGAGTAATCGCACTCCACGTTTTGTCGATGCAGCTCATAAGAGTGCGCGGCGGCGTTCGTGCAAAGTAGCCAGCCGCAACGGCGCGCCGAAACGTTGCCTGGCAGGCGTCATCGCGTTCGCTATCGCCCTGCTGTTGGTGACGGCGCAAGAGTCGATCGGCAACCCGCCGGCCGGCCCGACGATAACGCCGGTCAACACCGTGGCGCTCCGACTGGCAATTACGGATTTAAGCGACACGTTTGGCGAGCAATATCCGCACGGCGGCGATTTTCTCAAACGCTTGGACGAACTTGAAAAGAAGCTGGCGGCGATCGGAGACGTCAAGGCAGGCGGCGCAGACAGCGATGCTTCCGAGATGGCCCAAACCACCTCGGCTTTGGCGGCTTTGCAATGCGAAGCGCTGTTGGCCAATCCGCTGTTGGATTTCGAACGTCTGCTCCTCGTCAAGCGTAGCGAGCGATCGCCGGGATTGGGGTTGACCGCCAACTGGCAAGGCAACTGCAGCTTGCCCCGAACGGGCTTTGACGATGAGATTGCGATGCTCTCGCCGGTCCGCGATGGCGGCAAGTTGAGCACCATCTACAAGCCGGACGGTGCGAAGTTCGTCGGCGACGTGGACCTGCACTTCGATGGCCGCCGAATGTTGTTCTCGTCGATTGGCACGCACGGCCGTTGGCAGGTGTTCGAAGTCAACGTGGACGGCTCGGGGCTGCGGCAAGTCACACGCGGCGAAGAGAACGACGTCGACAACTACGACCCCTGTTATCTGCCCAGCGGCAACATCATCTACAGCTCGACCGCCGTCTTTCAAGGAGTCCCCTGCGTTCAAGGCTCCGATCACGTGGCTAATCTTTTTGTCATGGACGCAGCCGGCGCGAATGTTCGGCAGCTCACGTTCGATCAGGATCACGATTGGTGCCCCACGGTCACTGCCGACGGGCGAGTGATGTATCTCCGCTGGGAATACTCGGACATCCCCCACTTCGCGTCGCGGATTCTCTTTACGATGAATCCCGACGGCACCGATCAGAAGGCTTACTACGGCAGCAACTCCTATTGGCCCAACTCGATGTTCTTCGCGCGCCCCGTGCCGGGAAGCGCGACCATGTTTACCACCGTGATCAGCGGCCATCACGACGTGCCGCGGATGGGCGAGTTGCTGTTATTCGACACCGCCCGCGGCGACCACGAAGCGGACGGCGTCGTGCAACGCATTGGCGACCGCGGTAAAGTCGTCGAGCCGGTGCTGCTGGATGGCCTGGTCCGCAACAGTTGGCCGAAGTTCCTGCACCCCTGGCCGCTCAGCGAGAAATACTTCCTGGTTTCAGCCAAGCCAACGCCGGCATCTAAATGGGGCATTTATCTGGCCGACGTGTTCGACAACCTGCTGCTTATCAAGGAGTTGGATGGCTACGCGCTGCTGGAGCCCGTTCCGCTGCGCGCGACCACCACGCCGCCGGTCATCGCCGACCGCGTGCAGCCTGACGCCAAGGAGGCGATGGTCTACATTGCGGATATCTATTCCGGTCCCGGCCTGGCCGGCGTGCCTCGGGGCGCCGTCAAGAAACTGAGATTGTTCACCTATCACTTTGCCTATCACGGCATGGGAGGCCAGGTGAACCGCGTGGGGTTGGACGGCCCTTGGGACGTGAAACGCATCATCGGGACCGTGCCGGTCCAAGCCGACGGCTCCGCGCTGTTCAGCGTGCCGGCCAATACGCCGATCTCGCTGCAACCACTCGACGAAGAAGGCAAGGCCCTGCAACTGATGCGGAGTTGGCTCACCGCGATGCCGGGCGAAAAGGTCTCGTGTGTCGGCTGTCACGACCGGCCGCAAGCGGCGGCTCCGCCTGCCAATACGCTCGCGCTAGCGCAAGCGCCGGCGGCGATCGAGCCCTGGTATGGCCCCACGCGCGGGTTCTCGTTCACGCGGGAAGTTCAGCCGGTGCTCGATAAATATTGCATCGGTTGCCACAACGGCCAATCCCAGGCGGACGCCCAGGTGCTGGTTGATTTGCGACTTCAGGAAGCCGTGCATCCGCAAGCCGCCGGCGAGAGCTACAACCGCGGCACGAAGTTCACTCCTTCCTATTTAGCGCTGCGCCGGTTTGTTCGCACGCCGACGATCGAAAGCGATATGCACTTGCTCACACCCGGCGACTTTCACGCCGACACGACGCAGTTAGTGCAGATGCTGCGCAAGGGGCATCATGGCGTGCAGCTTGACGCCGAGGCCTGGGATCGGATCATCACCTGGATTGATCTGCACGCCCCGGCGCACGGCACGTGGCATGAGATCGTCGGCGAGGGGTTGGTGGCAGACCAGCGCGACCGCCGGCGCGAAATGATGCGCCGCTACGCTGGACGGGATGAAGATCCCGAGGCGATCTATACATCGGCGGCGGAAGACGGAGCGCAGAACGTTGCGCCGATCATTCCTGAATCGCCTCCACTAGTGCCGGTCGAAAAGGTCGAGTGTCCAAACTGGCCACTCGACGCCGCCCAAGCGGCGCAGCGGCAACAGGCGGCCGATCCCTGGCAGCAGACGATTGACCTGGGCGAAGGGGTCAAGCTGGCGCTGGTTCGCATTCCCGCCGGCGAGTTTGTCATGGGCGACGCCAATGGCAGCCTGGACGAACTCCCTTTGCGGCGTGTGCGGATCGAAAAGCCGTTTTGGATGGGGCAGTTTGAAGTCACCAACGAGCAGTACCGCCGCTTCGACAAGGCTCACGACAGCCGCTTGGAGCACGGCGACTTTTTGCAGTTCAGCGACCGTGATCGCGGTTACGCACTCAACACGCCCCAGCAACCGGTGGTGCGGGTATCCCAGCAGCGGGCGGAGGAATTCTGCCGCTGGCTGAGCGAGAAAACAGGCCGCACGTTCACGCTGCCGAGCGAGGCGCAATGGGAATACGCTTGCCGCGGCGGCACAGCCACGCCGTTGTCGTACGGCGAAGTGGAGGACGATTTTTCACAGTTCGCCAACCTCGCAGACCGCACGCTCAATGGGGTCGAACGACTCGAACCGTGGAGCTTGCCTGAGGGAGCGATTCCGCCTTGGCGGCCGGCCGACGTGCGCTATAACGACGGCGCGCGCGTCGCGGCCACGGTGGGCTCGTATCAGCCTAATGCGTGGGGACTTTACGACATGCACGGCAACGCCGCGGAGTGGACCCGTAGCCGGTACGAGAAGAATGACGAGACAGGGCGCTGCGTTGTGCGCGGCGGATCGTGGAGCGCTCGGCCGGGACAGAGCCGCTCATCCTATCGACTGGCCTACTGGCCGCACCAACGCGTTTACGACGTCGGGTTCCGCGTGATTTGTGAGTGATGCCGCACCTTAACCGCTCAAGCGCCGCGTGCGCTTGCGCGAGTTCTACTCAAGAGGAGTTTGAAGCACATGTCCAGCTTTCAACAATCGTGGAGCTTTCGCTGGAGCGGCACTGCGCTCATGATCGCGGGGGCTGCAATGCTCCTGGCGGCGCAGGTGTTTAGCGCGGAGCCGGCCGATAATCAGCCGGCTAACAACCCGGCCGGTTCGTTTGTGATTCCCGCTTATGCCTTCGACCGCGGCAACCCAGAGACGTTCACCGCGAGCTGGGCGGACGCTGAGCCGATGGTGGCCTTTGGTGGCCAGTCGCCGGTGACGGTCGAGTACGACATCGATTTTCCGCTCGCCACGCAGTACACGCTGCATATCTGCTACGCCGCCGCCAAGGCTCGCCCGGTCGAACTCTATGTGGATGGCGAGCGCGTCGCGCAGGTCTGTCGCACGGCGACCGGCAGTTGGAACACCAGCGGGGCCCAATGGGAAGCCGCGTGCACGCTCACTCTAACCCAAGGCAAACACACCATCCGCCTGGTGCGCGCCGACGACTTTCCGCACGTGGTCAGTTTGCGATTTGATACGGCCGAAAAATTGCCTGCCGATTGGAAGCTACACCGCCCGACGGCGCGCAAGCTCACCAGTCCGTCAGGGCTGGCGAATGCCGCGGGTGTCAACGTGCAGGCCCTGAGGCTGGCGATTGTGGATTTGATCGAAACCTATGGCCCGCGTTATCCACGAGGCGCTGAGTTCCTCAAACGCTTGGACGACCTGGAAGCAAAACTTGATAAGTCGGCGGATAACACGGAAACCACGGACGCTTTGGAAGTGCTGCGGCGCGAAGCGTTGCTCGCCAATCCGCTCCTGGATTTCGACCAACTGCTACTGGTGCAACGGGGCGTCAAGTCTCCCAGCCTCGGGCTGCCGCGCAATTGGGAGAGCAATTCCAGTCTGCCAAAATCAGGCTTCGATGATCAGCTCGTCACGCTCTCGCCGATCAACACTGACGGTCAACTCGCGACGGTTTTCAAACCGTCCGGCGGCCGGTTCGTCGGCGATGTCGACCTGCACTTCGATGGCGACAAGATGTTGATCTCGATGCCCGGCGACAACGGCCGTTGGCAAGTCTTCGAGTTGCGCACGGACGGCACAGGCTTGCGGCAGCTAACCGGCGAAGAGCCGGACGTCGACAATTACGACGCGTGCTATTTGCCCAGCGGCAAAATCATCTTCACCTCGACCGCCTGTTTCAGCGGCGTGCCTTGCGTTTACGGCAATTCGCACGTGGCCAACCTGTACTTGATGGATGGCGACGGCCAGAACATTCGGCAGCTCTGCTTCGATCAGGAGCACAACTGGTGCCCCACGGTGCTCAACGACGGTCGCGTGCTCTACTCCCGGTGGGAATATACCGACACCCCGCATTCCAACACGCGGCTACTGTTTCAGATGAACCCGGACGGCACCGAGCAACGGGCCCTGTATGGCGGCAATTCGTATTGGCCCAATTCGTTCTTCTACACCCGGCCGATCCCCGGCCACGCCAGCAAGGTCGTGAGCGTCATCGGCGGGCATCATGACAACCCGCGGATGGGCGAGTTGGTCGTGTTTGACACCGCCCAAGGCCGGCAGGAAGCCGACGGCGCGATCCAACGCATACCCGGCCGCGACCTTGCGGTCGAGCCGATCATTCGCGACGGCCTGACGCGGAACAGTTGGCCGAAGTTCTTGCATCCCTACCCGCTGAGCGAGAAGTACTTCCTGGTCTCCTGCAAACCATCGCCGCAAGCGTTGTGGGGCATTTATCTGGTCGACGTGTTCGACAACATCACCTTGGTGAAAGAACTCCCCGGCTACGCTCTGCTGGAGCCGATCCCGCTCCGCAAGACGACCACGCCGCCGACCATTGCCGACAAAGTCGATTTGCGGAGCAAGAGCGCCACGTACTACATCGCCGACATCTACGCCGGCGACGGACTCACCGGTATTCCGCGCGGCACCGTCAAAGAGATGCGCGTCTTCACCTACCACTACGCCTACCAAGGCATGGGCGGGTTGTTGGGGATCATCGGCATGGACGGACCCTGGGATATCAAACGGGTCATCGGCACGGTGCCGGTTCAGAAAGACGGCTCGATAAAATTCCAGGTGCCGGCTAACACACCAATCTCGCTGCAACCGTTGGACGAAGAAGGGAAGGCGTTACAACTGATGCGCAGTTGGACCACCGCGATGCCCGGCGAGACGGTCTCCTGCACCGGCTGCCATCAGCGCAGCGGCGCCGCGCCGGCGCGGGTGCAGACGTTGGCGGAAGCGCTGCCTGCGAGCGAGATCAAGCCGTGGTATGGACCGACCCGCGGTTTCAATTACGCCCGCGAAGTTCAGCCGGTCATCGACCGGCATTGCGTCGGTTGTCACAACGGTGAGCCCCAACCCGATGGCAGTTCGATCGCCAACCTGCGCGGCGATGTGAAAGTCAACGATTGGAGCTCGGTCACGCCTGGCAATGGTGGGTATAGTAAAGCCGCGGGGAAGTTTTCGGTCGGCTACGCCGAGCTGCATCGTTTTGTGCGGCGGCCAGGCATCGAGAGCGACTACCATGTGCTCGAACCGATGGAGTTCCACGCTGACACCACGGAACTGGTGCAGATGCTGAAGAAGGGACATCACAACGTCCAGCTCGATGCAGAAGACTGGGATCGGCTAATCACGTGGATCGACCTGAACTGCCCATTCCACGGCACCTGGGGCGAGGAATTGGACAATCCCGGCAAGCAACGTCAGCGGCGGAACGAACTGCTACTGCGCTACGCCGGCATCGACGACGATCCCGAGGCGGTGCCACAGTTGGCTGCGCAACTCGCTCCCCAGACCGCCGCGCCGCCGGCGGTTACGGCCGCTGCGCCGCCGCAGGATGCGAACGTCACTTGCCCAAATTGGCCGCTCGACGCCGAACAGGCCCGCGCGCGGCAGTTGGCTGCGGGGGCGACGACCGAAGACGTCGACTTGGGGGATGGGATCTCGTTACGACTGACCCGGATTCCCGCCGGTGAGTTTGTCATGGGCAGCCTGGAGGGAGCGGTCGACGAACGCCCGCTGTCTCGGGTCCGCATCGCCGAGCCGTTTTGGATTGGCACGCTGGAAGTCACCAATGCGCAGTTCGCCAAATTCAATGCGGCGCACGATAGTCGCGTCGAATCGAAAAACACCTACCAGTTTGGGATCCACGGATATCCGATGAATCAACCGGAACAACCGGTGGTGCGTGTTTCGTGGAACGAGGCGACGGCGTTCTGCCGCTGGCTGAGTGAAAAGACCGGTCGCCAGTTTTCGCTTCCCACCGAAGCGCAATGGGAATACGCTTGTCGCGCAGGGACGGCAACTCCGCTGTCCTTTGGCGAGATCGACTCCGATTTCTCCAGCTTCGCTAATTTGGCCGATGCCAAACTCACGGAGTTCGCCAGCGATCCGTACACGGTCGATTCGCCGCTGAAAAGCCCGACCAAGTACGACGACTGGATTCCCAAGGAGTCGCGCTATAACGACGGCGCGCTGTTGTCGGTTCAGCCAGGCAAGTACCACGCCAATGCCTGGGGGCTATGCGACATGCATGGCAACGTGAGCGAGTGGACGCGGACGACCTACAAGGCGTATCCGTACGACGCGGCCGACGGGCGCGACGAGCCACAGTCGAGCGGCCGAAAAGTAGCGCGCGGCGGATCGTGGCGCGACCGACCGCAGCGCGCGACATCCAGTTTTCGCCTGAGTTACCAACCGTATCAGCGCGTCTACAACGTTGGCTTCCGCGTGGTCTGCGAGACGCCCGCCCAGCCGGAGACAATCGCTGCGGACCGCGAAAGCAAGCCGTAAACACCCCCGAGGCGCTGACGATGAATCGGCTTTCGATTTTCACGGCGGGAAGAAAGTCGCTCACCATCCGCCTGGTGTGGATGGTGAGCGTGATGGCGTGCGAGAGCCACGCGACCTACAATCCACGATTCCATCCAGCTTGCCTGGATGGTGCAGCAGTTCTTCCATTTTTGGAATTTTGGAACGACTCCTACCAGCACGAGCGAAAGCGCGAACGATGAAAATGTTTCTGCAAGGCGAGTGGGTTGACCGGCCGGCGAGGTTTGACGTCACCAACCCGTTTGACGGTTCGGTTATCGATACGGTTCCCCGCGCCACCGAGGCGGATGTCGACGCGGCGCTGACCGGCGCGCTCGCAGGCGCCGCTATCATGCGCAAGGTGCCCGCCTACGAGCGTTACCAGATGCTCCGCAAAGCATCCGAGTTAATGCTCCAGCGGCAAGAAGAGTTGGGGCAAACGATTAGCGCCGAAGGGGGCAAGGTGATCGGCGAAGCCCGTTTTGAAGTGCTCCGCTCGGCGCAGAACATGGAGGTCGTCAGCGAAGAGGCCAAACGCCTGTTCGGTGAAGTTCTGCCGATGGATGCCGGCGCCGGCGTGACTGGCAAGATCGGCTTGACGCTGCGCATTCCGTGCGGCGTGGTGGCGGCTATCACGCCGTTTAATTTCCCTTTGAACCTGGTCTGCCACAAAGTCGGCCCGGCCTTGGCGGCCGGTAATGCCGTGGTCCTCAAGCCGGCCAGCGACACGCCGCTAGTCGCGTTGAAACTGGTCGAGATCCTGCTCGAGGCAGGCGTGCCGCCGCTGGCGATTTCGTGCCTCACCGGCGGTGGCGGAGAAATTGGGGACGCGCTCTGCGCGGACCGCCGCGTGCGGAAAATCTCCTTCACCGGCAGCCGCGCGGTGGGGGAACACATCTGCCGCCTGGCTGGCCTGAAGAAGGTCACGATGGAACTCGGCGGCAACAGCCCGATCATCGTGATGGACGACGCGGACTTGCAGAAAGTCGCCGCGGCCACCGCGGTCGCAGGCTTCATGCACGCCGGCCAGGTTTGCATCTCCGCCCAGCGAATTATCGTCCTCGACAAAGTCTACGACGACTTCCTGGCCGCGCTCAAGCCTGAGGTCGAAGCGATCACCGTCGGCGATCAGCGCGACGAGCGGACGCGGATGGGGCCGATGATCCGCGAGGCGGATGCGGTGCGGGTACAGCAGTGGCTGGACGAAGCGGTGGCGAGCGGCGCCCGCCGCGTTTGTGGCGGAGAGCGCACGGGGGCGTTGTGCCAACCAACCGTGCTCGCGGACGTCCAACCCTCGATGCGCATCAGTCGTGACGAACTATTCGGCCCGGCCGTGGCGGTCAGCCGCGCTGGCAGCATCGACGAAGCGATTCGCATCGCCAACGACACCGACTACGGGCTCAGCGCGGCGATCTTCACGCAAAACCTCGACCACGCCATGCGCTTCGCCCAGGAGGTTGACGCGGGAAACATCCACATCAACTGGGGCACCGTCTGGCGAACCGACTTCATGCCCTACGGCGGGCTCAAGCAGAGCGGCTTCGGCAAGGAAGGCTCCAAATATGCGATTGAAGAAATGACCGAAATGAAAACGGTGATCATTCATCAAAGTGTGTAGCGGCAGTCACGCGACCGCGGTTGCAGAACACAAAGTCATACGCAAGTTAGCGCGACGTAGCGCACAAAAAGCTTCATCAACAGGACCAGGGATAGTATGCGAACAACTTGGACGTTTCACACCGCTGGCGAAATCGTATTTGGCCAGGATGCAGTGCGCCGCTTGGGCGAAATCGCCGGCGAACTCGGCGCCGAACGGGTGCTCATCATCACCGATCAGTCGCTAGTCGACG
Organism: Planctomycetota bacterium; assembly: GCA_963205385.1. Classification (GTDB taxonomy): domain Bacteria; phylum Planctomycetota; class Planctomycetia; order Pirellulales; family Pirellulaceae; genus JAEZGD01. The sequence goes on along the minus strand of CAUJKE010000255.1, from coordinate 6,545 downwards.
CCGGCCTGGTGCAGCGCGTCACCGCGCCGCTGCTGGAAGCCAAGGTCCAAGTCGAGGTATTCGCCGGCGGACAACCCGACCCACCGGTGCATGCGGTCAACGCCGCCGTTTTGCAGGCCCGCTCGTTCCAACCGCAGGTGCTGCTCGGCTTGGGAGGCGGCAGTAACATGGACCTGGCCAAGGCGGCGGCGACGCTCCTGGCGCATGGCGGCAAGTGCCAGGACTATGCCGGCGATCAAGTCGTCCCCGGCCCGGTGCATCCGCTCATTCTTGTGCCTACCACTGCCGGCACTGGTTCGGAGGTGACTGCCGCGTCGGTTCTCAACGATAGCGACGCCGGCCGCAAGTTTGGCATCTTGAGCAATTATCTGCGGCCGCGCGTGGCGCTCGTCGATCCCCTGTTGATGGTCAGTTGCCCGCCGTCAGTCACGGCCGATAGCGGCATCGATGCGCTGACGCACGCCGTCGAGGCTTTCACGGCGATCGACAATGCGGCGTTTCCGTTGCCGCCGGGCGAGCGCACCATTTATCAAGGCCGCCACCCGCTGGGGGACATGCTGGCCGAACAAGCGATCGCATTGGTCGGCCAGCATCTGCGCCGCGCGGTGCAAGACGGCCGCGACCTTGCCGCGCGCGAAGCAATGGCCTTGGCGGCGATGACGGCCGGGATGGCGTTTTCAAACGTCGGCGTGGCGCTGGTGCATGCCTTGGAATATGCGCTCGCGTCGGTGGCACACACGGCGCATGGCCGAGGTTGCGGCCTCTTTCTGCCCTACGTCATGCGGTTCAACAGTCTCGCGCAGCCGCAACAAACGGCCCGCATCGCCGCGCTATTGGGTGAAGATGTCACCGGACTGAGCGATGCCCAAGCCGCCGCGCGGGCGGTTGCGGCCGTCGATCAACTCAAGGCCGACATCGGCATCCCCGCCCGGCTAAGCGATGTCGGCATCACGGCCGGGCAGTTGCCTGAACTGGCGAAACTTGCGTTCAGCGTAAAACGCATCTTGCGCGTCAATCCGCGCCAGGTCACGCTGGCTGAGGTGATGTCGATTTTGGAGTCGGCGCTGTGAGTTATCCATTTAGCCAAGACACATGTTCTCTACGTCCCATTTGGAGCAACGACATGAGCCATCTACTGCGAACCCTGGTGCTGAGTCTGCTGGCGACCGCTGGACTCACCGGCCTGCTGCGCGCTGAGCCTGCGCGCGCGGATGCTACCTGGCGTCAGGCGCTCGTCGATCACCTCGCAAGCGACCCCGCGACGGCGGTCGCCAAAACGCTCGCGCGCTTTCCCGATGACCGCTTGCAGTTGGAAATCGCCGCGGATTGGCTCGCCCAGGATCGGCTGATCGGTGCATCTGGCGTTCAGGTGGATGCGATCGGTGCGGTGCTTGACGAGCTGGGCGCCGCCGGTAAGCAGCTTCGCCAACAGTTCGAGAAGCTGCAGGCGTCTTCTGTTCCGACCACGGACCCCCGCTGGACCGAATTGTATCTGGACGCTTGTCAACAACGGCGAGAGGCGCGGCTGGCCATCGTTCGCAAGCAGGCTGGGAAGATCGTCTTCACCAAACACTACGACATGGGTGGTTCGCACTACGCTTACACCGAAGGACAGTCCGACGCCCAGGCGGAGCGCCACTTCAAGCCTGGTACGAGCCTCTGTCTGCTCGAATTGGGCGAGACGCTCGGCACGGTCCGCACGTTGCTCGACGACGCCGGCGGGGTGATCCGCGATCCCGACGTCTCGTTCGACGGCGAGCGGATTCTGTTTGCTTGGAAGAAGTCGCTCAACGAAGACGACTATCACCTTTACGAAATGAACGCGGCGGACGGCAAGGTGCGCCAGATAACGTCCGGGCTAGGCTTTGCCGATTACGAAGGGGCGTACATGCCCGGTGGCAACATCGTCTTCACATCCACCCGCTGCGTGCAAACCGTCGATTGTTGGTGGACCGAAGTCAGCCACCTCTACACGTGCGACGCGCAGGGCCGTTATCTGCGGCGGCTCGCGTTTGACCAGGTACACACCAACTACCCGACGTTGACGTGGGACGGGCGGGTCGTCTACACGCGCTGGGAGTACAGCGACCGCGGACAGATCTACCCGCAAGGTTTGTTTCACATGAATCCGGACGGCACCGCCCAGCAAGAACTGTATGGCAACAGTTCGTGGTTCCCCACCAGTATCTTGCATCCGCGGGCGATTCCCGGGACGCAGAAGATCGTCGGCATTTTTTCCGGCCACCACACGAAGCAGCGCGGCTGGCTGGGGATCATCGACCCCGCCCGCGGCCGCCAGGAAAACAGCGGCGCGCAGCTCATCGCGCCGGTGCGCGAGACGCCGGCGGTGCGGATCGACGCTTTCGGCCAGTCAGGCGATCAGTTCCAGTATCCGTATCCGCTCAGCGAGACGGAGTTTGTCGTCGCCTTCCGTCCGGAAAAGGCGCCGCACTTTGGCATCTACTTTGTTACCGCCGACGGTCGCCGAGAATTATTGGCCAGCGATCCGAAGATTTCGTGCAACCAGCCGGTGCCTCTGGTCGCCCGGCCCGAACCGCCGGTGCGCTCCAACCAGGTTGATTACCGTCAGCAGACCGGCGTGGTCTACATGCGCGATGTCTACGCAGGCGACGCGCTCAAAGGCGTCGCGCCCGGCACGATCAAGAGCCTCCGCGTGGTCGCCTTGGAACACCGCGCCGCAGGCGTAGGAAACAACGGCAACGGCGGACCGGCCGGTGGAGCGCTGGTGTGCACGCCCATTTCAATCCAGGGAGCGTGGGACGTAAAGCATGTTCTTGGGAGCGTTAAAGTTCACGAAGATGGATCGGCTGCGTTCGAGCTGCCGGCCCGCACGCCGGTCTACTTTCAAGCGCTCGACGAAAAAGGCCGCGCCGTGCAAACGATGCGCAGTTGGTTGACCGTCCAACCAGGCGAGAAGGTTTCGTGCGTCGGCTGTCACGACAACAAGAACGCCGCGCCGCCGACCAGCCATGAAAGTTTCGCGATGCGCCTTGGCCCTCAAAAGATTAAGCCGTGGCGCAATCAGTCGGCCGGAGGATTTAGTTTCGCAAGCGAGGTGCAGCCCGTGCTCAACAACCACTGCGTCCGTTGCCATCACCGTGACGGCAACGAGGAGTTCCCGGAGAAGCCGGTAGCGTTCAGTCTCGAAGCAACGCAGACGTTCGAGCCCGGCAGTCTCCGCAAGTGGAGCGACGGCTACAAGGGGCTTGCCAATCGGAAGTGGACGAACTGGCTTAGCCCGCAGTCGATCCCTTCCATCCTGGAGCCCTACCACGCCGGCGCCGCGGTTAGCCCGCTGATCGAAATGCTGGAACAGGGACACCACGACGTGCAACTGTCGGCGGAAGAACTGGACAGCATCGCCACTTGGATCGATCTGGCCATTCCGTTCTGCGGCGACTATCGCGACGGCCTAGAAGGCAAGCACCTGGAAAAATACCAGCATTTCCTCGACAAACGCCTCCGCTGGGAAGCGCAGGAAGCGCAGAACATCGAAGACTACCTTCGCGATCACCAATAGTTCTTGCCAGGTTGTTCTGGAAGATAAAACCGGCAGATGTGACGAGCGACACGCCAGAGGCCAGCGCGGGCGACTGCGCTCTGGCGTGCGTCGCTACTGTGATAACGCCGTTTACAGCACCTTCGTCACACCCGGCATGGCGATGGGGTACTGGCCGTCTTTGTCAGGCATGACCGGCGGGTCGGAATCCCACTGGTAGTCGTCCAAGCCGGGGGCTAGTTCGATGTTCGCAGCCAGCGCTTCCTCCCAGGTGATCTGTTGCCCCGATTCCGCCGCCATGCGGCCGAGAATGCCGGCCATCGCGGCATAGGCGCAGCGCTCGGTCTCGTTGTGCGGCTTGTCCTGGCGAATGGCGTCGAACAAAACGTCGTGCTCGACCTGGTACGCATTGGAGCCGGGCCCCTGATATTCCCAAATCAAGTTCTCAGGCGTCTGCGCGTATCCCTTGTAGATGCGCGGCTGGACGATCCCTTCGCCTAGCACCGCGGAGCCTTTAGCGCCGTGGATCACATCGCCGAAAAATCCCCAACACCCCGGCATGTGACGACCTTGAGCGAAAAGCCGCGTACCATCGCCAAAGGTGTATTCAACATCGAAGTGATCGAACAGCTGATCCGGCGCTTGCCGGACCTGCCGCCCCCCGTCGCCTTGGGCCGAGACCGGCCACGCGTTCTTGGCCCAGCAACTCACGTCGATGTTGTGAATCATCCAGTCGAGCAGAAAGCTTCCGTTGAGCCAGCTATAGCACGAGTAGTTGCGGATTTGATGCGCGAGTTCGCTCGCGCCCTCCTTTTTCGGCGCAAAGCCGACAGGGCCGTGCTTGCGATAGGCCCAACAGGTGATAACCTCGCCGATGAGGCCTCCGTGTAACTGCGCGATGGCCTCTTGGAGCGGTTTGTAGTGCCGGCTCATCAAGCCGCCGCCTATCTTGAGGTTCTTCTGGGCAGCCAATTCGCCTGCCGCCAACACCCGGCGCACCCCCGGCGCGTCGACGGCGAACGATTTCTCCATGAAGATGTGGCGGCCCTTTTCAACGGCATACTCCAAATGCCGCGGCCGGAATGCAGGCGGCGTGGTCAAGAGCACGACGTCCCCTTCATTGATCGCGTCGATCGCCTTGCGGTATGCATCCAATCCGATGAACTGCCGCTCGCGCGGCACGTCGACCTGGTTCGCGTGCAGCGTTGACAGTTGTTTGTGGCTGGACGTCAGGCGGTCCTCGAACACATCGGCCATCGCCCAGAGTTTGGTCGGGCCCGACGTCGATAAGGCATTCGCGGCCGCGCCGGTTCCCCGCCCGCCGCAGCCGACGAGCGCCACCTTGATCGTATTGTCCTCTCCCGCATAGGCCCGCGTTGTTACCGCCTGGGCGAGCGCCGCGGCGGTCACAGCGCCGCTGGTGGTTTTCAAAAACGTGCGGCGGGTGGTCGACTTGCGGTCGTGTTTCTGCTCGACATTCATAGAACAACCCTTTCGCTAGGAAGACGGCGTGGTTTCGTTTGCTGCCCACATCGCGATCCTCACTATAAACCTATTAAACACAATTTTGAATACACAGTTTGTCGAACCACAGGGATTCGTGCTGTGCCGGGGGCATCACAATGGGCATGGTGCAAGCCGATTGCAAACGGCGAGTCACAGGTTAGGGGCGATCGATCAATAAGTTTCCGATTTTCACGTTTGCCAAAAAATCACGACCCCATCCGCCTTGTGCGGATGGTGAGCGAGCTGGTGAGCTAAAGGCACGCCGCACCAACATCACGACCCCATCGGGCTCGCCCCGATGGTGAAGAAGTCTTGTGTGCTACCGGCGCCACGCGGCGATCTTCAGCCCAGGAACTCATTCACCATCCGCACGAGGCGGATGGGGTCTAAGAAATATGAAGCGGCAACGCATCTAGCTCGACATCTGGTTCACCATCCAGACGAGCTGGATGGGGTCCGGGAAGACGTCCGGCGTCTCCACCGCGTCTGTGTTGCTCCGCTCGCGCCGCCGTGTTATCCTGCCAAAGTAGCGCGCGGCTGTCTGGATTGTCCGTGGGAACGAAGCGCTGATTGCGGCCTACCATTCCGCGAGGAAGGCTGCCTGTGAATTGATTGTTTAAGGCACGTATCGGAGGCCAACTCGATGATCCGCACAACGCTCGGAACGCTACTCACGGCGCTCGTTCTCCTGGCCACGGCGTGCCGTTTGGTCAGCGCGCAAGACACGTTCGCTACGATCTCCGTCGCAGACTTGCAGACGCGGATCGCAGCGCTGCCGCGGACTCATCCGCGCCTGTTGGCAAGCGCTGCTGATTTTCGCGCGCTGCGCGAATCGCTCGGGACGTCTTCATCGCCGCGAGACCAATTGGCTCAGGCCGTCATTCACCACGCGGATCTGCTCGCCGATGTGCCGCCGATCACGCGCACCCTGGAAGGAAGACGACTGCTCGGCCAATCGCGTTGCTGTCTGGAACGGATGGTCAACCTGTCCATGGCCTGGCAGCTCACCGGCGAGGCCAAGTACGTGCAGCGCGGCAAGCAAGAGATGCTGGCCGTGGCTGCGTTTAGCGATTGGAATCCCAGCCATTTTCTGGATGTCGCCGAGATGACGCTGGCCATGGCCATCGGATACGACTGGATGTTCGACGGGTTGGACGAAGCGAGTCGCAACACGATTCGTGACGCCATTCTGAAGAAAGGGGTGCTGCTGCCGTTTGAAACCAATCACAAAGGCTGGGTCAAAGCGACCAACAACTGGGGGCAGGTCTGCCATTGCGGACTAACGGCCGGCGCGCTGGCGGTTTTGGAGGACGAACCAGAGTGGGCCGCGAAGACGGTTCACAGCGCCCTTCAAAATGTGCCCCGTTCGATGCAGGCTTATGCGCCGCACGGCAGCTATCCCGAAGGCCCGTCTTACTGGGTCTATGGAACGAGCTTCAATGTGGTGCTGCTAGCGACGCTCGACAAGCTTCTGGGTACGGATTTTGGGTTAAGCAAGATTTCCGGCTTCGATCAGACA
>CAUJKE010000254.1 GCA_963205385.1 Planctomycetota bacterium | reverse complement strand
ATTAAAGACATTGGGAATCGTCAGCTCGACAGGCGTCGCAAAAGTGGCGGCGCCCGGCGCTTGGATGGTGATATCGAACGTATGCCGCAAAACGCCGGGAGGCAGCATTTCGCGCACGAGTTCCGGCGGCACAGTGCTAATGCCGACTTGCGCTCCAGCTAGCGGCAAGCCATTTTCTCCGATGGCGCTTCCCGGCTGCACCTCGAGCGTGAGTTGTGAGCGGCGCTCGGGAGTCAACTCGGGTGCGGACTGGGCGTCAACGCCGATGGTCGTGGATTGCGTCGTACTTACGGCTTGCAGAATGCTTTGCCGGATACGCGGCAAGTAGACTTCGGGGCGCGTCAGATTTGCCGTCTTTTCCGCCGTCGTTCCCATCGTTCCCATCACGGTGTTGGCCCGCCCCACTTCGATGGCCAGATCCATCACCATTTCGGGAAAGTAGACCGCCGCGGGAACTCCCGTTGCCGTCCGGCCGTCCACCGCCAACTTGACGTTGCCGGCCGGAACGGAATCAAACACAAAACGACCCTGAGCGTCGGTGAAAACGGCTTCCCCTTCGCGGCCAACGATGAACACCTTGGCGTTGGCAATGGGCAAAAGAAAGTCGTCGTCCGGCGTGTGCAAGATACCGTCGGGGCCCGAGAGCAGATCGTCTTGCGTCATGGGCTTGAGGTCGGGACCGGGATCGACCACGATGCCTGAGAGCGACGTACCCGCTAGGGGCGCTAAGCTGACGGTCGTATACGAGAATTGCAAATGGCCACCCGGTGTGCCGTCGCCATCGGCGTCGAGCAGGCTGCCGTCGGCCGACTGGATTGTATCGCCGACAACATGGATTGTAATGCGAGCGGCGCCAGGCTGAGGTGTCGCAAAAAACAACCAGGCAAACGAGCCATCCTGGGCTGGTACGATCGTCGCCGGTAGTTTCGTACCCAGCGGCGATGTAGCGTAAAAGTTGGCGCTCGAGAGGCTCGCGTTATTGATCGGGCGGGAGAAAGATACTTGGGGGCGATAGGTTGAACCGACCTCCGTCGCACCGTGCGCCGGTTGGAAGGCACTGACTAGAAGCGGCACGCGCTGAGGCAAGTTCGACGTGCCCGATAAGGTCGTTGTGTTTCCCGCCGCGTCGAGGGCTTGAATCGACCAGGCAATCACGCCAGGAGCGACGCGCGAAAGATCTAAGGGCGCGACAAAGTTGCCGCTGACGCTGTCAAAGGGGATCGGGACCGGTTGGCCGCCATTGATGCGATAGTTCAGGGCGACGATGCTTGAACCGGTTCCGCTAGCCGCGCCGCTCACCACGGTTCCTGCATTGACATCGCTGCCGTCCAGCGGCGACGTGAGCGAGATGGCGGGCGCGTTGGTGTCAAGCGTGAAGTCCTGAACAAGCGCCGTCGATCGATTTCCTACAAAGTCTGTTGCCTGAACGCGAATTGTATGCACTTGATCAGCGGAACCATCGGTGGCAAACGCCGTCGCTAAAACAAACTGACCATGTGCATCAAAAGCCAGGCTTTCCCACGGCCCACCGTTGATTTGGGTTTCCAACAGCGCGACACCAGACAGATTGTCGAACACACGCCCGCTGACCGTCACGTTGTCCGCTGCTACCGCGTTTGCCTCCGGTGAGTCGAGAATCACGCGCGGGGCTAGCACATCGGTGGTCACACGAAACAAATCGAGTACCTGGTTGGCCACGGCCCGGCCGGTCGCCTGGCCGTCGTGATTGGCAAATTCAAAATGAATGCCGCCATAGATGCGGCTCCGACCGGCTTCTGCCGCTGCTTCCGCAAAACTCGAGTACTGGCGCGCGACCCCCGGCAGTCCCAGCGACGTTGTCGTGAATGCAACATTTTCCCCGAGCACACTCGTCAGCACTTCGGCGGCGGCGCCGCTAAAGGTGCTGTGGCCAGAAATATATTCCGGGAACGGCGGCGAGATGAGCAGCGGAGTCCAGGATTCATCGACTTGTGTGCTGGCGTTCCCGTCCCGATCCGCCTGCTGGATGGCAGTGATGGGTCGCCACAAATCGTAGTGGTACTTCGCATCCCACGTCGCGATCGCGGCATCGGCGAGCGCCACATTAAGTATGGCAAATAGCCGCGCGCTGGCGACCATCCCGATTTCATCCTGGGTGGCGATTTGGGCGGCGATTTGGTTCCAGTGTCCAGGTGGTGTGTATGTTGCCAGTCCATCGGACCAAAAACGCGCAATCTCCGTTTGCTCGGCAGTCCGCGAACTGCCGGTGCTTTGACCCAGCGACTTAACTTCGTTGAGAGCTGTTGCGTACTCGGCGCTGGCGAGGTCGGGAGGACCATCCGGGCGGAACTGCTCCGGAGTTGTCATGGCGAACGGTGTCAGATCGGCCCATTGGGGCAAGAGGCCTTCGTCGTACATGGGGCCTGTGGTCTGCCACTGGCCCGGCGCGCTGCCGCCGGAGTGCTCGACGAATTCATCCCAGCCGTCGCGCGCGCGAATCGTAATGACGGCGTCGGCGACTTGTTGGCCAAACGCAACCCCATTGGTTTTCGGTGGGCCAGCGGCGACGCGAGCCAAACTGCTGGCCAGCGCGGCATCGAGTTGCGACTGATGCCGAGGGAACACATAGGTCTGCACGCGGTGGGCGGCGGCGACCACCGCCGCTTCGGGCGAAGCGCCGACCGGCGCCGCGAGTTTGATGAGAAAGCTGGGCGTGCCATCAAGCGCCGCCAGCGCATCCAGCAGGGCAATATGCACCATCGCCAGCGCGCGCGTGGCCACCGGCGGGGTTGTCGCATCTTGGCGAATCATCTCCAAAGCGATTAGGTTCCACTCCAATACAGGGTCGACAGATCCTTGTGCGGCTTCCAGCGTGTAGCTGACATCTCGGCTGCCGACATTGCCTGCCAGATCGGCAACCTGTATGGAGAATGTGTTCGCCCCTTCGCTGAGCAACACACCGGGCAACTGATACTGACCGCTATTACTTGCCAGGCCCGCCAGCGATGTGTTGGCAATCGTCACCAGCGAATTGGCAACTGTGGTGCCCACGATCGTCACTTGCTTCACGTTCGTCACGCCATCGCCTGCGATTCCTGAGTCGCTGACCGCCGACAATCGCACTTCTGGCGGCGGCGGAGCCGTGAGATCGATGGTTACGTCGATCGAGGCGGATGCGACGTTGCCCGCAACATCGGCGACGATCGCCTGCACGAGATGGACACCTTCGCCAAGTGTCATCGCCGCAAAGGTCGCTTGCCCGCTGGCCGCCACTTCGCTATCGATGGATGTTCCGTCGACAAAAACCTCGATCTGAGCATTTGCTTCCGTCGTGACCGCCACGACGGGCGTGTCGACGTTCGTTATCAGATCGGTATCGCTGGCGCCAGAATCCGTGGCAGAAGTCAGCAACAGCTGCAGGGAATTGGGAGCCGTGCGGTCCAGCACCACGCCGAACTGCCGCAACACGCGACCGCCGCTGGCGCTGTCAAACGCCATGCTGATGCGGACATTTCCATCGACAACATTGACCGGTGCGGATGCGTCGAGGGCGAAGCTGCCGTCGGCTTGCACGGCAACCGTGTGCACGTCACCGCGGTCGTAGCGAATCTGCGCTGTTTGGTTGGCGAGCAGCGGTTCGAAAATACGGCCCGCGACGCCAGCATCCAAGGTCACTCGATCATCGTCGAATCGGCCGGTATCGTTGGCCAATTCAAACTCGAAATTGCGCCACGCCACACCACTATTCAGTTCAATGATGACAAGTTGGGCGTCGAGTGGATCAACGCTGCCATCGCCATTGGTATCGAGATAGGGGGCCGTGGCGCCGATGCCCAGCGGCAGTCGCCGTGCGCCTTTGGCATTCAGTTCGTTGATGATCAGCATCGCGTCGAGCGGAACGATCGCGCCGTCATCCAAAACGTCGAGCGCATGTAGCGGGTTTTGCCACACGGAGGCGAGCAAATTGCGATTTTCCAGCAGCTCCAGCCCAAGTTGCGATCGGAGAAAGGGGGAGTCTCGTCGCCTGGAGCTGTTTCTCCTCCGCATTTGGCGCAGTCGCTTCGCGCTCTGCCGGGCGCGGTGAAATTGGACCAGCATCGAAAAGACCCTCCAACTTTGCGGCCCACCGCGAAAGGAATCGATAGAGATTAAGTTACACGGCAGGACACCCGTTGACGACAAGAAAATGCCACAAATGCGCCGAATTGTCTTGATTCCCCGTCCAACGGAGTTTTCGCAACTGCTCGTTTGCAGTTTCAAACAAACCAACACACAAACACAACAGGACAGGCATAGTTGTGCTCACGAACGAGAGCCGCGGCCGGTCGGTCTGGGAGCAACAAGCACAGGCATAATTGTGAGGTAAACAAACCCGCAATCTTGCGCGCGGACAATCCTCTTTGGTCATTTGCGGTGTGGCGGGGAGTGAAAATGCGGACGTGCTGGACCTTGAAACGCGAACGGAGAAACGAAGCCGCTGCTAACGAGTTTGTCGCGTTAGTGAAGCGGTGAGAAAGCGGTGAGAGAATGAAGAGGAGCAACAAGGGAGCAAAAAGGACAGGCATAATTGTGAGGTAAACAAACCCGCAATCTTGCACGCGGACAATCCTCTTTGGTCATTTGCGGTGTGGCGGGGAGTGAAAATGCGGACGTGCTGGACCTTGAAACGCGAACGGAGAAACGAAGCCGCTGCTAA
>CAUJKE010000253.1 GCA_963205385.1 Planctomycetota bacterium | reverse complement strand
CCCCGTGGTGTTGGGAGCGCAATGCACCAGCTTCGCGCCGGCGTCTTGATGCTGGCCTTGCGAAGCGAACGCGATGGAGAGAATCTCGCCCCGTGCGCCAGGCTCCATCATGTAGACGGCCGGGTACTTCATCGTCAAGCGGCTGCCGAGGTTGCCGTCGACCCATTCCATCGTCGCGTCGGCATAGGCCACCGCCCGCTTGGTGACGAGATTGTAGATATTGTTCGCCCAGTTTTGAATCGTCGTATAACGGCACCGCGCCCCGCGTTTGACGATAATCTCCACCACCGCCGAGTGCAGGCTTTCGGTGGAGTAGGTCGGCGCGGTGCAGCCTTCGACGTAGTGCACTTCGGCCCCTTCATCGACGATGATCAGCGTCCGCTCGAACTGGCCCATGTTCTCCGCGTTGATGCGGAAATACGCCTGCAAGGGGAAGTCGATCTTCACGCCTTTGGGGACGTAAATGAACGACCCGCCCGACCAGACAGCCGAGTTGAGCGCGGCGAACTTGTTGTCGCCGGAGGGGATGATCGTGCCAAAATACTCGCGGAGCAAGTCCGAATGCTCGCGGAGGGCCGTATCGGTATCGGTGAAAATGACCCCTTGGTTGCCGAGGTCTTCCTTCAGCGAGCCATAGACCACTTCGCTCTCGAATTGCGCCTTCACTCCGGAGAGGAACTTCCGCTCCGCTTCGGGAATGCCGAGTTTCTCGAACGTTTTCTTGATCTCTTCAGGCACGTCTTCCCAAGTCTTGCCTTGATGGTCGGCCGGCTTGAGATAGTAGTAGATGTTCTGAAAGTCGATATCGATGTCGCCGCCCCACTTGGGCAGCGGCTTTTGCTCGAAAATCTCGAACGCTTCCAGGCGATACTCGCGCATCCACTCGGGCTCGTTCTTCATTTCCGAAATCTGGGCCACGATCTCGCGATCGATTCCCTTGCGGGCTTTGAAGATCGGCGTGGAATCGGTGTGGAAGTCGTACTTGTTGATTTCGCCGATCGCGTCGCGCGCGTCAGTCGTGATATCAGTTGCCATTGTTCGTCTCTCCTCCCGCTGGCTGGCAGTGGGGTGAGGGGTTCTTTCGGTGCTGCGGAAATGTTCGTAGGGAGGGCTTCGCGGTTACGACTTGGCCAGGACGGGCGTGTCAGTCGCAGCGTCGCGTTGGAGCAACGCCTGGTTGACGGCATCCGCGTCCGGATAAGCCTTGCGAATCCGGTCGTAGCCGCGCTCGTGGAGTTCCTCGGCCAATTCCTTGCCGCCGGTCTCGACGATACGGCCGCCGAGTATCACATGCGTGAAGTCCGGCGGGTTGTGAACTAAGAGCTTGTCGTGGTGAGTAATGATTAGCAGGCCGATCTTCTTGCGGCCAATCTCAGCAATACTCTCGGCGGCAAGCCGGACGGCGTCGGCATCCAGCCCGCTATCGGTTTCGTCGAGGATCGCGAATTTAGGTTGCAGCATGGCGAGTTGCAGGATCTCCGCCCGCTTCATTTCGCCGCCGGAGAAACCGTCGTTGACGTACCGCCGCGCGAACTCGGTATCCATGTGCAGTTGCGACATCTTGCTGCGGAGTTCCTGGCGAAACTCCTTCATCGGCATCAGTTCTTCGCCTTCCTTGCGGTCGGGGCGGCGGACGTTGGTGGTGGCATGGCGGAGGAAGTCGGCCATTTTTACGCCGGGAATCGCGACCGGTCGTTGAAAGGCCATGAACAGGCCCATCCGCGCGCGCTCATCGGGAGCGGCGGCGACGATGTTGACGCCGTTGAATTCGATCGATCCTTGCGTCACTTCGTAGTTGGGATGACCCATGATCGCCAGGCCGAGCGTGCTCTTGCCAGAGCCGTTAGGCCCCATCAAGGCGTGCGTCTCGCCCCGCTTCATGGAGAGATTCACCCCGCGCAAAATCGGCTTGCCTTCGACCGAGACGTGCAGGTTGGTGATTTCTAGGGTGTCGATCGTGTCTGCGACCATGTTCGTTTGCTATCCTTACGTTCTGGCGAATCGCCTCGCTGCGGTAACTTGTTGCGTGAAGCGAATTGGCTGGAAAAACTAACCGGTAATTTTTTGGTGATCCATGACCGGCGGGTGATCGGCCGGGGCGTCCACGTAACCGCTATGGTGCGGCACGGGGATTTCGTCTTGAACCTTGGCGCCAATGGCGGCGGCACGTTGACGCGAAATTTTGTGTCCTTTGATCTTGTCCTGAATCCGCATCAGACCTTCAAGCAAGGCTTCCGGCCGCGGCGGGCAACCAGGCACGTACACGTCAACCGGAACCACCAGATCAACACCCTTCACCACGTGGTAGCCCCACTTGAAGTAAGGCCCGCCGCCGACGGTGCAAGCGCCCATGGCGATCACGAACTTCGGGTCGGGCATCATGTTGTACAGCCGGCGGACTCGGCTGGCCATTTTGTAAGTCACCGTGCCGGCGACGATCATCAAATCCGCCTGACGCGGTGTGGCGCGAAACGCCCCCGCGCCGAAGCGATCCAGATCGAAACGGCTCGCGCCGGCAGCCATCATTTCGATCGCGCAACAGGCGAGGCCAAACGTCATCGGCCAGATGCTCGACTGGCGAGCCCAATTAATCGCCTGCTCGATCGACGTGACGAGCACGTTTTCCTCGAAACGTCCTTCAATCCAGGGTTGAGTCATGTTTCTATTCACTGGGTATTGTGTGGGAGGTGAGCGTTTTCGACCGCTATTAAACCTAGTAGCATAACCAACTTGACGGACGTTCTGCTAGCGGCCGCTGACCTCCGCGCTGCTCGTCGCTTCCCCGGCATGGAATGTGCAACAGTTGTCGCCTTCCAACCGGCACTGATCGAGTCGCACATTCTCGCCGAGCAATTCCGAAAACATCATCTTTTCCATCGCGCACACGGAGCGGTCTTGTTCCGCGAGTTCAGGGTAGGGACACGCCAGGGCGCTGAGCACCGGAAGCCCATTCTGCTGCCGAACTTCAAACGGAATTTCACGTTGGGCAAACAGATCCGCGAGGGACTCCATCCGCTCTTGTGTGCTGCTCCCTTCTATTGTGTATTGAGAGGCCAAGCGCTGCGAGATTCGGGACAGTAGCCCGCGCCGAATTTCCGCATCTTTGATGGACCGCAACTCTTGCCACAGCGTGATCGCCAAATCGCTGAAATTCGTCCCCGTCTTGCGCTCCCCCTTGGAGGTTAAGCGGTAAGCATGGCTCGGGCGACCACGTCCCGATCCGGTGCTGGTTCTTTCGATGTATCCTTGTGCCATTAAACGAGTTAGACGCTGCCGCACCGCGGTAGCCGTGACTTGCGTCTGGGCCGATAGCTCCGTCACGGTCAGCGAAGGCTGTTTGCGCAGCAAATCCAGGATTGCCGCGTCGGATGTCACAAATGTGTCAACCATGTCGCTTACCTGGGTTATTTGCCTCGAACACACACGCCTCTGCCGGAACACCCTCTAATATATGCGTTTCGACATTTTTGACAACTGGATATTTGAAAAATCGAAATAGCCGCCAAATGCCAAGAAAACGTGCCCCTCCGCGAATGGCATGTTCGAAAGCGCCATAAGGCGTTAACATTCCGCTCATAGGCCCTTGCCTGGCGTCGGATCCTTGACGCTCAGGAGCAAACCAGACGATTTTTCGCGAAGAAAGCATTACCGCCGTGTCCACGAACCCATCTTCTGGCCCCGCTAGTTTCTCTTCCCAACCCGCCCAGAGTGAAATCAATGGCTGGGGCATGGCCGGATTGATCGCGTCCGTCTTGGGAATCTTCACCTGTGGTTTTCTGCATCCGCTGTCGCTGTTGATTAGCCTGGTGGGGTTATTGAAGCCGCCGCGAGGCATGGCGATCGCCGGCACGGTCATCAGCTTGCTAGGGATCGGCTTTTTGGTTCTCTCCGGCTATGACCTGGTGATGGGGATTTTGGGATTCAAGCAGTTCATGAGCGAGGAGGAGAAGCGGCGGCAAACGGCCACCACGATTTCCGAAGCGACCACTGTGATCGAGAACCACCGCGACCGCACCGGCGCGCTGCCGGATTCCATCGAGGGGAGCAAATTGATTCTCCAGGACAAGGATGCCTGGGGCGAGCCGCTGCGTTACGAAACGTCCGCCGGCAAATACATCATCCGCAGCGCCGGTCCGGATAAGAAGATGAACACCGCGGACGACGTGACCTCGGAACAAAAGCTCGTCGAGACCGAAGTCAACATCGAAGGAGGCGGCGGTTTCGGCGAAGGCCCGCTCATCATTCCCGAAGGAGACGCTACTCCGCCGCCGGATCCGTTCTCTGAAAAGCTGGACCTGCCAGACGATTTGGGGAAGGAAAAGTCCCAGCAGCCGGAATCCAACGAATAGCGCTTTGGCGTGGTGAAAGACACATTACGACTGAAGGCTCAGCACCTTGGGAAATAACTCTTCCACGATGCGGTAGAAATCTTCCGGGGATTGGGCATTGCTGATCGCGCCGCGGAAGTGGCGAGCGCCGGGGAGGCCGCTGGCATAACACGCGGCGTACTTGCGCATCAGCATGGTGCCGCGCTCGGGGCCGAACCGTTCGAGCACGAGGGCGAAGTGTTTGAGCATGATGGCGCGTTGTTCTTCGAGCGGCGGGTCCGGCGGAATAACCTCGCCCCGCAATGCAGCGGCGGCTTGGGCAAACAGCCACGGCTTGCCGAGCGAAGCGCGGGCGATCATCACGCCATCGACCGGATAACGTCGAAACGCCGCGACCACTTTCTCCGCGCTATCCAAGTCGCCGTTGCCGATGAGCGGAATCCGCGCCAGATGCGGCTTGATCTGCGCGATGCGGTCCCAATCGGCCGAGCCTTTGAAGAAGTCTTGCGCCGTGCGCCCGTGTACCGTGAGCGCCGCGGCGCCGGCGGCTTCCACCGCTTGCGCCACATCAATGGCGTTGACCGTATCGCGCGTGCAGCCCAAGCGAATCTTCGCGGTGACAGGCGTAGGCGCGCAGGCTTTCACCACGCGCTCCACGATCTGCCCGACGCGGTCTGGCCAACGCAGCAGATAAGAACCGCTGTGAGCCTTTTGCGTCACCTGCTTGACCGGGCAGCCAAAGTTGATATCGACCACGCTGACGCGAAACTCCCGCGCCAGACATTGCCCCACGCGGGCGAGCGTCTCAGGATCGTTATCCCACATCTGCACCGCGAGCGGGCGTGGTTCTTCCTGCACGCCCCACAGCCGATCCGGATGCTCCGCCTCATGCTCATCGAGCCAAACGAAACTCCGCGCGCTCACCATCTCGGTCGCCTGGAGGCCAGCGCCGCCGAACTCGCGGACGATTTGGCGAAACGCGAAGTTGGTGAAGCCTGCCATCGGCGCTTGCAGGATCGGCGGATCGACGCAGACGTCGCCGATCCATAACGGTTTGAGTTGCACGCCGGTGGTTGGGTGGGGGGAAGTAACGCTCATGCGTTCAGTGTGCGGTGGACGCTCGAAATCCGCAAGCGGGCTGCGATGAGCCACTGCGATGAGCCGCCACATCAAGAACTACGCGCTGTTCCAACGCCCGGCGTAAGGCGAGCCGATGGCAATGGTGTCGATCACCGCGCCTGCGAGTGGGGACTGTTGGCTTAACGGCAAAATCGTGAAGTAGCGTCGCCCCAGCGCAAGTTGCTTGCGCGCATGTTCGCGCGCGATGGCCAAGAATCCGCAGAGCCAGGCACGGTCTTCATTCCAGGCGACGTCGAGTGCGTGCAGCACCAGCACCCGCCCGGCCGGTGGCAGGGGCGCTTGCCACTCGAAGCCGTCGCGCAAAGCATCGAGATTGCGGCGCTCGCTCGTGAGCGCATAACCGAACTGCTGCTCCCACAACAGCGCCGTCCCCAGCGCTTCCACGACCAGGCCGATGCCGTTACCAAAGTCGAACTCGTCGATGGCATACCCGCGACCGCCGAGCCAGGCGACCGCCGAGGGGTGGTCGCTGGCGCGAGTCGAGACGAGCCCCGCGCAAGACACAATCGCCCAGGCGTCGAACTGGGAGTAGTCGATCTCGTGGAACGCGCCGGGCATGAATGCGCCCCTTAGCCAATCTTGGCTTTGAGTTCCGTCAGCAGTTTTACCGCGTGACCGATCTCGGCCTTTTGTCGCTCGGGCTCTTGGGGAATTTCGCGCTCGATGGTGAGCGGGCCGTGATAGCCGATCTTGTCGAGCGTGCGGAGGTAGTTTTCCATCCCCACGTCCCCTTCGCCCAAGGGCACTTCCTGGCCCCATTCTTCACCGGGATGTTTGGCCCACTTGCCGTCCTTGCAATGCACGCTGCGGACATATTGCCCCACGCGCTCCAGCGCCGCGATCGGCTCGCCGGTGCCGTAGAGGATCATGTTGGCGGGGTCGAAGTTGATGAACAGGTTCTGGCACTCGACGTTCATGATGAACTCGATAAGCGCATCAGCAGTCTCTTGCCCGGTCTCCAGGTGCAGCGCTTGCCCGAGGGCCGCGCAGTGATTGCAGAGGTCGCGCGTCACGTCCACCGTTTCTTGATACAGCGGGTCGCTCGCATCATGTGGCACGAAGCCCAGGTGCAGCCCCACCGCATCGCAGCCCAAAACGCGAGCGAAGTCGGCGATCTCCTTCATCTCGGCCAGGCGCGCGGCGCGCGTTTCGCGCGGAACGAGCCCCACGGTGCAGGCGACGGTCGGGATATTGGCGTAGCTTTCCCCTTCGAAACCGCCGAAGACGCAGGTCAACTCGATGCCCAGTTCGCGCAATCGGGAGAGGAACTGCTGCGCGTTTTCCTTGGTCCGGCTCGCCTGATGCGGCGCGTGCAGTTGAATGGTGGGAATGCCTAGCTCGTGTGCGACTTCCAGCTTCACGCCTAAGCCGGCATCGACGCTGGTGAAAACTCCGATGGGCCACTTTTCCATGAGATGCTCCTTTGTGCTGTGTTTGCCAAGAGGCAATGTAGCCGGATGGAGACGAAATTCCAAATCCCAAGCAGCAAAATCCCAGGAAATCCGCGGATCGAAATTCGCAACAAATTCAAATGCCGAATCTCAGGAGGCTCAAAACGAGGACGCGCAAAAAATTCGCCGGCGATTTGGCCTCGCCGGCGAAGGGGTTGTTCTTGCTTTGCAAACGTTATGATCCGCGTAATTGCTCGAGTTCCTTAGCGACATTGCTGCCGTCCGGGGTTTCGTCGCTATGGATGTCGTACCACTTCTCGTCAAACTTGATGTAACCGCTCTTGCCTTGCTGCGAAGCATTGATCGCCACGTTGGTGGCGAGCGCGATGACGGCGTCCCCCAGCGCGACCTCGGCGCGGCAACGGGGCACATTGGCCGGATCAGGATTGCGGATGCACCAGGCGAAATGCTCGATCTCCTCGGTGTAGCCGCGGCTCACCGGGCCTTGAGCTTCGGCCGCACGGGCCTTGGGAGCGGCGCCGCTGGCTTGCGTGTCCATCGTGGGCCCCCCCTTATCGTCCTTGACGCCGATGGTGGTTGTGGTGTCCGAATCCTTGTAGAGCATCACCTCTTGCTCGCGTTCGAGCAGCAGCGTCCCCTTGGTTCCCATGACCACTTCGCCATAACCGCCGAAGCCGTTCCCCATGATGGAACTGTAGGTGACGACGATCTTCTTGTTGGGATCATGTTCGTAATCCGCGATGCCCTTCTTGGGATCGGGAACGCCGCGGTACTTATCATAGTAGCCGACGTCGAAACTCGGATCGTAGCCGGGACCGGGGAACTCGAACATGCAATAGACATGGTCTTCGGCTTGCCGATCGGCCGGGAAAATGTTCCGACCTCCAACCGCATGGCAGGAGAGCGGATGCGCCTTTTTGCCGTCTTTGCGCAGCGCGCTACAGAAGATGCTCGCGGCATCGAGTTGGTGGCTGCCGAGTTCCGCCATCAATCCGCCGCCGGTGCGCTCCCAGAGTCGCCAACGGCAGAGCTCTTCCATGGCGGAAATGGTGCGGCCGGCGAGTTGGAAGCTGTGATAGCCGTAATCTTCCGGCTTGATTTGGCTGTCTTGATCCCACGCGGACCACTGCGCCACTTTCTTGGCGAGCTTGGCGGCGTCGGAGGGATCCTTGGCGTCGGCCGCGGCTTTCTTGAACTTTTGCAGATCCGCCTTGATGGCGTCGAAATTCTTGCCATCGGCCAAAGTTTCGCCGCCGGGGAGCGGTTGCTGCCAGCTATCATTGCCGGGCAAGTTGCCGCGATGCCACTGGGCACGAATGTGATGAAGTTCGCCGAGCAGACCCCAGCGCATCAGGTTGACGGCGTTGTCGTACAGCACGCTGTAATGGCGTTGATGGCCGACCGCAAGGTGCACCTTCGCTTCGTCGGCGACCCGGCCCATCGCCTTGCACTGGGCGACGTTGTGAGCCATCAGCTTTTCGGTCAGCACATGCAGCGGCTTCTTGCGCCAGCCACGCTCGGCGGCGGTCATCGCTTCGATGGCGACCGGGGCATGCAGGTGCAGCGGCAACGCGATGATCACCGCTTCGATGTCTTCGTTCTTGAGCAGGTCGCGATAGTCTTTCTCATAGACCTTGACGTGTTCGCGGGCTTCGTCCTCGCTCTTCCAGCCATACTTCTGCATGAGGCCGGGACGAGCGGCCCAAGCGGCGTCGCTAGCCCAGTCGCCATGGAACGCGCGGTGGATGTTGTAAGGGCGAATGTCCGCAATCGCGACGCACTGGACGTAATCGGGGTTGAGCGCGCCGATGAGCACGTTCCCTTCGTCGCCGGTGCCGATCACGCCGACGCGCAACGGATCGGTGATTTTTTCGTAACCAAAATACATCGCCCCCAAACCAGCGCCGCTAACGGCGCCAGCGGCGAGAACCCCTTTAAGGAAGTCGCGGCGACTCGGATACATCGAGTCCATCGCCCCGACCGCCTCGTAGTAGTTGTCGCGACCGACTTTTTTCTGTTCAGGCGTGAGTTGCATGATTTAGGACTCCTGTTTCGGGGGACAGCACTTCATCTTCGCCGCGTGAATAAAGAAATCGAGCCCAGCAAAACGCCCGGCGCCGGTTGCGGCCAGCACCAATAGGCTGAGCATTTCAATCGTTTGATAATAAGTCGCGTTTGCTCCCGGCGCCGTAGGCCACTGGGATAAAACGACCGAAAGCAAAAACGCCGCGCCAGCCAATGCCGCCACACGGGTGAACAAGCCGACAATGAGCAAACCGCCAACGATCGCATCAAACCATGGGATAAACCTATTCACGGATTCCGAATCAATCGCCCGCCGTCCGACCCGTTGGAGCGGGTAATAACCGGCCCGGGCCTGGTCCTCGGTGGCAATCGCGTTGATCTCCCGCTCGTAATCCGCCCACATACCATCAATAGTACGCAGCCAACCGTCTCTTTTCTTTTTTAATTCACCCTCTAATTTTTCTAATTGTCCGTGGAGGGAAGGAACTTCCGTCCAAGCGCCGTCGGCAGACTTGGCTTGCTCGCCATCTGGAGGGGTCATTCCGCGGTAGCGATCGCGCCGTTCAAGGCCCAAGTAGTACTCGCGAATATCTTCGGCGTTAGCGCCGAGAAAGTATTTGAACTGCTTCTCGAACTCGCGGAACTTGCGATCCGCCTGTTTGACTTGCGAATCGTCGAAGCCGTAGTGGGCGGCGGCCTTGTCGGCGAAGGACTTCCAGGCTTCCAGCGTCGCATCGCGATTAAGACGAAAATAGCCGTCGGCGTCCCAGATCATGTTTTGATACATGGGGGCCAAGGGGCCTTTAGCAGCGCTGAGAAACCCGGCGGAATTGAATTTACCGTCGCGAAGTTTACTGGCGCCTTCCTGAAAATAATGCCAGCCGACTCCCAGGCGAAGAGCCACAAGGGCCACGATGGCAAGCGTGCCGAACTGATAGCGTGAAGCGTGCAGGGGGGATCTCCTTCGCCAAGTGCCAACGGGCGGTGTGCCAGGTCTGAGCCGGATCCAAACGAGTGCGGAGGGGAGGGCATTTGTCCAACGGCTCAATCGTACCAAGGGCGGGGAGCCCTCGCTAAGCGGTCTATTATTGCCCAAACTACGCCGTTCGCCAACTAGGCGGCGCGAAGAATTGCCAGAAGTTTGGCCGCGACGACAAGCCGAGCGAACGCCACACCCGCGACTGAATGTAACTGCGGCGACTATTCAGGGTTCTCCAAATCGATGGTCAAAGTCGTGTCCCCGTCAATCGTGCGGATGATGGGGGAGGTGTTCTCATCGAACTTGCCTTGCAGCTTGTCCTCGGGATACGGATCCCATTGCCGCACGGCGATGCGGTATTTCCCCGGCGGGATGCCTTGGCCCCCATGGCCGGCGAGCTGGAAACTGCCGTCAGTGGTTGAAACGCGGGCACTGGCTGGATCGGTGCTTTGCGTGCCGGCGTCGTCAATCCTGTAGAACTGCACCTGGACATAGCCCAAACCGGCCTCTTCGCCGGCGACAGTGAGCGTTTGGCCGCCGCGAGTGACTTTGCCGCGGACCGCCACGACTTTTTCCGCCTCGCTCCCGCCGCCGCAACCGCAGCACGCGAGCAGCGCTAATACCACGAGCCCAGTCGATAACCAACGCAACATGACATTCCTATCTCGCAAAAGATTACGGCAACTGGACGACGAGCCCGTCTTGTTTGTCGCCCAAGCGTTTGAAAGTCTCTAAATCGACACTGAACGGAATGAACCGCACCGAACCGTCGCACAACGCAAAATTCACGCCGCTGGAATGCGAAGAGCCAAACCGATCGTCACCCGGGTCGCCGCCGGGATCTCTGAAGTCTGGCAGCGGAATGCGACTGGTATACCGCACCGTGTCGTGATTCCAGCCGCAGGTGTAGCCTTCGTTGTCATTGGCCTGCATCTTGCCGAGAAAGTTGATGTTCATCCGCTTCTCGCCGAACAAGATGGTGTTCGTCGTGCCATCCCGCACGTCCCCGATGCTCGCGGGATTCATACGCTGGATCGGGCCGACGCCGTCGGGTTGCTGCGTCGTGGTCGCGAGACTGCCGGCCACGTAATCATTTTTGGCATGCCCATACGTCTTGCCGGAATTGGGGTGACTATACCAACACTTCGCTTCCACCACCTCAGGCCGGCGACGTGTGGGGCAAAAGAACCCAGGAATCGGCGTGCTGATCGCGACGATCGAGCGATCGACGTCGTTGGTCGCGCTCCCGCCCAGCCACACGGCCTCTTGTTCAAGATACGGCAAGACCTGAAACCCCCATCCGCCGTGTTGATCCGGCGCGATGGCCGGCCGCCCGTCGTTGAACGTCATGTGCCAGGTCCAATCAGGTCCGCCCGCCGAGGGAAAGATGTTGTGCGCGGAGTGATGGTTGTGGCACGCGAGAGCCAACTGTTTGAGGTGATTGGTGCACTGAATGCGGCGCGCCGCTTCCCGCGCGGACTGCACGGCCGGTAAAAGCAGAGCGACGAGAATGCCGATAATGGCAATCACGACCAGTAGTTCCACGAGCGTGAAACCCCGGCGAGTGGCGAGGTTCATGGCTGAGTCCAAGGTGAAGAGGACGGCGATGAGTAAGAAAAGCGTGCTCGCATCATACCCGATGGAGCGCGAAATGCCACCGATTTTTGCGCATCCTCATGGCGGTTGCCCGCAAGAGTTCGCGCCGCTCAAGCGGTCAGCAATGCGCGAATCTCGTGGCGCAAGTGCCCCCGGTCGTAACTGGCGGCCACGCGCACCCGCAGCAGCGGCAGACCCGCCGCCGCGAGCGCCGCATCCACAACCTGATCGCGCGCCGCGCGGTCCGGGCGGTAGTGCGAAGCGTCGTCGAGTTCGATCGCTAAGACCGGTTTCAATTGCTCAGGGTCGCAGAGGACGAAGTCCAAGTGCTTCGCGATGATCGGTCCGAGCCAACGCTGTCGCGGATGCGTCTTGGGTTTGACCGAAATCACATCGACCAGGCGAACCATGACGAAGATCGGCCAGTCTCCTTCGACTGCCCCTTGCAGCACGCGGTAGAATTCCACTTCGGCCGGCGTAAGCAGCGAGTCTCGCTTTTGATACGGAGGCGCAGTCGCTCGCCCCACGCGGATCGCCATGAAGTAGACGACGGTCCCCAGACCCACGAGCAGGAGCAAGATTCCAGGCTGACGCAACAGTTCGCCCATGCCACCTTTCCGACAATAACAGAGGCCGCACAGTTGGGGCAGGTAACCGTGCGGCCTCGAATGCGGCCCGCTCTCGCGAGCGAGCCGATTATGCTTAAATTGTAGCGGAGGCCGATCAGGTTTCCAATTCATGTGGCCGCAATTTGAAAAAATTCCACCACTTCGTTGCTCCTATCGTCCGGCTGTTTACAAGCACTTGAGGTGATCGAGAAAGCGCCGTAAAAGCAGAACCACCCCCGTGGCTAAAGTCGCCAGACTTTGGCCGCTCGCACCCGTAGGCCCTTTAAACTCTGGCGAGTTTGGTTACGTGTCGGAAACCGGAATGCCCCTCAAAGTCCACGAACTTCGCATCGGCCGCCTCCAGATCGGCTCCCCAGTCGTCCAGGCGGCCCTCTCAGGCTACAGCGATTGGCCCATGCGCTGGCTGGCGCGCCAATTGGGGGCGTCCTACACCCTCTGCGAAGTGATGCTGGACGAGTTCCTGGTCAACTTCAAGAATCGCAAAAAGAATCGTCATTTCCTCTACGTGAGCGACGACGAGCACCCCGTCGGCGGGCAACTCATGGGGGCCGAACCGGAGCAATTCGCCCTGGGAGCCTCGCGCCTGGTGGAGGCCGGCTTCGACGTGATCGACATCAATTTTGGTTGCCCGGTGAAGAAGGTGCTCGGGCGCTGCCGCGGCGGCTACCATTTGAGCCAACCGGAGGTGGCGCTCGAAATCGTTCGCCGCACGCGCGACGTTGTTCCCGCGGAGATTCCCGTCACGGTGAAGATGCGGCGGGGCATCGACGACTCGTCCGAAAGCCGTGACAGGTTCTTCACCATCATGGACGGTGCGTTCGAACTCGGCGTCGCGGCCATTACCGTGCATGGCCGCACTGTGGAGCAGCGATATGTCGGCCCCAGTCGCTGGGAATTCTTGACGGAAGTGAAACGCCACGCTGGCGCGCGAACGATCTTGGGAAGCGGCGATTTATTCAGCGCGCAGGACTGCGTCGACATGCTCGCGCAGACCGGCGTGGATGGCGTGACCGTCGCCCGCGGTGCAATTGGCAATCCGTGGATCTTCGCGCAAGCCCGCGCGCTGTTGGCCGGTGAACCGTTGCCGCCTCCGCCTTCGCTGTTCGAGCAGCGCGAACTGATCCGCCAACACTTTCAGCTCTCCGAGCAGTTGTATGGACCAGAGCGATCTTGCCACCACATGCGGAAGTTCGGCATAAAATACGCCGCGCTCCATCCGCAATACGAAGAAGTCCGCGAGGCACTCGTGCGGATCAGAACCCGTGAGCAATGGGAAGCCGTGTTGGCGAAATATTATGCCCAAGACCTGCCTGGCAAATACTTGGGGCCGGAAATGCACAAAGCCCAGGGAAGCTGCGAAATGGGTTAGCCCGGCGTTCGGTCCATTTGCGGCGGAGATCTTTACGATTGGACGGATTGGGTAGAATTCTTTAGTCGAACACGCGAGGAAGATGGGCGTCGCAAAGGGCTCGTGGAGATTGAATTGTGATTACCAATCCAACTGAATATGAGCACGCTGAGGTCGAGTTGCGCGACCTGCAACAACGCCTGGGGAAGCTACAACAACTACACCCTCTGGGCGCGAAAGGCTTCACCAAGGCGGGCATTCGCAAGATGATCGCTCGACTACATGAAGAGCTTGCGCTGTATGAGGGAAGCGAAGAAGCACGCAAGTCATCTACGCGATGATGGTCGCGCTGCTTCATATCAAATGGGGCTCATGAGCATCCACGAGCCCTGCTTACAGGCTTATGACCGCGTTACAATCACCTCGCGTTCGGCGGCGAGAAGACCAATTCACAGTCCTTCGGCGTACAACGCAGCAGCACGTATGTATTCGGAGGCAGGGCAGGGCAGGGCAGGGCAGGGCAAAAAGGAATATCGTGGCTTGAATTGCAATGTGCCAACGTGATTGATCGGGTATCATGCAATCGCCCAGTGAAACGGAGTTGGGCCCTCGCAAGGAGTAGCCTGTCGTGAGATAATTGGGTCAGCGCGGGAAGAATGTCGCACTTAACCGCGGCAAGATCTCCTGTACTTTCGAGGTGTTGTTCTTGGGTGTCCGATGACGTTCATCTCAAAGCCATTGTTTTGCTCTGCCAGGCCATAAAAACCTATCGATGGGAGAACGAACTCCGTTTTTCCGCCTACAGGGTCTGGTGAAGTCTCCTTTTCGCTGCATTCGCATGACCTCTCGCGTGTCATCTTCCTGGCTACGTTGTCGCCGCCGAGGCTGGCGCGCGTCGCTCGGGCTGCATGTGTTGGTGCTGGGGCTACTGGTCGCCGAGTCGCTCTCTGGCTGGCCGACTTTCACACCGCTTGACGAGCCACCTTCGCGGCAGATCACGCTCCAAGTCCAAGCGCTTGCGCCCGAGACAATCGCCACCGTCGTCTTGGAACACTGGCCACCGCCGGATGCCCTCGAACGAGCCGACGCGGAGCAAATCAACGTCGAGGAGTTGCTCGCTGGTTATGTCGATCCACGTTGGCAGGAAGTCGTGGAACCGTGGGGCGAAACGCCTGCCGCGCGGGAAATTGTCAACGTCGAGTTGCTGCGGGTGATTCGCGAGGCAGAGCAAACGTCGAGTGAGGAGAATCTCGATAAGCTCGCGCAACTCTCCCGCCGGCTCGCGGATCATTCCTCGGCGCAAGCGGTGGACGACATCAACGCGCGCTTAACCAAAGTCCTCGGCGCCGCGGAGCGCGCCGGAGCGCCAACCGCCGAACAGCTCGCCGGCGAGTTTGACTTCAGCACGGCGCAACTATTCGATGTCGAGCGCGTCGCCAATGACCAAGGGGCGTTCACCTACACGGCGACGCTCGTCGACTCCGCCGGGCGCAAATTCGAAAGCCCGATGGCGGCTGAGTCAGGCGCGACCGCGTTTCGCACGCTGCAAATCGTCAAATCGAA
Organism: Planctomycetota bacterium; assembly: GCA_963205385.1. Taxonomy (GTDB): domain Bacteria; phylum Planctomycetota; class Planctomycetia; order Pirellulales; family Pirellulaceae; genus JAEZGD01. The sequence continues at coordinate 2,877 of CAUJKE010000253.1, read as the reverse complement.
TCCGCTCTTGGACAAAGTTTATCGCGGCGTCGTGATGTCGCTCCTGGACGAACTCCTCAAGGCAGCCCAGCAGTAGGCACTTGGCGCGCCTTCGTTAGTCCACAGCCCAGTGTGTCCGGTTGGTTTGCTGCTGCCTCACTCGCCGTCGCCCGAAGATGATTGTCCGAGCGCGCGATCGATTTCCGTGAGAACTTCTGGTTCCGTTTCTTGCCTGCGGCGCGCGACGAGTGCGGTCTGCGCGGCGGAAATATTTAATTGTCCCAAAGCCCAGGCAGACGCGCCGCGGACGAGCGGCTCGCTATCGTTCAGGCCTGCGACGAGGGGGGCGAAGGCGTTCGGATCCCGCTGATTTCCCAGCACAAGCGCCGCATTGCGCAAAATGCCACGACGCTTCGATCGCCACAGCGGAGTGTGACGAAAACGCTCGCGGAATGCCCCATCATCCAGCGCGAAGAGCTCGCTCAGGTTGACCGGGTTCTGCTCCGGTTCTGGCATAAACGGGGCTTCGTTAGTCGCCGGCGATTTGCGATTCCACGGGCAAACGTCCTGGCAAATGTCGCAGCCGAAGAGCCAGTCTCCCAGGCCTTCGCGCAGTTCGAGCCCAATGGCGTTGCGCAACTCGATCGTCAGATAGCTGATGCACCGCGTAGCGTCGAGCACGTAGGGGGCGGGGAAGGCGTCTGTCGGGCAGGCATCCAAACACGCCGTGCACGTTCCGCAATGATCAGTTGCAAACGGCGTGTCGTACGCCAACGGCAGATCAGTCAGCAGCGCCGCCAGAAAGAACCAACTACCGCGCTCGCGGTGGATGAGCAGCGTATGCTTGCCGACCCAGCCCAGTCCGGCGAGTTGCGCGAACTCGCGTTCCAAAAGGGGCGCTGTATCCACGACTCCCCGCACCTTGGCCAGCGGTGAAAGAGCACGCAAGTAATCGGCCAAGGCGTGCAGCTTGTCGTGGATAACGTCGTGATAATCGGCCGGCCCCCAGGCGTAGCGCGAAATTCTTCCTTGGCCGGCCGCCACTTTCGCAGACTCAACCGTGCGATAGGGGAGACCGAGCATGAGCAAGCTTTGCACCCCTGCCAGGACGGAACCGGGATGCTCATAGGCTGCCGCGCGGTCCGAAAGGTAGTGCATTTCGCCCGCATAGCCCGCGGCCAGCCACTCACGGAGCCGCGCCGCCCCCGGAGGGCTAATCGCGGGGCAAGCGCCACAGAGTGCGAAGCCCAATTCGGCCGCCTTGGCTTTCAGCGCGGTGGTCAGTTCGACGGCGTTCAAGGGAGAAAATTACGTGGATCTTGGGGAGGGGAGCAGGAATTGAGGATTGTCATTTCCCGGAGCCCCAATTAACGTGGAAGAGGAGAGGACAATTTCGCTTTGAATCCGAACGGTGAGGCCTAAACTATGAAATCCATTCGTTTCGTCCTGGCATGCGCCGCGCTCCTGTTGGTGCTCGGCGTGAGCGTGAACACGGCTTCGGCCGATTGCGGCGGCGGCGGTTATGGAGTCGGTAATTGCTGGTTCGGCAATTTGAACGCCTTTGGCAGCAGCGGCACGTTGTATGGCAGCAATTATCTGTCGGTGCCGCCGTACTTCGCGGTTCACCCGCCGGTCTATTATAGCCACAACTACTATCGTCCGTACGGCTGGAGCCCGTTCCCCATGTCCGGAAACGCGACGCCGAATTTGAGCCGCCCGCAACCCATGGTCGTGCTCAATCCGCACGTGAACGTCAAGCCGAAGAGCGCCGTCGCCGCGCCTGAAGACTCGATGGCGATGCGGTCGGAAATGATTCACAATCCATTTTTCGTACGGGGTCAAGAGACCGGCCAGGGGCGGCTGGTGAGCACGGCGAAGTAGTCGCGACCAGCGTCTCGCTGGCGCACGAAGCGCGCGTGCCATGTGCGAAAACGGGTGGGCCTGGGCCTGCCCGTTTTGCGTTTCTTGGTCGCGGCAAAATCCCCCTTGGCCGCTGGGCCTAATCTCGCTACTCTTTGCGCGCGCCGAACCGCTGCACGAGTTCGGCTGCTAGCAATTCTTGCATCCTGCCGGGTGCGCGGAGGGAATCATGGACAGGCGATATGCAGTGCTGGGGATGTTGAGCGTGGTGGCGATCGGCGCTCTGCTGGGCTGCCAAAGCACAGCGCGCGTGCCGCCCCCTGCGACGGGCGCGATGCAACCGCCCAATCCCTATTATCAGCAGCCTCCAACCGTTCCGCCGTTCACTCCGCCGACGTATGGAGCTCCCGGCGTCGCGCCGACGGCCGGCGCGCATAGCGCGCCAAGTTTCGCGCCGCCGCCGAACCTGGCCAGCAATAGCGGAAGCGGCGCGCTCAATTGGCAACCGGCGACAACCGCCGCGAGCCCAACCATGAATCCGAAAACGACGCTGACGTCGATTCGAACCCCCACCGGCGCGCCGTCAACCGCGAACAACGGGCAATTGACCGAAATCTCGCAGTTGCCCCTCGCGTCCGTGCCCCCCACGACCAATGCCTATGGCGCTCAGCCAGGCGTCGCGCCGAGCATTCCGCCTGCCACCGCTCCTTTGCAGACGACGCCGGTCGGTTATCCAGGCTACGCGCCGCCGCCGGCGTTTAACATTCCCCCGCTAGGCTTTGGCCCGGGGCCGACGATGAACAACTCCGATCCCTGGCGTGGGCGATGATGAGCGGCGGCCCTGTCTCCGCCTGGTTGCGGCGCATGCAAGCGACGCGCCGCCTGACCCGTTATCGCGGCATCGTACCCCGCGTGCTGCAGGCGCAAGCGGCGTTATCATCACTCGCCGATGCCGACCTCCGCCGCGGTAGCCTTGCGCTGCGCTATCGTCACCACAGTGGTGAACCGCTCGAAAAATTGCAGGTCGAAGCGTTCGCG
>CAUJKE010000252.1 GCA_963205385.1 Planctomycetota bacterium | reverse complement strand
TCTCGGCGACCGTCATCTTTTTCTTTTCAGCCATAAGCTTTCTGCCCGACACCGGACCCTCAAAGGCCAAGCGGGCGCCAATGCACGCGACCCAGGAACCTGGTTGAAATTACGGCCTGCAATACGAAAAGCGTTTAGCAGGAACGACTTACGGACGACAATCCCCGTTACTTATGGGGATTGTGATATTTTTCACGAATCCAAGATTTTGTACACCGACACTATCTATTGTCAAGCACCCATCATCCCACAAGGGAACCGCAGGAAAAGCTTTGCCGACGCGCGGCAAGCACAGGATTTGTGCCTCCGGGAAAATGGAGTTTCTCCCCACTGTCGGCGAAAACCGTCAGCCTACGCCGAACGCTCACAACCGTCAAACCCTAGCCTGCGAAACAACTCGAATTTGTCATATTTCGGCGGGGAGTCTACTTCTATCGGCAGGGAATGCTCGAAACTTGCCGGGGAACGAAACTTGCCGTTTGATTCACGTGCGCCGCGCTCGAAGAGTGTTGCGCGGAGCAACTCGTTTTCGATCCGCCGTCCCAAAAACTTCTCCCCCTGACTCGCTCTCTGACGGTGTGATTCGTAGAATCGGCAATGAACTCTCCTTCCGCTCGAAATCTCCGGCGCATCGAACGCCCTAGCCTTAGCGACTTATGAACGTATTGGTGATTGGAAACGGGGGGCGCGAACACGCGCTCGCCTGGAAGCTCAAGCAAAGCAGCCGCGCGGAGCGCGTCTTCGTTGCGCCGGGGAATGCCGGCACGGCGCTGGATGCCGAGAACGTGCCGCTGGCAACCGACGAGTTCGCCAAACTCATCAAGTTCGCCAAGCAGAACAGCGTCGGCTTGACGGTCATCGGCCCGGAAGCGCCGCTGGCGGCTGGCATTGTCGATGCTTTTGCGGCCGAGAAGCTCAAAGTATTCGGCCCGTCCAAAGCCGCGGCGCAGTTGGAAGCGAGCAAGGTTTTTTGTAAAGATCTGCTCCGCGCCGCCGACGTTCCGCAGGCCGACTACCGGGTCTTCAAAGATGCCGAAAGCGCCACCCGCTACATTCTCGACCGCTACCCGAGCGAAGAGCAGGATGTGCCGCTGGTCATCAAGGCCAATGGCCTGGCGGCAGGCAAGGGAGTTGTCGTGTGCCGCAAGCGGGCGGACGCAATCACGGCCATCGAGCGGATCGCCATGCAACGCGAGTTTGGCGATGCCGGTCGCGAAATGGTGATTGAAGAGCGACTCGATGGCCACGAAGCGAGCGTGCTCGCGATCACCGATGGCCGCACGATTTTGTCGTTGCCTGCGTGTCAGGATCACAAGCCGGCTTATGACGGCGACCAAGGACCAAACACCGGCGGGATGGGAGCCTATTGCCCGACGCCGCTGGTCGACGAGCCGATGATGCGCTGGATCGAGGAACGCATCCTGGTCAACACGGTCCACGCCATGAAGCGCAGTCGCCAGCCATTTCGGGGCGTGCTGTACGCCGGGCTGATGATGACCAACCAAGGGCCGAAGGTGCTGGAATACAACGTCCGCTTTGGCGATCCCGAATGCCAGCCGCTGCTGATGCGGCTGAAGTCGGACTTGCTGGACGTACTGGAAGCTACCGTCGATGGGCGACTCGACGAGATCGGCCAACTTGAGTGGGATCCGCGCCCTGCGATCTGTGTCGTCATGGCCAGCGAAGGCTATCCCGGCGAATATGTGAAAGGACGCCCGATTCGTGGACTGGAAGAAGCGGCGGCGCTGCCCAATGTCAAAGTTTTTCACGCGGGAACCAAACTCCAAGCCGATGGTCAAATCGTGACCGATGGCGGCCGCGTCCTCGGAGTCACCGCCTTGGGGAGCACCATCTCCGCCGCGAAGCTGCAGGCATACACGGCCGTCCGCTGCGTCCGCTGGCCGGGCGCCTGGTGCCGCAAGGATATTTCGGATAAGGCGCTGAGTTACATCAAGTAAGTTGGGCTAATAAGAGCCATGGCGCAACGCAACGCTTGTTACAGGAGTCCCCCCGATGCACGGATGGAAACCAGCCGGGTTCTTACTGGTGATTGCAGTCGTGTTCGGCGCCGTGAATTCCCTCCACGCCGCGCCGTATTCTGAAGTAGACCAGGGTTCATCCGCCAATCAGGTGACGGCCACGATCGTCTCTGATTCAATATCGCACGCACCTTGTCGCGTGGGTCTGGAAGGCTACTGTCCGGTGGAAGTGGTCGAAGAATATCGTTGGCAGCGCGGCGAACAGGACATTAGCGTCACGTATGACGGGCAGACCTTTCACTTTGCCAGCACGGCGGCGCGCAAAAAGTTTCTGGCCAATCCCACGCACTACGCCCCGACGAATCGCGGGTTGGATGTCGTCATGCTGCGCGACTTCCAGCTCTACCGCCCCGGCCTGCGCAAACACGGTTTGCGCCACGCTGGGTTGACGTACTTGTTCTCATCCGAGGAGACGCTGGAACAGTTTGTCAAGGATCCAGACAAGTATGTCAAACCATTGAAACTGGCGGAATAGATTGCGGAAAGAAAGTCACGGGTGCGTGAGGGATTCCCTCGCTTGCGCCTCTTGATGGCGCCCATTTCTACGCGCGCGGTGTAAGTATTTCGAGTTCTCACGTGAAGTGTCGCCAAGCGGCGCAACATCAAAATCTGCGTTTCAAGCTATTCCTCATCCTCGCCGTAGCCTGGTGGGAACGGGTTTTGCACGTCGCCGAAGCCTAAGTTTTTGGGGCGACCGTGAGCTTTGCGCGGTTGCTGGGGCTGGCGAGTTCGCTTTCTGGTGGAGCGCGGAACGATCGGTTCGTCCGCGGGTCGTTTTTTGGGTAGCGAGGACTTCTTGCGGGGAGTATCGGCGCGTCGCTTCTTTGAGCCTGGCGCGCGGGTGACTGCTGGCGGAGAAACATCAACCTTCAATTCCAGCGCCTCAAACAACTCGACCCAGTACTGAACCTCGCCTGGGGTAAGCGCAACATCTGGCTTGACGTCGGGAAGTTCAGTTCCGCCGGCGCGGCCTTTCTTGCGCGCGTTCAGGCGTTCGGCGGCGGCGGCGTACCAGAGGTGGCTATCAATGGCCGTCGCGCGGCGTTTCGTAGCCGCCCTTTGCACGCGGTGGTCGCTGGAAACGACGGTCAGTCGCTTGGGCGCATGATCGGCCGCGATCAATTCCTCCAGCAGTTCGTCCGCACTGTCGTGATCGCAGGCAAAGCGAACCGACACGCCATGATGCGAGTAACGATCGGGAAGTCCCGGCGGCGCGTCGGCCGCGTCAAAGATGATCGTCGCCTTGGCGCGCTCGCGAGGTTCGAGCGCCGTTGCCAGGAAGTTGAGCAGCGCCGTGCGCGAGGCTTCCAGCGACCCGCGCGGTCCTCGACCGAATAGCCCCGTGACGTGCAACAAATTGTACCCATCAATTAGCAGGGGCACGCCATATTCCTTCTATCCCTACCACGCGCCCGATCCGGCCGATTACCGGCGTTAGAGACGCGCCAGCCGCAATAC
>CAUJKE010000251.1 GCA_963205385.1 Planctomycetota bacterium | reverse complement strand
CGCCAGCGCGCGATGCTGTACACAAACGAGCTCGCCTAGATCCAGCCACTGTTGCCAGGCGGAAGCCGGCGGTGGGTGAGGGAGGAAGCTCGCGAGAAGACGCGGGGGCGTCGCGCGCAGCGCTTCGGCCCACACGATCGTTTGTGTCAATTCGTTGGCCAGCGGCTTTTTAACACGATAAAGCTGTTCCGGCACGTCGCCAATGGTCTGAATTAGCGGCGGCTCGAGCGCCAATTTTCGGGCGTCGCATTGCTCGACCAGAATTTCCAGCAAGCGTCGCCCGGCGCGACCAATCGGCAGCACGACGACGACTTGCGAAAGATCGGCCACCTGGCCTTGCACATAACGCTCGAGCAAAAAATCAGCGGCGGTCGCCAGCGCGGGAAGTTCTCCGCCGAGAAAATGTCGCTGCATCCCCATCTCCGTGCCCCTCCCTGGATTGCATCTATTGCCGTTGCCCTGAGACGCCCAGTACGTCAATAGACACAGTGTATCTTTGTATATGTCGTGTGGCAAGTCGGGGGCGGGTGTCGTTTTGCTTGCTGTCATTGCCGTCCCGCGCACAGCACCCATTCTATGCCTGCTACTTTTCGATCTTCTCCCAATCCAGCGGCCGACGGCAATCAATGCGTGGTAGCTCGACCGCTATGGCTTCGACGTATTTCTGTGCGGCGCCGGTGTTGTAGATCACGACGCGCTCGTCGGGACGAATCCAACCGACGGCGGCGAGTTGTTCCGCCGCGCCGACGCACGCCGCCGCTTCCGGACAAACCGCGATGCCGGTCTGCGATACGGCCATTTGCATCCACGCGCGAATCCGTGCTTCTTCGACGGCCAGCGCACAACCGCCACTGGCCCGCACCGCGTCGAGAATCATGAAGTCGCCGACCGCGGCCGGAACGCGAAGACCACTCGCGATCGTCGCGGCGTTTGCAAACGGTTCCGCGAAGCGCTCGCCGCGATCGTAGGCGGTGACAATCGGCGCGCAGCCAGTGGATTGCACGGCGACCATGCGCGGGCGTTTGTCGGTCGTCAGCCAGCCGATTTCCGCGAGTTCGGCGAAGGCTTTCCACATGCCGATGAGCCCGGTGCCGCCGCCGGTGGGATAGAGAATCACATCGGGTAAGTCCCAGGCGAACTGCTCGGCCAGTTCCAGCCCCATCGTTTTCTTGCCTTCGATGCGATACGGTTCCTTGAGCGTCGAGAGATCGAACCAGCCCATCCGCTCCTTTCCCTCGCGGACGATACGGCCGCAATCGGTGATTAACCCGTTGACGAGAAACGTGCGAGCGCCGGCGAGTTGGCATTCGTATTGATTGATAACCGGCGTGTCTTCAGGCATGAAGACGTAAGCTTCGAGCCCCGCCCGCGCGGCATACGCTGCCATCGCGCCGCCAGCGTTTCCAGCGGTGGGAACGGCGACGCGCGTCACGCCAAAGTGCCTGGCCATGGTGATCGCCAGCGCTTGCCCGCGGCTCTTGAAGCTGCCGGTGGGAAGCTGCGATTCGTCTTTGATCCATAGATTCGGCACGCCGAGAGTTTTGCCGAGCCTCGCGCACTCGAGCAGCGGCGACATATTCTCCCCCAGCGAAACAATGTCCTGGTCGTCCGCGAGCGGCAACAATTCGCGATAGCGCCACATCGTCGCCGGCCGATCGCGGAGCATCGCCTTATGAAAATGATGCTTCACGGCATCCAAATCGTACCGCACCCAGAGCGGCCGCTCCTTATGCAGCGTCTGCAACCGCTGCGCGTCAAGCCGCGCGCCATCGAGGGCGCTTTCGAGATGGGTGACGTAACTGGGCATGGGTGCGTGGCTTTGCTGAGGAGGCAAGAAGATAATCTCGTTGGATACCAAGCCGCGGGGAGGGAGTCAATCGTGCGATGGACGCGATGATGATGGGCGGCAGTCGGGTGGCGTCGCGTTCCCAAACGCTTTCGCAAGAAAAGCGTTGACTGGCGCCTTGAAGCGGGGTACACAGAATCTTGATTTGAGTCGTGAATTGGCCTGGGACTAGCATCCCGTAAGACACCTGAAGGCGCGCCGATGGAAGTACGTGGTCCCAGCGGGGGCGAACAGCACGGACATTCGCGGGCGGCATCAGGTACACGAATGGACCGATTTGACAATTTATTGATTTGCACTCCGGCTGAATTGCTTGGTGGCGACAATGACGACGAAACAACCAGTTCTTGACGAACTTCATGCTGTCCGCGAACAAATGTTGTCGGATGCTGGCGGGTCACTTGCCGCCCTGATTGCAAAGCTTCGCGCTGACCAATCGAAGTCCGGACGCGAAATCCGAAAATCGCCCAAGACAATGCGCTGCACCGGCGCAGCGAAGCCCGGCAGCTTGATCAGGGAGAATCTTTTGCCGCCCGATGAACGTTGAGGTTCTCGGTCCTACGGCCGGGAGAATTGCCCCCGTTTTGCAGGTCACAACAACTCGCGATATATCTGCGCCACGCCGCTGGCCATGCTGTGGTCGGAAAAGTGCGCGACTTGACGCGTGCGGGCGCTCGTGCGAAGGGTTTGCCAATCGACTTCGCGGTCCATGATGCGGCGGATCGCGCGGGCGAGGTCGGGCGCGTCGTCGGGGCGGGCGAGGAGGCCGTCCAGACCGTCTCGGAGCGCTTCGGGAACTCCTTCCACGGCTGTGCTAATCACCGGCACACCGGCCGCCATCGCTTCCAGGACCACCATGGGCAGCCCTTCGCCGAACAAGCTCGGCAGCACGAACAGATCCGTCTGCGTCAACTCGGCGTTCACATCGCGTGTGAAGCCGAGCCAGTCGATCAACTCGGCGATCTTCAATTTCGTCACGAGTTCCTGAATCGACGCCTCGTACGCCGGCGTTTCGAACGGGCCAATGGCGCGGAGCCGGACGCTGTAACCTTGCGAACGTAGTTCCGCGATGGCCTGGAGCAGTATTTCCAAGCCTTTGCGGGGGCGAAAGAGCGCGACCATGCTGAGGGTCCACGTTCGGTCCGGCGTGTTTCGTGGCAAGAGCTCGGGGCCGCTCGGCACGCCGTTGGGAACGACTCGCAACAGCTCCTCGCGCCAACCGCAAGCGCGCATGTGTGTGAGGAGACTCTGCGAGACGCACACGAGCCGCGACACGCCAGCGAGGCTGAACCGCTCCGTCGCCGAGTTCAGCCAATTGCGCAGGCTATGAGTGGTGTCGCGCGAGGTGGGGCTGTGTACGTGATACACCACCGGCACTCCGCAGAACGCCGCCGCCAGGCGACCAACCATGAGACTGCGCGGCGTGTGGGCGTGCACGAGTTCGTACTGCTCGGCGCGAATCGTCTGCGCCAAACGCCAGGCCGCGCGCATATCGAGACGCGACTGCATGGAAGCATCGTAGACGGGGCACTCGGTCGCTTGTCGCGCCTCCAGGAACTTACCAGGCTTGACACATGCGAAGCCGACTTCCACGCCCAGTTTGGGCAGGCACAGGCCAAGCAAGTCCTGGACGCGCTCGGCGCCGGAATAATGTTCCCCGTTGATTACGTGGAGCACGCGGAGCGTTTTGTTTTGGATGGAGATTGCGGAGGTCTGCTCCGCCTGGCCGCTCGCCATGATGAGATTGCCCTTGCCGTAAGTGACGCCGGTCTCCTATAAGAACCAGCCGAAATTTCCTAACTTGCCCGCAGCGCTAGCGAGCGGGCCTTGAAAAGCCTAGGTTCGCCGCGGCGCCAGGCGAGTTCGGCTCAACGGAGTGAGCCCATGCGATTGACTCTTGGCGGCGTCTGGCTGGCGGTTGTAACGTTGGTAGCGATGGCGCACGCGGAAACGCTGCGTGTCGCCGCGCCTGTCGACAACGCCCAGCTTACGCGCGCCTGGACTCCGACCACCGTTTCGCCGGTCGGAAAACATTTTGAGCGCGAAATTTCCACGGCGTGGGGGGCGCTGCCGAGCGGTTTTCGCGATGACTTGCGGCGCAATGGCTGGCAAGTGCAACTGGCGGAATTCGTCGTTGACGCCGCGCCGAACCTCGCCGAACAAGCGCCGCGCGGCTGGCCCAGCGGCATGTCGTGGCGACAATCCGACGCCGTCCATCTGCCAGGCGAGCGACGCTTGATTGTGGCCGAGAAGCGACTGACCGCCGCCGGTACCGTGGTCAGTGCCTCGCGCACCGCCGGCGTGTTGCGGCACGAACTGGGGCACGCTTACGACGTCGCCCATGGCGGTCGATATGGCACGCTGTCCGCGTCGCCAGCGTTTCTCGCCGCCTATCAAGGCGATCTGGCTCAATTTCCGGCCACCGAGCGCGACCGATTGGCCTACTATCTGCAAGCGGGGCCTGCCGGGCGGCAGGAAACGTTCGCGGAAGCCGTGGCGCTTGCGCTGGGGGGCGGCTCGGATGATGCTAACGCCGCCGAATTTGCCCAGCGATTTCCCAGCGTACTGAAGTTCGCGGCCCACTGCATTCGGTGAATGCCGTCGCGGCGCTAATCCAACCGCACTTCGCCGCGGTCGATGGCGTCGAGAAACTGGAGGTTGCTTTCCAACACGGTGGGAAGCTGACGAATCTCGGCCGCCGTTAGCCAACAGAACGCTTCGACTTCGGCCGGATTATTCTTGATCGCCCGTTCGTCCGGCAATTGAACTTGCCACCACGCGAGGTCCACACCCCACGAGGTCACCGCCTGCCAAAGTCGCCGCTGGGGCGTGATGACCACGTTCAGCTCTTCGCGCATTTCGCGCACGATGGCGGTCGCTTCGTCCTCCCCCGGTTCGATCCCGCCCCCTGGGAAACAGTGCATGCCTGGCGCGCGCACATGCACCGAGCGGCGGATCACGAGGAGTCGCTGGTCGCGCACCACCACGGCCACCACGCCCCGTTTGCGAATCGGCACAGGTGCAATGTTCGTCAAGGTTGGCCTCGATGGGGAACACTCTTGGACACGAAGCCAATGGCCTCTATAATGCGAACTTTCCTATACAAATGTATGCTCGCAGACGGCGTTTGCAAACCGCGCCGCGTTGGTCCCCATGCAGCCAATGCTGGAGAATCTCGAACAGCACCTCGAGCAATTTGGGTTGTCGTCGTTTCGTCCCGGCCAACGGGATGTCATCGAGGCGGTGCTTTCCGGGCAGGATTGCCTGTGCATCATGCCGACCGGCGGCGGCAAGAGCCTCTGTTATCAGCTCCCGTCGATCGCCAGAAACGGCACCACGTTGGTCATCTCCCCCCTGATTGCGCTCATGAAGGATCAGGTGGACGCGCTCCTCTCGCTCGGGCTACGGGCGACGTACATCAACAGTTCGCTCGGCGCCGCGGATCAGTACGACCGGATCCAGCGGATGTCGCAGGGGGAGTTCGACCTGGTCTACGTCGCGCCGGAGCGGCTCCGCAATGCGCGGTTTCTGGAAGCGGTGCGCGCGACCACGGTGCAGCTTCTCGCCGTCGATGAGGCGCACTGCATTAGCGAGTGGGGGCACGATTTTCGCCCGGACTACGCCCGGCTTGGCCGCTTTCGTGAACGGCTCGGTTCGCCGCAGACAATCGCGCTCACCGCCACCGCGACGCCGACGGTGCGCAACGACGTGCTGCACTTGCTGGGACTCAAAGAGCCGCAGACGTTCATCACGGGGTTTGGACGACCCAACCTGCGGTTTGAAGTCGCCACGGCGAACACGGACTATGAGAAAGATGAACTGCTGCTGAACTTTCTCGAGGAAACTCCCGGCAGCGGAATTGTCTACGCCGCGACGCGCAAGAAATGCGAGGCGGTGGTCGAGTTCCTCTCCGCGAAGCTCAATCGCCGCGTGGGCCTTTACCATGCGGGACTGACGCAAGAGGAACGCCGGCATGTGCAAGAGGATTTCATGCACGGCAAGTGCGATATTATCGTCGCGACCAACGCCTTTGGCATGGGCATCGATAAGTCGTCGCTGCGGTTTGTGGTGCATTACAACATCCCCGGCACGCTCGAAGCGTATTACCAGGAAGCCGGCCGCGCCGGCCGTGATGGGCTCCCCTCGCGCTGCTTGCTGCTGTTTGCGTTTTACGATTTGCGCATTCAGGAGTTTTTCATCGAAAGCTCGTATCCCTCGCGCAAGGTGGTGGCGCAGGTGTACGACTATTTGCGCCGCATCGACGCTGACCCGATCGAGTTGACCTTGGAAGAGTTGAAGGAGCGGCTGAGCCTGGACATTGCGACCGAAGGCGTGAGCGCCGCCGAGCAATTGCTGGAAAAAGCCGGCGCGCTGGAGCGCTTGTCGTCGTCGCAGAACACCGCGGCCATTAAGATCGAGAGTGAATCCCCGAGTCTCGTCGAACTCCTGCCGCCGGAGGCGAAAGTGCAGCGCAAAGTGATGCGCGCGCTGGAGAAGATCGTAGGCGAAGTGCGCGGCGATTGGGTTTATTTTTCGTTGCCTCAGCTCATTTCGCATACGGCGCTAGAGCGCGATTCGGTGAGTCGCGCGTTGCGCGAACTGATCAAGCTCACCTTCATCGACTACGTGCCGCCGTTTCGCGGGCGAGCCGTCCACATGCTGAAGCGGGATGTCCCGTTTGACGAGTTAGGCATCGACTTTGAGGAACTCGACAAACGCAAGGCGGCGGAGTACGCCAAGCTCGACTGCGTGACCCGCTACGCCCGCACGCGGGGCTGCCGGCAACTGGAGATCCTCGATTATTTCGGCGATCCGCATCGGCAGAAGTGCGGCAATTGCGACAATTGCGGACCGCGGCGCGACGTGGTCGTGAAGGTCGAAGAGCACGCGCCGGCCCTGACCGAAGCGGTGCGGATGGCGCTCAGCGGCGTCGCCCGCACACATGGCCGCGTGGGGAAGGGCCTCGTGGCCAAAATGCTCACCGGTTCGCAAAGCAAAGAGGTGACGAACCTGCGGCTCGATAAGCTCAGCACGTTCGGGTTGCTCGCTGATTTGAAGCAAGCGGAAGGGCTGGCGCTGCTCGACGCGCTCATCGCCGCCGGACTGATTGAACAGATTGAAAATCAAAAGTATCGCCCGGTGGTGCAGCTCTCGGCGCACGGCACCGACGTGATGCGCGGCACGGCCGAGTTCACGGAGACGCTGTCGCTAGACCCCGAGTTGAAGGACAAACTCGGTCGCCGCGCACGCACGGAGCCTGACACGAATGCTAGCGCCGGCGAGGATGCTTCCACCAACACCCCGCCTGCCGCGACTGGCGAAAGCGTAGAGCAACCCTTCGAGGCAACGCCGGGAACGCAGATAACGCCGGCTACTGTCGCTTCACCCAACGCACCAAACGCTGCCGTCGCTGTCGCTGTCGCGTCTGTCACGCCTCTCGCGCCCGCCGCCACGACGACGGTGGGCGATCATGCGCTACCCAATCATGTCTGGACCTGGAAAGTCTTGGCGGCTGGGTTCAGCGTCGATCAATGCCGGTACATCCGCGGACTCGAGCCTGAAGTGGTTCTCGACCATGCGCTCCGCGCCGCGGAGGAAGGGCACGCGGTGCAACTGGCCTGGTTTCTCACCGCCGATGATATTGCGAAGCTGCAAGAAGTTATCGGCGCGGACCCGCCGGAACGGATCCGCCCGTTGCTCGCCAAACTACCGAAGCACTTGCGCTATGAGCATGTGCAGTTGTTTCTGCGGTGTCGCGAGGGTGGTTAATCGCAGCGCTACACAACGCTATTTGTAGTCCGCTGGCGTCTTTCCCTTCACCGCTTTGTTGAATCCAAACGGACTGGGATGAAATTCGCCGACCAGTTCCACGTTGGTTCCCTCGGCGGGAATCTTGTCCTCTAGCCCGACGCACCAATAAGCGGCGTTGACGAGCATCCGCCGCGTGCCGGCCGCGGCGAGATCGGTGGCGGCGCCCATCGTGGTCGTGAAGATGCGGGCCTTCTTGCCGCTGTCGGTTTCAAACGACTTGACCCACGCGACCGGCATCATCGGGTCGTTTTTCGGACCTGCGAGCGGCGGATCGTCAAACTTCATGCCTTGCAAAACTTGTCCATAGACGAGCGGCTGGCTATCGCCCGGCAGCGGCAAGTTGACGGTGTAGACATCGGTTGGTCCCCAAATGTCGCCGTCCTTGAGACCCCGCAAGATCGGATGATCCTTGGCGTCTGTCGCGAGAATGCCACGCGTGCTTTGGCTGCCGTGCGCGCCGTGATGGTTGACCCAGGTCTCGCCGAGAACTTGCTTGCCGAAACCGTTGGGCCACTCGCGGCTATTGAAACTGTATTTGGCATAGGTCTTATCGCCGCCAATATTGAAGGCGTGCGTCGCCGTGCGCATGCCGATGATCGGCTTGCCGGACTCGACATATTTGACGATGTGCTGCATCTGGTCGTCCGGCAGGTCGCGAAACCGCGTGGCGATGATCATGAGGTCGGCCGAGTCGAGCGCCGCAAGGCCGGGGATGTTGTCGCGCACATTCGGGTCGATCTGGCCTGTCTTGGGGTCGATGGCGAAGACGACCGTGCACTTAAAGCCGTGCCGCTCGGCAAGGATCTTGGCGAGTTGCGGCAGCGCTTCTTCCGAGCGGTATTCTTCATCCCCGCTCACCAGAACTACCTGCTTGCCGTGGCCCGGGCCGTCTTTCCCCGCGAACGTGATCCATTGTTCAGCAGCGAAAAGTGACGACGACATACTCGCGAGCGCAACCAAGGCGAGAGAGAACAATCGAATCATGGGGGATTTGCCTTTTTCCAGGGAAGAACTTGTTGAGGTGTGAACCTACTATGGTAACTGCGCGCGCGGCGCGAGGAAAGCAAGCGAAACGACAAAGCGGAACGGCTTTGACGGAACGGCTTTGGCCACGGGACGCGACATCCGCTATAGTAGGATCGTGCTTTGGTCCAGGTCGCCGTGCACCCCCCAACGATTTAAGCTCCCTCTGCCGCAAGGCCGCGAGACCTTCACGAAAGAATGACCACATGGCCGTCAAGAAGCGAGCGGAACGTGAGCGATTGCGCGAGTCAGATCAAGGCCACGCCCGCTGGCGATTGTGGGGGCCTTATCTTTCCGAGCGGCAGTGGGGCACGGTCCGCGAGGATTACAGCCCGGACGGCGACGCCTGGGATTTCTTTCCGTTTGAACACAGCCATGCCCGCACCTACCGCTGGGGCGAGGATGGTTTGGCCGGAGTGAGCGATAGCCACTGCCGGCTCTGCGTGGCGCTGGGCCTGTGGAATGGCCGCGATCCGATTCTCAAGGAGCGGTTGTTTGGCCTCACCAACGGGCAAGGCAATCATGGCGAGGATGTGAAGGAGGTGTACTATCACCTCGACGCGACGCCGACTCATTCCTATCTCAAACTCCTCTATAAATATCCACAAGCCGAATTTCCCTACCAGCGGTTGCGCGAAAAAAACGCCGCACGCACGCTGGACGAGCGCGAATATGAACTGCTTGACACAGGCATCTTCGACGACAATCGCTATTTCGATGTGTTCGTGGAATATGCCAAGGCCGGTCCGCACGACATGCTGATGCGCGTGACGGCGCATAACCGCGGCCCAGAGTCGGCACTCTTGCATCTGTTAGCGCAAGCCTGGTTTCGCAATACGTGGTCGTGGGAGCCGGATGTGCAACGCCCGCTAATGCACGGCTCCGATGACACGATCGAAGCGCACCATCCCACGCTCGGCACATATACTTTTTATTGTGATCGCCCGCTGGAACTGCTGTTTACCGAGAACGAGACCAACGTTCCCAAGTTGTTCGGCGCCGATGACGGCGGCGAGTTTTACAAGGACGCGTTCGGCGAGTATTTAATCGGGGGACAGCGCGCGAGCGTGAACGCCAAACTGACCGGCACCAAGGCCGCGGCCCACTTCCCACGCGTGATTCCCGCCGGCGAGAGCACGGAAATTCGCCTGCGGTGGTCGAGCGAGCCACTCAGCAAGCCGTTCAAGGATTTCGATGCGATCTTCGAGAAACGCTGCCGCGAGTGTGACGCCTATTATGGCGAGCTGCAGCAAAACATCGCCGACGAGGATGCGCGCAACGTCCAGCGACAAGCCTTCGCAGGCATGATCTGGAGCAAGCAATATTTCCACTACGACGTGCGCACCTGGCTGCATGGCGATCCGGGCCAGCCCAAGCCGCCGCCGGCGCGCGAGCATGGCCGCAATAGCAACTGGCAACACCTCAATAATGCCGACATCATCAGCATGCCGGATACGTGGGAATACCCGTGGTACGCCGCATGGGATTTGGCGTTTCACTGCATCCCGCTAGCGATGATCGACGCCGAGTTCGCCAAGGAGCAGCTCGTGCTGCTGGTGCGCGAATGGTACATGCATCCCAACGGACAGCTCCCGGCTTATGAATGGAAGTTTGACGACGTGAACCCCCCGGTACATGGCTGGGCGGCCTGGCGCGTGTTTCAGATCGATCGCAAGCAACGGGGCGATTGTGGCGACATCGCGTTCCTTGAACGGGTGTTTCACAAGCTGCTGCTGAACTTCACCTGGTGGGTCAACCGCAAGGACGCTTACAATCGCAACATCTTCCAAGGCGGGTTTTTGGGGCTCGACAATATCAGTCTCTTCGACCGCAGCGAGCCGCTCCCAACCGGCGGGTACCTCAACCAGGCCGATGGCACGAGTTGGATGGCCATGTATTCGTTGAATTTGATGCGGATCGCGCTCGAACTCGCCTTGCATAATCCAGTCTATCAAGACATCGCCACCAAATTCTTCGAGCACTTCCTCGCGATTGCGGAAGCGATGACCAACATGGGCGGCCGCGAAGGCTTGGGCCTGTGGGACGAGCAGGACCAGTTCTATTACGATAAGTTGATTCTGCCGGATGGCGAAATGGTGCGGCTGCGCGTCCGCTCGATGGTGGGCTTGATTCCGCTCTTCGCTGTCGAAACCATCGAGCCGGAATTGCTCAAGCGCTTGCCGGAATTTGGCAGGCGGCTGAAGTGGGTGCTCAAGCATCGGCCGGAGTTAGCGAAGCTGGTGTCCCATTGGGAAGAACATGGGCGCGGCGATCGGCGGCTGCTCTCGCTGTTGCGCGGGCATCGCATGAAACGCCTGCTCGCGCGGATGCTGGACGAGACCGAGTTTCTCTCGGATTACGGCGTGCGGGCGTTATCGGCTTATCATCGCGACCATCCTTATCAATATGGGGTCGATGGCGAAACCATCAGCGTGCAGTATGTCCCCGGAGAGAGCAACACGCGGCTGTTCGGCGGCAATAGCAATTGGCGCGGGCCGGTGTGGTTTCCCTTGAACTATCTGATCATCGAATCGCTGCAGAAGTTTCATCATTACTACGGCGATGATTTCAAAGTCGAGTGCCCCACGCGGAGCGGGAAATACATCACCATTCGTGAAGTGGCCGATGAATTAACGCGCCGCCTGTCGCGGCTATTCTTGCGCAATGAGGCGGGGCAGCGCCCCGTCTTTGGCGACTGCGCTAAACGACAAACGGACGAACACTTTCGCGACTACCTGCTCTTTAACGAGTATTTCCATGGCGATTCCGGGCGCGGCTGCGGCGCGGAACATCAAACCGGCTGGACGGGACTCGTCGCCAAACTGCTGACCCCGCGGGAGGAACACACCAGCATCATGCACGCGGACTTGCCGCCGCGTCCGCTCGCGTCACTCTATCAGATACACGACTAAGACGAGATTCGACTAGCCGCGTTTGGTGGACATCCACCCATAGGTCAGCACGACGGAGACCAGCGCGACCAACGCGAGCGCGCCGAGTATCGTGCGGTTGCGCAGCCGGCGTTCCGAATCGTCCGCCGCGGAGCCTTGCGCATCCGCATGTTCGGCAAAGACTTCGTCCGCCGTGACAATGTCGACCTTCTTGGGGCGCGCCGGCAAATCGGTCGGCTCGGTCGCGACGTTCATGTTCTGATTCAGCGGCGGCTGGGCAGGATCCGTGCGTGATGGGTTGGCGGGGTCGGAAGCAGCCGGCGATTGGCCGGAGGCAAATAAGCTCTGGCCGGTATTGCGTTCATAAGCAGCGACGACACGCTGGGCCAAATCCTCGCGACCGGCCGCGTCCAGGCGATGGCTCACTTCCAGTGCGTCGTCTTGATTGGAGATCGCGTCGTAAGTGATTCGCGATTCGCCGCTGGCCGTTTGCACGTAAAACGCCGTCTCATCCGCGCCCGCCCACGCGCCGACGACTTGTTTTTTCCCCACGGTCCACGCCCGCGGTTCCGCCGCAGCGGGGGGAGGAGGCGGTTGAGGGAATGCAGGTTGTTGCGCTCGCCCCGCAGGCGGCTGATCCGGCGAACTCGGCACGGGGTCGCCGGCAAACTTTTTGCCTTGCAGGTAGTCTTGATCGGTATCGCTGAGCTGCGAATATTCGATCGCCACGTCTTGGCCTTCACTCCGCAAGATGACGTGATCGCCGTCAATACCGACGAGTCGGCCGACAATCTCGCGGCCTTGCTGATCGCGCCAGGTGCGCGACCGTTCTTGCGGTGCGACCGCGACCGCTTGCGCAGTCCAGAGCGCTAACAGGAGCAAACTAGCCATGCGCGGAATCAATACCATCGCGACCTCGTGGTGGTCAGCAGGAGAAACTCACCCTTTTAGAGGGCATTTCTCCACGCTAGCCGTTCCCATCGAGGTCGTCAAGGAAGCGGCTGCGTCCAGGAGGGGGACGGTTATTGATGGCGCAGCGATTTGTACTGTTTGTGGCGCAATTTCCGACGAGCGCGGGCTTGTTCGGGGGTAACAGGCGGATCGATCCGGTAGGGCGCGACGGCGCGCCGCGGAGGCGAATGGGCATCCGTGCAAATACAATCGACAAACAGGTCTTCGCTTTGCAAATAACGGGCCGCGGCGCGGGGGGTATCGAGCGCGCAGAGCACCGCGGAATTGAGTTCGTAGAGGTTGCCATCCAGCCCGGCATCCACCAGGGCTCGTTGCAAGCCGCCGGAGACGCCCATCGTCCAGGCTTTCGCGGGACGATCGAGCGGAACTTGCTGCGGCCCCGCGGTGGGCGCGCGGGCGGCGGCGTCGCAGTCTTCCCGCGAAAGTGAAAAAACGCCGGCGCACACGAGCGGGCGAACTTCATACGCCTCGCAATGCCCTTGCGCATCCAGCAAGCCGCAGGCGAGCCGCGCGCGGCCCCGTTCCGCCGGCGGCAATTGCAGGCGACGCTGAACATTCCATGCCAGGCGCCGATGGACCAGCTCGAGCCGCTCAGCAGAAAGCGTACGCTGTAAGTGTTCCGCAACGACAATCGCTTCGAGCGGCGTCACATCCGCGCTGACCGCCAGGCAGCACGCGCTGCAACCGGCCCCGCTTTGTCGCAGTACGGCTAGCGGAGAAGCTTCGCTGCCTTGCGCGACCTGTTGCTGGGCTTCGCCGAGAATCGCGGCGACGAGCGCCGAAGTGGGACGGGCGGCGAGTCGCTGCTCAATCGCGGCGCGGGTCTCGGCGGCGGCGCTGCGAAAGAGTCGGCTCAACGGCCCGCCGCTCCGAAGGGAATCGAGAAGTGAATCGCCAGAAGGATCGACATTCATGCAGCAGTCAGACGGATCGCAAAAGAGGTGGATAATCACGCAGCAAACGAAGCCTCCTCTTCATCTGCGCCACGGATGGTTCCCGATGAATACGATTCACGTTGCCCGCATAAGCGTTAGCTGCGCGGCGCCACAACCCCTGCGGGCTGGGTTGTGAACTGCCGCGCGCCGCACGACCGTTGCGACCGGGCAAGGCCCTCCAGCGGATCAACCCCCTACACTCTCAACCGCAGGACTGGCAAAATGCGAAACAACCCTACGAGGCGACTATGCACGCGGAAGTGATCTCCATTGGCGACGAACTAACCAGTGGCCAGCGGCTGGATACGAACAGCCAGTGGCTAAGCCAACGTCTCGGCGAACTCGGAATTCGCACACTCTACCACTGCACGGTGGGGGATGATTTGGCGGCCAATGTGCGCGTCTTTCGCACCGCCGCGCAGCGGGCGGATGTGATTGTCTGCACCGGCGGACTCGGACCGACCGCCGACGATCTCACCCGCCAGGCGCTGGCCGATGTGCTGGGGGTGGAGTGGGTCTTTGATGAGGAGTCGTACGCGCGCATCCAGGCCATGTTTTCGCGCCGCAAGCGCGAAATGCCTGAGCGAAACCGCATTCAGGCGATGTTGCCCAGCGGCGCCCGCGTGATTCCCAATCCGCATGGCACCGCTCCAGGCATCGATCTCGATCTCCCCCTGGGCGCTTCGCCGGCGCGCGTTTTCGCCCTGCCCGGCGTGCCTGCTGAAATGCGGGAGATGTGGTGGGCCACCGTCGAACCGGCGCTGCGCGAGTTGGTTGGCCCACGCCGGGAGGTCATCAAGCATCGGGTCATCCGCTGTTTTGGCGTGGGCGAAAGTGACCTGGAAGCGATGTTGCCAGACTTGATCAAACGCGAGCATACGCCGACCGTGGGAATCACGGTTAGTCAAGCGACCATTTCGCTCCGCATCACGGCGATTGCGAATTCCGCGGAAGCCTGCGATGCGTGGATCGAACCGACCGTGGCGACGATCCAGCAATGCTTGGGGAAGCTGATTTTCGGCGACGACGAAGACGAACTTCAACACACCATTGTGCGGCTGCTCGCGGCGCGCAAGCAAACGCTCGCGACGATCGAATGCGGCACCGGGGGCCTCGTGGCCGATTGGTTCAGCGAGGCGGCAGGCGAGACCGGGGTTTACTTGGGGGGCGAAGTCGTCCGCCGCCCTGTCGAGAGCACCGCCGAAGCGATTTGCCGCATGGCGGAGAATTGCCGCGAGCAGTGGGGCGCCGATATCGCGCTGGCGATCGGGCCTTTTCCCTCACAAGAGTTCACGCCTGACGGCGTGCCGCCGGTGGTGGAAGTGGCGCTGGCGAACGACGGCGGCGTACTGGCCCGCTCCGCCGTGTTCGCCGGACACCCGGATATTCTCAAGCCACTCACTGCGAAACGCGCGCTGAACTATTTACGGTTGCTGCTGCTCGACGATTAGGCGGCGCGGGTTTATTTCGCCGCGGTGGCGGCGGTTGATTCAGGCTGGGGCGGGGCGAAAGTCGCCACGGGTTGCCCCTGTTCGTTCCACACGAACACGACGCCATCGGCCGTGCCGGCCACGATCGTCTTGCCATCGGCGCTCGCATCGACCGAGTACACGAAATCCTGAGCGCCGCCGAAGTTGCGAATATTGCCCCCATTTTCCGCGTTCTTCATCTGCACGGAGTGATCGCCGCTGGAAGCGACCACCGCGTTATCGTCGCCGGCGAAGGTCACGCCGGTGACTTCCTTCGTGAAGCCGGTAATGGTGCGCACCTGGTCGCCGGTGAGGAAGTTCCAGACCTTCACAACGTTGTCCGCTCCACTGGAAGCGAGCCACCGTCCATCGGCCCGCCAGGCGACGCCGAGCACGTGATGGGTATGCCCTTCATACGACCGCTGCAGTTCGCCGTTGGAAACATTGAAGACCTTCATGAACCGATCGGCGCCACACGTTGCGATGTACTGGCCGTCAGGCGAAAACTCGACGTCGTAAATAGAATCGCTATGCGGTTGCTTAAATTCTTTCACGAGCGAACCGTCGGCGACTTTCCAGATTTTCAGCTCACCGCTGCGCGAAGGTTCGCCGCTGCCGGTGGCGACGAGCGTGCCATCGGGACTGAAGTCAATCGCCGTGACGCGATCCAAAATGGGGCTGGCGCCGTCCGGCGAGCCGATGGTGCGTTCCAGGATCCAAAGCGGGTTGGTATTCCAGACGATGGCCGTTTTGTCGGCGGCGGTGGAAACCAGGTTGCCGCCGGCCGTGAACGCGAGCGAAGTGACGGCGGCGTTGTGACCTGCGAATGCTTGCAGGGCGGCGCCGGTCTCGGTGTCGAAGGTGTAGACGGTTTTGTTCTCCCCTCCCAGGGCCACGGTGCGGCCGTCGGCTGAGAGCGCGATCGCGCGGAACGGTTGTTCCGTTTGCTGGGCCACGGTGGTGACGCGCGCGACTTCTGCTTCCGCCGCGGTGCTGTTGGCCTCCGCGGTCTTGACGGCTGCATCGTAACCAGGCAAAGCGTCGGTCGCGGCTTTGACGGCGATCATCGAACGCTCGACGCTGCGCTGCGCCGCTTCTTGATTGCGCACCGCCGCGGTCATTTCGTCCACCCCCTTTTGATACGCCGGCGTGACTTGCTTCACCTTTTGATCGGCCTGATTGAACGTGTTGGTGGCCGTATTGAGTTCCTGGTCGGCCTTTTGTTTCGCCTCGTCGGCGCTCTTCTTAGCGGCTTCCGCGGCGGCGAAGGCTTGATCGGCGGCGGCTTTCGCGTCGGCGGCGGCCTTGGCTGTCGCGTCGGCGCTTGCGACTTCCTGCTCCGCGGCTTTGACGGCCGCGGCGAGTTCGGCGCTGGCCGCATCGCCGGCGGCGGCGGCCTTGGCTTGCGCCAGCTTATCCGCCGCTTGCTTGGCGAGCGCGGCCGCTGTGCTGGAGGCTTTGGTCGCCTCGTCGCGCGTTTGCGTTGCCTTGGTAAACGCTTCGTTGTTCGCGGTCTGGGCGGCCGCGGCCTGCTTCTGTGCTTCTTCGGCGGCGGTCTTCGCTGTGGTGGCTTCCGCCAAGGCCTTGTCGGCCGCTGCCTTGTCTTCCATCGGCTTCTTCGCCGCCTCGGTCTTGACCTTGGCCTCTTCGTTCGCCTTGGTCAATGCTTCGGCGGCTTTCTTCGCGTTTTCGTCTTCCGACATCTTCCGCTTGGTAGCCTCTTCCAAGTCCTTCTTGGCCAGGTCGATATGTTTCTTGGACAACGCGAGTGCGCGCTGCCTAGCTTCCACGTTGTACTTAGCGTTGAAATCGCCTCGCAGTTCGGCGACGACCTGGCTGTTTTGCAGGTTAAACACCTTGGCGATGTTGTTCGCGCCGGCGCTCACCAGGCGTTGGCCATCACCGCGAACAACGAGGCCAGTTACGGGACCGCCGTGGTTCAAGTCGCGGGTGGCACTGCCGTTATTGGTGTCCCAAAGTTTGATCGCGCCCTCGGCGCTGGCGGAAGCGATTTGGTTGGCGGCGACCGCGGCCAGTGCGACGATCGGCTGACCGTGGCCTTTCAAGTGGCGACCTGCGGAGAGCGGCCACAGTTCGGTGCTCTTATCCGCCGCACACGTCAGCACGAACAGTTCCTGCTCGCCTTGCGGAAGCAGCGCGAGCGCTGTCGCCGCGCTGGGAGCAAGATGTGCTTCTTGAAGAACGCCTTGCTCCACGTCGAACACGAGGATTTGCTTCGTTTCCGCGTCGCTTCCCAACAAGCGTTTGCCATCAGGGGCGAAGGCCACCGCTTGCACCGCGCCGGTGAAGCCTGCGAGTTGCGGCTTGGGGCCGGCGGCGCCACTTCCAGCGTTCCAGATTTTGATTTGCTTGTCGTCGCCGCCGGAAGCCAACCACTGCTGATCGGCGCTGAGCGTCAGGCATTGCACGCGAGCGCCGTGATTGGCGGCAAATTGCTGCTCGCCGGTGGCGGCGAAGCGGCGCACGGTTCCATCCGCACAGCTTGTGAAAAACGCACTGCCATCGTTCGTGTACAACAGTTGCGTGATCGGCTGCTTATGATCCCCCACGGTGCGTTCGACCGTTTGCGGCTCGGGGGCATCGAGTTTCCACGTGCGGATCGCGCCGTCATCGGCGCCGACCGCCAGTTGATTTCCCGAGGCGTTGACCGACGCCGCTGTCGGCGTGCCTGCTGCGAGTCCGGTGGAAAAGAGTTGCGTCCCTTCGGTACACGACCAGACGCTCACCTTCTTATCCGCGCCGATACTTACCAGACGATTGTTCGCAGCATTGAACGCGAGGTGTGACGTGCCCCCAGGGTGTCCGGCTAGCTCGCCGGCGCTGGCGCCGGTGGTCAGGTCGATCAGGCCG
>CAUJKE010000250.1 GCA_963205385.1 Planctomycetota bacterium | reverse complement strand
CGATTGCTTAGCGACTGTCTTATCTGGAAGCAAGGAAGAATTTGAAGCCGTCTCGCTCGACCATGACTCCCCACAGTCTTGGCCGGCAGCGACTGAAGGCGGCGCTCGCGTTGCGCTCGTCGATATGCAACTTCCCAGCGGCGCCGCCGTGCCCTTGATTCAAGCGCTCACTGGAGAAGCGCGAAAGATTCAAGTCTTGGTGCTGGTCGCCGTTGATGATCATGAGTCGATCGTGAATTGCGTCGCGGCCGGCGCGAAAGGATGCGTGCTGGAAGAAGCCTCGCTCGAAGAGCTGCGCGTGGCGATCTCGCGCGTGGTCGAAGGCGAAACTTTTTGCTCGCAACAGTTGGTGACCTCCATGTTTCAGCAACTGGCGGAACTGTCACGCGATTCCATCACCGCGCAGCGGGCGGTGGATGTGAACCTCACGCCCCGCGAGCGGCAAATCCTGCAGCTCATGGCGGACAAGATGACCAACCAGGAAATCGCCGACGAACTCACACTCTCGCTCTATACGATCAAGAATCACGTCCACAACATTCTCGAAAAGCTGCAAGTGGACGACCGCTTCGACGCCATCGAGCACGCCCGCCAGCGCCGCTTGCTCCCCCGCGTGCGTCCCATGCCCATCACCACCACGCGGCGTTAGCCCCAACGTTGCACAACAACTGTTACTGAATTCGACGAGACGTCAGTAACCGTAGGCATCTCGCTCCGCGAGCTCATCGCGCGCCGCAAGAGCAGTTTGGAAGATTCTTGGAAATTATTCCATCTTTTTTGGGGCCCTGAGCGCGCCGCCTGAACCGGAGCGCGAACTAGTTCTCCCTAGTTCGCACGCGACCCATGGCACTAGTTCCCCAGGCGGCGCGGAAGCGGCGCCTTCAGTTCGCGCACGGCGGCGACATTCATTGAGCAAACGCGCTGGTCGCCGCCATTTGTGTTAGTTCCACGGCCACGAAAAGTTCGCGCGCGCTCGTGCAGCGCGCGAACCGCCACGACTGTGGCTGGCGAGCTTCACGCTGCGCGGCGGTCTGGTTCGCGCTGCCAACCTTTATGGTTCGCGCGCTCGATTGTGACAATTTTCGCGCCGCGTACAAAGAGACACATCAGCAGCGCGGTCATCTCGATGTGGGCAGACATTCAAGTGCGAATCGAAGAGAGGATTGTCAGGATGACGAACAGGAACATGCGACGCGTTCTATTGGCGATCAACACCCAGCTTGCCCGCGATGCGTGGCGGTTGCGATTGGCGACTGAACCCGATGTCGAAGTCGTAGGCGAGGTCGACAACGAGCTTGATCTTTTCGTGGCGGTACGCGCCACCGAAGCGACGCTCGTGATCCACGCCTGGGAAGGCAATTCGCCGCCGGCCATTTACTCGCATCTGTTCGCGGAGTTTCCGGGCCTGACCATGCTTGGTCTCACGGCCGATGGGGAGAGCGCCGTGCTGTGCGAACAACGTTTGCATCAACAGGCACTTTCCACGAATAACCTCGATCAAATGCTAGCTTCGCTCCGTAGTGAGTTGCATGTCCCGCTGCGAGCGAGCGCCTAGGAAAACGTTATGTCGAGCACAATCCGCATCACCATCGCAGGCGGTCACAAGCTGTATCGAGAAGCCTTAAGAATGGGCCTGGGACAGATGCCCGGCTTGTGCGTCGTGCATGCGGCGGACTTGCCGAGTTACGACGAACTTGCCGACTGCGACGTGCTCGTGGCGGTCGCTAGCAATCTTGCGGAATGTGAGCTTGAGGAGCTCGTGGAATGGCTCACGGAAGATCAACAAATACTGATGCTAGGCCCACCCCAGACGGCCTCTGCCTGCATGCTGTCAGCGCTCGCCAGGCGGCGCCTGGCCTGGCTCGAAAGCGAGACCTCCCTTGAGGTTATGACGACCACCCTGCGACAACTCGCCGCCCGCGAATACTTGTGCTCGCCGCAAGTTCTGGCGTTCGTCGCCCAACAGATTCAACTTTGCCAACAACTTGAACCGAGTGACGAAGAATGTCGGCCGACTTCGCTAACGGTGCGCCAGCGGGAAATCGCGGTGCTCGTCGCGGAGGGTCTGATCAACAAGCAGATCGCACGGCAATTAGGCCTGCGCGTCACCACGGTCAAATCCCACGTACACGACTTGATGCGCAAGTTTCAAGTCACACGGAGAGAGGCCCTGCGACGCTGTGTGGCTCGCAGTCACACCAGGTAACACCCGCGAAGTCCCGACTTCGCCCTGCCTGTGTGATCGTGCTTGATTGGATGATCGACCCCAGACGGAGTGACGGCAATGATCGCCCATAAGAATCATTTGGAACTAATCGCGCGCAGCGCCGTGGTGCTGCCAGACCGCGCCACCGAACTACAACTACTTCCCGAGTCTCGGCAACGAACTCGCGAGCGGGCGACCGGACAAGAGCTCGTTACGGCCTTGGCCCATACCCAGGCCGACATCCACGCCGCGCTGCGGATGGTCTACGAAGCCTATCTCGAAACAGGGCTTATCGGCGAGAATCCGTTCGCCATGCGGGTGACTCCCTACCACGTGCTCCCTACGACCAACGTCTTCGTGGCGAGCCGCGATGAGCAATTGGTCGGCACGCTGTCGCTCGTTCGCGACTGTGCCCTGGGCCTGCCGATGGAAGACGTCTACTCTGCCGAGGTCAACTCGCGGCGCGCTTGCGGCAAGTCGGTCGCGGAAGTAACCTGTTTGGCCGATAGCAGCCACGGCAAGTCAAATATGCTCTCCGTGGTGATTCAACTCATGAGCCACATGGCCCAGTTCGCTCGCCGCCAAGGCGTGGACGAGCTGTTGATTGCCGTGCATCCGCATCATGTCGGCTTCTATGAGCGGTTCATCGGGTTTGAAGTGATTGGGCACGAGAAACGCTACGCCGCCGTGCAAGACAATCCGGCCGTCGCGCTCGCGCTCGACCTCAACGGCTTGTCGGTCAATCATCCGCGGGCGTATCAACGGTTCTTCGGCAAACCGTTCGCCGATGGCGAACTCCAAGCCCACCGCATGGACTCCGCCACGATCGCTTTGCTCCTCCGCGTTTTGAACCAGACCGAGTGGAAGCCGACGGAAGCGCGATCTGAGTCGCTGCTAAGCGCGGCCTGACCCTTCAGATTTTCCGTCGGATAGCGAATTGGCGTCAGATTCCTTACCGACGGACGCCGATAACAAGCGATGCGAAACACTCCGCCCGCACAACCGCTTCCAGCGGACGAAGTACGGATCGCAAATAAAGTACAGTTCAAATGTGGTCTTTTGCTCTGCAAACTCTGGTAGCCGATCGCGGCAAGCTGTTCACAGCGCTGGTAGGCGTGGTGTTCTCGGTCGTGCTCGTCAATTTGCAGGGGGGACTCTTTCTCGGCATGATCTTCAAGGCGAGCTTGCTCGTGGTGAACAGCCATGCGGACATCTGGGTAGGGCATCGGGAGATGCATAGCGTCGAATTTCCGCGCGATATTCCGCGCCGCTGGTCCTATCGCATTCGTCCCATCCCCGGGGTGAAGCGGGCCGATCCTTATCTCATCGGCTTCAGCGAGATGACGCTCCCCGGCGGCGGCTTCGAAGGGGTCGCGGTGGTAGGTGTTGATAGCCATAGCCAACTCGGCAAAGCCTGGAGCCTCGACCAAGGCCCCAGCGACGCGCTCCGCAGGACCGACGCGATCGTCGTGGATTCCAGCGAAGACTTCAAACTCGGCTTCCCAGAAATCGGCGACGTGCGGGAAATTGGTAACCGTCGGGCCCGCGTGACCGGCAAGAGCTATGGCCTGATGGGCTTTCAGGTCGCCCCCTACGTCTTCACAAATTACGATCAGGCGGCCATGTTCTTGCGCAAGTCACCGGCCAGTTGTTCCTATGTCCTGGTAGAACTGGAACCCGGCGCCGACGCCGAAGCGGTTTGCGCCGCGATTCGCGAGCGCGTGCCGGAAGTCGATGCGCTGACCAGCCAGCAATACGGCACGGACTGCGTCAACTTCTGGATGACCCGCACCGGGCTAGGCATCAGCTTTGGCGCGGCCACACTGCTCGGCGTCCTCGTCGGCCTGGTTATGGTCGGTCAAACGCTCTACGCGATGGTGCTCGATCGGTTGGTCGAGTTCGGCACGCTCAAGGCGATTGGCGCTACCGAGCGCCAAGTCTTCTCCGTGCTCATCATTCAAGCGGTGATTATGGCCGTGGTGGGTTCGCTCATCGGCTTGCAACTGGTGACGCTCATCCAAGCCACCTGCAGCACGCCCAAGGCGCCGATCGTGATTCCACTCTGGCTGTCGCTCAGCAGTTGCGGCCTGGTGCTCATCATTTGCCTGGTGTCGTCGCTCATCCCTTACCTTCGCGTCCGTCAAGTAGATCCCCTCATCGTCTTGCAGTCGTAAAGCAATATGTCCACGTTCCCATCCAATCCGGTCATTCACATCGCGGGGCTCACCAAGAGCTACAGCCGTGGCGGGCAGGAAACTCCGGTGCTGCAAGGGATCGATCTGGATGTCCACGCCGGCGAGTGCGTCTTTCTCGCAGGCCCCTCCGGCAGCGGCAAGACCACGCTCCTCTCCATCCTGGGCGCGATCCTCACGCACGACCAAGGCGATGTGCATGTCCTCGATCATGACCTGGCCCGCATCACCAACCGCGAGCGCACGCTCTTGCGGCGCGATCGGATCGGCTTCGTCTTTCAAAAGTTCCACCTCATTCGCGGGCTAACCGCGCTCGACAACGTCTGCGTGCCGCTGCAACTCCGCGGCCAGCGCGTCCGCACCGCGCGCGAGCGCGGGCGGGAGTTGCTCAACGCGGTCGGCCTGGCCGATAAAATGCTCTCGCTCCCCAAAAATCTCAGTACCGGGCAATGCCAACGCGTCGCCCTGGCGCGGGCGCTGGCGGTCAATCCCGATTTAATCCTGGCGGACGAACCCACTGCCTCGCTCGACTCCGCTAGCGGACACGAGGCGATGGAGTTGTTGCGCAAGCTCACGACCGACGCTGGGAAGACGATGATCGTCGTCACGCACGATCCGCGCATCTTCAGCTTCGCCGACCGCATCTGCCACATGGATTCCGGGCGGCTGACTCATCACGAAACACCCACGGCAAATCTGGCAGGGTAAGTATTATGTTGCGATTTCTAGCTGTCGGATTGGGCGTCGCCCTGATTGTGCTCTTGAGCTTTCTGTTGGAAGCCCAATCGCAAACCCCCGTGCCGCCGCGCGTGGAAGCGGACACGCCCTACCGCATCTTCGCGCCGGGCCGCGTCGAAGGCATCACCGAGGAAGTGGAACTTCGCCCGCAGATTCGCGGCCAAATTGTCGCGCTGAAGGTGAAGGAAGGGGATCAGGTCCAGGCGGGCGACGTCTTGGTGCAACTCGACTCCAAGCAGTACGAACACGAAATCGCCTTGGCCCAGGCGGAGCTAGGTCTGGCGCTCGCCGAGCGGGAGCGGATCAAAAATGGCGCGCGGCAGTTCGAGCGGGATGAAGCACTCGCGCTCTACCATTCCAAATATGCCGAACTCGAATTGGCCCGCGTCGCCAATGAACGCCTCCGCAAGTTGCGCGTGCAGTCGGCCGTGTCGCAGCAGGAAGCGGACGACCAGCAGAGCAAGGTGAAGTCGCTCGAAGCGCAGGTGGCGGCCGCTCGCGCGCGGGCGGAGTTGTTGGAAGCCCCGGCCCGCGAGGACGAACTGCTGATCGCCGACGCCAAAATCGAAGCGGCCCAGAGTCGCGTCGAACTCGCGAAGGTGGAACTCAGCCACACCACGCTCCGCGCTTCCGCCCTAGGGCAGGTGATGAAGGTCAATGTCGAGCCAGGCGAACTGACCGGCCCTGACGCCGCCGAGCCGACGCTGGTGCTGGTCGATACCTCGCGCTTCCGCGTGCGGGCGTTTGTGGAAGAGCTCGATGCGCCGCGCGTCAAACATGGCATGATCAGCACGATTGTCGCCGACGGACTCGCCGATCAATCCTTTACCGGCCGCGTCACCCGTCTCAGTCCTCGCATGACGGCGAAACAAATCTGGAGCGACGCTCCCAATGAGCGCTTCGACACGAAAGCCCGCGAGATCTGGATTGACCTCGACAGCGGTGAAAACCTCGTCGTCGGCCTCCGCGTCGATGTCACCGTGGACCCGCAGCTATAGTCAAGGCTTCGCGTTCAGCGCAGCAAAAACGGCTCGCGTTGGCGAGCCGTTTTCTGTGTTTACAAGCGGCGGCGAGCGTTGTTCGCCGCGGCCTATTTACTTTTGACGCACGCGCTTCTGGATATCGGTCTCCAGCACGCCGAACACCGCCTCGTGGCGTTGCACCGACATCGACAGCGCGGCCAAGAGACGCTTGGCGGTGAAGAAGTTGACGATCACGCGCTGCGTGACGGCGATCGCTTGTTGAGGAACGCCTACCGGCTGCGGATTCAAACCGAAGTCGATGATCAGTTCTTCCGGCGAGCCGGTGACGCGGCAGAAGTTGGCGTAAGTCGCCATCACCTTGCTGTCGTCCACTTGCACCTGGTACTGCTGCTGCTGTTGCGGCTGCGTGCCCGCCTTGGCGGCTTCGGCGACGGGCGCTTCTTCCGCGGGATTCTCGGGGGTGTCAGACATCAATTGTCTCCCTGTGATAAGTAGGAACGTCTCGGGACGTGCAGTTGGTTCGCGGTGAACCCATGCACAAACATAAATCATCGTGGGTCAAATGCCAGCACACTTGGCGACAAATCGCGGCCGTGTCAATCGCTACAATCTTCCCACACTGCCTTGTTACAGATCAAAGTTGAACGTCTTGGCGACGAAACGATAGATCCGCGTGCTTAGCGGGGTCCAGCCGATAAAGATGCGGGCCTCGCCGCGCATCCCGGTTTGGATCTCGCCTCGCGTGTTTTCGATGCGCGCCCGGGCTTGATAACTGGTGTTCATGGGAACGGCGTTACCGGAGGCGTCCATCCGGGTCTGTACGCCGCCGCCGGCTTTGTCCGATAGATTCGCCGGGCTGACCTTCAAATTGATCATCGCTTTTTGGTCGATTTGCCCGCTCAGGCTATCGTTGCGAAACCCTTCGAGCTTGAACGCCACCGGATCGCCCACTTCCACCTGGCTGAACTCCCCTTGATCGATCACCAACACGGCGTCCATTTGTCCGGGATCGCCGACGAAGCAGATTTGATCGCCTTCGGCCAGCACGGCAGTGCGATTGCGGTCGTCCAGCACGCGGCCCGACCAGGTCGGCAAACGCCCATCTCGGCCTCCGCTCGAAGGCCGATATGGCGCTTGCAGGACCGTACCGGAGATCGGCGAGACGATCTTCAGCCGCTCGAGCTGCCGTCGCTTCTCCGCCAGTTGTCCCTCCAGCATCTCCAGCACTTCTTCCGTCTGGGCGATCTGCGTTTCCGCCTTGCGATCCACGAAGCGGCGTTCGCGCAGACTGGCCAGTTCCGAAGCGGTCTCCGCCTTCTTCCCTTCCAGCACCGCGACCGCCCCTTCGAGCGCGCGGCTTTCCAGCACCACCAGCACCGTTTCGTTGGCGACGACCGGGTCGCCGACTTTGACGTTGCACTGGGTCATTCGGCCGCCGGGCGCTTCGGCATAAATCGCGGCAGCGCCGCGGGGCTCCACTTCAAACGAGCAGCGTACATAGTGAGGTAGCGGCAAGAACAGCACAAACAGCAGCGCCCCTGCCAATAGCGTCGCGCTGATCGCCATTCGTTCTTTTTTCACTTTTTTCATTCTCCCCGGAATATAAAAGAACTTCGCCAATTCCATCACCGGCTGAACTACCAGTCCCACAAAACCCATCGCCGCAATCAATCGCCCGATCACCTGCAGGCCATACGGTTTGAGGACGGCGTTCAGGAACATCAAGATCGAAAACACAACAATCCAGCGGTAGCAGACCGCCGCGACGGTGAACATGCCGAAGAAGAAGCGGTTCTTTTGCGGCAGGAACGGGTTCTCTGGCTCTTCGACGCCGAGACACCACTCGAACAACGTGCGGCGGAGGACTTCCGTCGACTTCTGCCGCAAGTTGGGAATCTCCAGGATGTCCATCAAGATGTAGTAACCGTCGAACCGCAACAGCGGGTTGCCGTTGAACATCACCGTGCTGACCGAGCAGATAAACATCACCGAGAGCGCGATCTGGTTGATCAGCCCCGGCTCGCTGAACCACCACACAAACGTGGCCAGGGACGCCAAAAAGATCTCCACATACATGCCTGCCGCGCCGATAAAGGCCCGGTGCCACTTGTTAGGCAGCATCCACGAATCCGAGACGTTGCAGTACAGTGCCGGCGTGAACACCAGCAGCATCGCCCCCATCTCGTGACATTCGCCGCCGTAGTGTTTGCACGACAGGCCGTGCCCAAACTCGTGCAAGACTTTCACCACGGCCATGGTGCAGGCCAGGTAGGCCCAGTTTTGGGTGGCAAAGAATTCGTGGAAGCCTGGTAGTCGCTGGCGAAAAATGTCGAAGTTCACAAGCACCAGCGAGGCCGCGGACGCGACGATGATGAACCACACCACCATGAACGCCGGCGAGAAGAACCACCAGGTAAACTTGTAGACGGTGTTCAAAATCCATTCGGGATCGATGCCGCGAAACCGCAGCGCGAACACGTTGGAGAGCTTGCCCATCAACTCCTTGCGCTTCTTTTCGTCGCGCCGCTTCTTGAGCTGCTTCCCTTGGCCGGAACTCTCCGAAATCACCAGGCCGCTGCGGTGCAACATGCCGATAAACTGTTGCAAATCTTGAAAGGTGATTTTCTGCGGCGTGAACTCGTCCTCGAACCGCTCCTTGATCTGCTCGAGGCTCGTGTGGCCGTCGAGCATTTGCAAAATGGCGTATTCCTCTTCGTGAAACCGGTAGTAATTCAGCCCCACCGGCTCCTTCAGCACCCAATAGCCAGCCCCCTGATACCGCTGTCGCCGTGCTTCCAAGTCGGGACGCATGCGCAGTTGCACAGGGCGGGAGGTGCTGCTTACCAAACTTTCGGCCAGAGTGATCATGCGTCATTGCCGCGCCAGGCGTCGGCGTGTTCCCTTCGTGCAGTCGCGGTATTCCCCAGAAAACCAAACCGGGCGACGTGAGCCAAACTGTTATTCCACCACCGGGGCGGCGGATGGCTTCAAAACCGGCGCGGCTTCTAAGTTGACCGCCGCGTCGGCCTTCGGCGCCGCTTCCAGCTTCGGCGGCGGCACCACAACCGGCGGCGTCGCCAGGTCGATCCGCATCGTGGCGGTCAGACCGGGACGCACCGCCCATTGATTGTGCTCGTCCTTGCGATTGTCGAATTCCATCCACACGCGATAAGCGCCATCCGCGACCACCTGCGAACTGACGAACTCGATATGCCCTTGGAACTGTTCTGTCTTGCCATTACCGACGGGGATTTCAATCATCACACGACGTCCCTCGACTTCGCGCGGCGAAACTTCGTACGCATTCAAGAAGGCCTCGACGCGGAGCCGATCCACGCGGACCAGTTCCATCACCGGCTGCCCTGGCTGCACCCATTCCCCCGCATGGACCATCACATGATCCACGATCCCGTCGATCGGCGAGACCAGCTTGCGGCGTTCGATTTCATTGTCCGCCGCTTCAACCGTCGCCCCCTTCACATCCGCGGTGAACTTAGCGACATCCATTTCCAGTTCCGCGACTTCGATCTGCAACAGACCCCGCTCCCAAGTGAGTTTCAGGCGGCGAACTTCGGTATCGGGCACGGTTCCAGGACTCTTGCGATTGATGTCCACCGCTTGTTGATATTCCGCCTCGGCCACCTTCGCCATTTTCTCGGCCGCGCGCACGTTCACGTCACTCTCGGCCTTGGCGTGTTCCAATTGGTAATCGAAGTACGACGCCTTGCGTTTGATGACCGAATCGCTGTCGTCCACGTTGCCGAGCACATCCCCCTTGGAGATGACCGTTCCCTCGCGTACGTTGACCGCGACCAGCGCACCAGCTTCGCGAACCGATAACCGCACATGATCGATCATCGAGACCAGGCAATATTTCACTTCGAGAACGTCCCCTTTTTTCGCCGCATTTGCGCCTGCGGGGGGCGCCGCGAGGGCAATCGCCGAGACCAGCATGGCCGTTGTGAGCGTCATCAGATAACTCCGCTAGAATTGAAAGACTTTGACTGTAGACGATGAGGCGCGGCCAGCGCGTGGCTATTACGCTGGCGCTCGCGGGACGGCCAACCTTAGAACCACCACGCTTCAACCCATTCAATGGCTTCATGGAACCAGCACCAGCCGATGGGGCGACGGCCGCAATACACCTTGGCCGTGGCCGTGGCGCCGGGGCTGGGATGATCCAGATCTTCTTGTTGGATATCGACGCGGATCCGCATCACGCTCCCTTCCTCCTCGTGCATGGTGATGGTGTCATCCACGTTCTTGATCTTCCCTTGAAGCGACACATCCGGCGCGGTCGCCAGCACGTAGGTCACGGGAAGTTCGGGGCCCAGCGATTCATCCGCCCGCGCGAAGTTCACCTTGCCTGAGCGACGCTCCGGCATGTACAGCTCCAGTTCCCACGGCCCTGTCGGATCGGCGATCGTCATCAACATCTGGCCGGTGGTCACGGGCCGATGCGCGAGCATCTTGTCGACATCCCACGTGATAATGATCCCGGAGATCGGCGCGCGGATGACAAGATCGCGCTTCTTCGCCAGCAGAATCTCTTCTTGCAGTTCCAGGCTACGCAACCGCTGATGCAGTTGAGCGCGCTGGCCAAAGAGTTGCGCTCGCTCCGCGACGTCTAAAGTTCGCTCGTGCAGAATGGACCGCTCGATGGCGGACAGTTGCTCCTGCGTCGCTAGTTTTTGTCCCGTCACATCGACCAATTGCACTTCCAAGTCGGGATTGCGCAGTTCCACGAGCGGCTCGCCGGCCTTCACTTCATCGCCGGTGCCCTTGAAAACCTTGACGATTACCCCTTCGCTGTCGGTGAACACGTCTTGTCTGATTTCCGGCTGCAAGGCCCCCTTGGCTTTCATGTTGTAGTCCCAAGGAACAACCGCCATCGCCACCAGTAAGGCGACGATAATGCCGGCGATCGTCAGCGTCTTGGGGAGCGTCCGCGCCCGCACGATCCAAGCGGCCTTGCCGATCGCTCGCCAGACCGGCATCAAGAACAAGTTGCTGTGTTCCAAGGCGTTCGAAAGGGCCCGCGCGCTGTGTTCATACACCAGGTCGACGCGGGGACTAATCACTTCGCGCGGCAAATCGCTTTCGATCTGCTCGATAATCAACGCCCCAATCACTTCCAGCGGATCGGTATTCTCAATCTCCGCTCGCGCCGCCGCGAGCGATGACTGTTCGGCGTCAATGGGGCGCGGCTTGCGCAGCGGCAACACCGTAACCGCTTTGGCGTATGACTCTTCGACGTAGCCTTCGATCGCTTCCTCGACTTGAGGCGGCAGGTCGTCGCTCACCCCTTCGTACCACAGCGGCTCGCCCGTGGCGACGACGCGCGTCGCGAGCTTGTTGAGCGCGGCCACGATGTTCGAGCGATTGTCCAGCGTGTCTTGCCCGCTGATCGCTTCCACGATGCACTTCGAGCCCTTCTTGAACGCCACAGCCACGCGATCGCAACCGATCAAACGGCGACCTTCGTTGGCGATGGTGTACGCGGTCTCCCGCGCGTTGAGCCCTTCATGCACCAGGCGAGAGAAATGATCCGCCTGCGCCCAGAGGGAGTGGCGGTCGCTGAATTGTTTGAGTTTGCGTGACTTGAGCCACTCGCCGGCCATCTCGCACATCTGCACGAGGAATCGCAGGTAGCCGCGTTGCGTCACGGGTTGCGAATCAGGCCGCTGGAAAATCTCGACCACCCCTTCCAACTGCCCCTCGGACTTGAGCAGACCCAGCACGAGCAACAACCGCGTGGGGTTTGCACCAGCTTCGGGGTCTTGCGCCGCGGCGCCTGGCGGAATGAGTTGCGGCTCGCCACGCGCCATCACTGCTTGCAACAGTTTGAGGTGACGGATCGCATCGTCGGACTGGGGATCCGACAGCGTCTCGCTGAGGTTGATCTGGCACTCTTTCTGCAACCGTCCCCCTTCGCCCAGCGTCCACACAGCGCCGCCTACGGCCGCCAAGGCTGAAACGACGCGCTGCAAGAATGCCGCGTAGAACTCTTCGGAGGATAAGTCACTCTTGGAAAGCTGAGCAATTTCGCCTACTAAAGCGCGAATCTGCTGCTTGGTTTGCTCAATAGTTTCTCGTTCAATGGACATAGCCAAGCGCGCCAATAGAGAAGGTCAGGTGCGGTCTCAGGCCCTTAGGGGGCCACCGGAGGCGATAAGTTCAATCTATCCGCGGTCAGTTATTCTTACAACGCAATGGTGAGTGTGCACTGAAGAAAAACCCTGTCCGTCGTTGAATTTGCAGCGATAGTGTCGATTCTACGGATGGAAACGATAGCAAGTTCACCCACGCTGGGTGCGGGCGCCCGCAGTTGGTTAATCTGGGGTATCGAGGTAAGGGTCTTGTCCCATTTCTCGTTGCACCTTTTTGCGCTCCTTCTCGTGGTACAAAAGCGCCTTACGATCGCGGAAGTGTTTCTTTTCAACCTTCTTCTGCGAGCGCCGGAAGACGCGTGAATAACTTGCCGCGACCACTTCCGACTTGGTGCCGAGCGTCTCCATCGCGTCGGCCTTCTCAGGGCCATACCCATTGCGAATGATCTCATCGTCGAGCGAGAGGAACTGGCGAAAAGTGCCGGGATCTCCTTGGCGACCGCAGCGACCGGCCAATTGGCGATCGATGCGGGCGGAGTCGTGCATTTCGGTGCAAATGACGTGCAAGCCGCCAAGTTCGTGCACGCCCGGCCCGAGTTTGATGTCCGTGCCACGGCCCGCCATGTTCGTCGCAACTGTTACTTTGCCAAGATGCCCCGCGCGCTCGACGATCATCGCTTCCGCGGCGACTTCGTTCGCGTTGAGCACTTGATGCTCGAGGCCGACTTGCTTCATCAGGTTCGACAGAATCATCGACTTGTCAATCGACCGCGTGCCGATCAATATCGGGCGACCGGTCGCGTGGACCTCTTGAATCTCGCGCACGATCGCGTGCCACTTCTGATCGCTCGTGCCAAAGACAAGGTCGGGCCAGCGGACGCGAATGGCCGGGCGATTCGTCGGCACTTGCACCACGCCGATGCGATAAATCTTGCGGATCTCAGAAGCCGAACTGATCGCCGTGCCGGTCATGCCTGCAAGATGGCGATAGCGCAAGAACAAGTCCTGCACGGTGATCCGCGCCGCCTGGCCTGTCGGCACGCTGACGGTGATCCCTTCCTTGGCTTCAATCGCCTGATGGATGCCGTCCCGCCACTTTCGCCCTTCCGCCAAGCGGCCTGTGAACTCATCGACAATCACAATCTCGTCGTCTTGCACGACATATTGCCGGTGCAGCGTAAAGTCGCGCTCCACCTTGATCGCGCGTTCCATGTATTGATAGAGATCGATTAACCCCATCGACTTGATCGAGTCCGGCCGCGCCAGGGCCCGCAGCAACTGCCGCCCTTCACCGGTCAACTCGCAACGCCGCTCATCGTGGATGTATTCGTAGTGCACGTCCTCTTCGAATTTCGTGCAAAATTCGGCAGCCCAGCGATAGGTCGCGGTGATCTCCTCACGAGCCTTTTCGCCCAGCGAGCCGAT
Organism: Planctomycetota bacterium; assembly: GCA_963205385.1. Lineage (GTDB taxonomy): Bacteria > Planctomycetota > Planctomycetia > Pirellulales > Pirellulaceae > JAEZGD01. Next base: position 17,225 of record CAUJKE010000250.1, on the reverse strand, counting down.
AATCAGCGGTGTGCGGGCTTCGTCGATGAGAATGCTATCGGCTTCGTCCACCAGGCAGAAGTGAGCCTCGCGCTGCACAGGCTGTTCGTGGCCTCCTTCCCACCGGTGGCTGCTCCCCTCACCTAGGAAGTCGCTCCGTTCCATGCCGAGCCGGCGGAGGAGGAGCCGATCCCGCAGGAAGTCGAAGCCGAACTCTTTCGCCGTGCCGTAGGTCACGTCGCAGCCATAGGCTTTGCGGCGCAGATCCGAACTGTCCTTGGTCTGCACGCAGCCCACGCTCAGGCCCAAAGCGTTGTAGACCGGCCCCATCGAGTCGGCATCGCGTTTGGCGAGATAGTCGTTCACGGTCGCCAGATGCGACCCCTTGCCCACCAGCGCGTGCAAGTACATCGGGAGCGTGGCGGTCAGCGTCTTCCCTTCACCCGTCTGCATCTCGGCCACGGCCCCATGAAACAAGGCAATGCCGCCAAGAATCTGCACGTCGAAATGACGCAAGCCGATAGTGCGTCTGCCGGCTTCCCGCACCAACGCATAAGCTTCCGGCATCAGCCGCACCAACGGCTCGCCGCTCTTCGCCCGAAAACGCAGCGACAGGCTCCGCTTGCGGAGCTCGCGCTCGCTGAGCTGCTCCAGTTCCGGCTCCATTCCCGCAATCACGGGAAGCTGCTGCCGCCAGCGCGTGAGCTGCCACTGCGACGGGTTGCGGAGCATGCCTACCAGGTTAAGAGCCATATGCGATTCGCTCAGACAACGCGCGCCAGTGCCAGCGGAAATTTGAGAACCATTTATTCTACGCCGTAACGCCAAGAAGTTTAGCCGAGGAATACTTCACCTTTAGCTTGCTTCCCTATTCCTCCAATCTACCAGTACCTTACTAATTTGCGATGTTTTTGCAGCCTAAATCCCATCCAAAGTAGCAGGCGGCCCCATAAGTCCCTCATTTTCGACTCAACCCGCACCACCGGAAATGCCGAACTATTCGATGGACTCCTTGGAATCCGAGTGTTCCGGTCGTTTCCTCACAACTGTGACAGATAGATAAACTGGGAAGCTTTCGCGGTTTAGAGAAGGGTGTCCGAACGTTCCTATGTTGTCGGCTCTGTCAAACAAACTCGAAGCGCCGACGACGCTTGACGATATTGATTTTCCGGTGAGCAAGATTGCTTTTATTATGCGGGCCATGCCATGCGTCTAACGATCACGACTTTGACGATTACCCTGCTGGCAAGCTCGCTAGCTTCTTCGGCCAGTGCGCAGCAGTACCTTGGCGCGCGGCCGTATTATGGACCGGCGCAGCCTGCCGGCATGTACCAACCGCAGGCCGAGCCTCCGCTGCCGGAGAACGGCGCGCAGGAGCTAGCGGACCCGATGGAGCCGATGGAGTCGGCGGAGCCGCTGGGCCAGTCCGCGCTCGCGACCGGATGCACGACGGCCTCAAACGCCGCTTGCGAAGCCTGCGACCTCTGCCGCGTTGCCTGGCGTCCGCGGGGGCTGTTTGTGATGGGCGAATACAACATGTGGTGGACCAAAACGCGCAGCGTGCCCCCGCTGGTTACCACGAGCCCTGTCGGAACCCCGCTACTTAACACCGGCGTTTTGCCGGACGCGCAGATTCTCTACGGGAATAACAAAGTCGGCGGTGACATCGGCAACGGCGGACGATTAACCGTTGGCCAATGGCTGGGGGACAATGAAACGGTCGCAATCGTTGGCCGCTATACCGGCTTTGATGCAGCCAGCGGCGACTTCTCCGCCAGCTCCGCTCAATATCCGAACCTGGCCATTCCTTACTATGACGCACAACTCGGCATCGAGAACGCCTACCAGTTTGCCTACACGCCCAACGGCAGCACCATCTTCGCCAATGGCGATGTGAACGTGCGTGATCGGGTCGATATCACCGGCGTGGACGTCTACGGCCAGTTTCTGCTCTATCAAGAATACGGCACACGGTTCGATTTCATCGGCGGCTATCAAATGTTGACGCTCGATAGCGGCCTGTCGATCGACTCGACGCTCGTGTCGCAAAACATCGCCATCGGCACGCCGGTCGGCACTTCGATCTTCATCCAAGACAACTTCAACACCGGCAATGAGTTCCACGGTGGGCAGATCGGCCTCAGCACGACGGTGGATTGGGGGCGCTGGAATTTCAACATGCTCGGCAAGATCGGCGTCGGCAACATGCACCAATCGATCTCGATCGACGGCGCCACCGTCATCACGCCCCCTGCAGGCGCGATTGATGTTCGCAACGAAGGACTGTTCGTCCAGAACTCCAACCGCGGGTTCTATACCAACGATCGCGTCGCCTACATTCCTGAAGTAGGCCTGAAGCTCGGCTATCACATCCGTCCCAATTTGAATCTCTCGCTCGGCTACTCCTTCATCTACATCAGTAACGTAGTGCTCGGCGGCGACCAGGTTGATCGGCAGCTCAACTTGTCGCAGTCCAACGGCGGCCCCGCGACGGGCCCCAATCAGAATCGCCCGGAATTCCTCGGCTTCCGCGAGACCGACTTCTGGGCCCAGGGCTTGAACTTTGGCGTGGAATATAAGTTCTAAGCGCCGCGATCCGCTCGACAATGAACCAAAGCGAGCCGCCAGGTCATCGACCTGGCGGCTCATTGCTTTTCCGGCTGACGGGGCGAACAGCTTACGCCCAGGCTTCTCCCGCGAACACTTCGTCGGCGGCGGCGGCATAATCCGCCCCTTCGCCTTCGGCATACATGCCTGGCTCGCCGGCGGCGGCCAACGGTTCGCCTCCTGGAGGCGTTTGATCAGCCTCGGGGAAGAAGTCGTGCACCGCACCCACCAGGCGGACCACGGTGTTGTCACCATCGCGCCCCATGATGCGAATCTTCATCCAGTCGTTGGTGAACGACAGGGTCTTGGTATGCAACGTACCGGCTGCATCCTGAGCCTTAATGGTTGCCGTGCTCAGGTCCGAAGCAAGCGTGATGCTCAACGAGTGCATCCCGTCCCAGCCGTCGTACAGCGCGAACCAGTACTGCTGGGAATCGGCGGCAAGACTCTTGTTCGCCCCAAAGACAACGCCGTTACTGGTCGAGCTGGCCAGGTGGTCGCGGATGTTGACGAACTTCGCCTGTAGGCCGAGCATGCCGAAGTTCAGTCGGCTGACATCCAGCCCGTCTTCGCCGAACTTCACTTCAAACGTGTTGTTGCCGGTGCGGCGAACGGAAGCGGACTTATCCTCCGTTTCATAAAAGCCGTTTGTGGCATCCACATCGTTCACGTAGTCCCCATCCACATCGGCCACGTCCTTGCCGTCGATGAACAACTCGACCGTGTCCAGCGTGGATCCAGGCGTGGGATTCTTCAGCGAGATGGTGTATGTCCCAGGCACCAGGCCGGTGAACGAGTATTCGCCGAACTCGTTTGTGACGACCATGTCCGAGAATGTTTCCTCGAAGATTGTGGTGCCGGTGATGTACACTTCCACGTCCGCCAGGCGGCGTTCTGGGCCCATCGGCGGGTCGATCAAGTCGATCTGAGCATCGTTGTCCACATCCGCCCAGACGACGCCGGAAATATTCCCGGGGATGTAGTCGCGGATGTTGAACGTCGCCACCGCGGTGTTGGTACCGCCGTGACCATCGCTCACCGTGTACGTCACTTCCACAATTCCGAGATAACCATCGGGATTGGGCGTGAACCGCAAATGCAGCCCGTCCGGCGTGACTTCCACGGTCGGCGCCGTCCCAGCCGGGAAGCTCGCCGGCGAGGTGATGACCGCATCGGCGATCGTCAAAGTTTCGCCTGGATCAACGTTTGGCGCATCGTTCGCCAGCACGTCGTACAGCGCGGGACCGCCCGACTGGAAGACCTGATAAGGTCCATCATCGACCGCTGGGGGCGGATCATTCACCGGGAGGATGGTGATCGTAAACGTCTGCGAATCGCTCGTGTCGATGCCGCCGTTGGCGGTGCCGCCACTGTCCTTGACGCGGACCGTCACCGTGGCGGTGCCAAACGCGTCCGCTAGCGGAGTGAAGGTGAGCGTGCCGCTGGGATCGATCGCCGGCGCCACCGCGAATAAGCCGGGGACGTTGGGATTGGTGCCGCTGAGAACGACACTCTGAATCTCGTACGTAAACGTCTGAGTGGCTTCGTTGGGCGAACCCGCGTAGGCTTGGGCGAAGCCTGGGAACGACTGCGCCGGATCATCCTCGTCAATGGGCTCTAAGGTATCCAACGTAAACGATGGCTTGTCGTTGACTTCCAACACGGTGATGGTGAACGTCTGCGGCGCGCTTGTGTCCTGGCCGCCGTTGTCGGTGCCGCCGTCGTCCATCAGCTTGACGGTGATCGTCGCGGTGCCGCTGACGTCCAGTTGTTGCGTGTAGGTCAAGTTGCCCGTAACCGGGTCGATCTGCGGCAGCGACGTGAACAAAGCATCGTTGTTGGTCGTGACGATGAAGTTCAGCGTTTGATCTTCATTCGCGGCGCCTGTGGAGATATTGGTCGCAAACCCGGCGACCGTTCGCGCGGCCTGACCGGCCAGATCGACTTCCAACACCTCTTGATTGGGTAGCTCCGGCAAGTCGAACGTCGGTGCGTCGTTCTGAGGCGCCACGTTGATCGCGAATGTTTGCGGAGCACTGGTATCGACGCCGCCGTTGGCTGTGCCGCCGCTGTCCTTAACGCGGACCGTAACAATGGCCGAACCGAACGCATCTTCCTTGAGCTTGTAGGTCAGCGTGCCGCCGGGCGAGATCGCTGGCTGCTCCTCGAACAGGTCGTTGTTGTTGTTGCTGACGAGGTACGACAGCGTTTGATTCGACTCGTTGGCTGGCCCCGGCGAAGCGCTCGCGACAAACTCCGTAAAAGGAGGCACGTCGTCGTCTTCGATCCAGTCTTGATCCTCTACCGAGTCGAGTACGAAACTCGGCACATCATTAACCGGCGCCACCACCACGGTGATCTTGCCGACGTCTGGACCTTCATAGTCCGGTTCGCCCATGTTGACGACATCGTCGATCCGGTAATAGAAGGTGAAATTTCCGAAGAAATCCTGCGCCGGCGTGAATGAAATCCGCGTGTCGTCGGTCGTTCCATCGGACACAATGTTGATGGAAAGATTGCCCGTGTCGGTAATCGACGTCAACCAACTTCCCGAATCGACCGGCAATTCGGTCAGGCTGATGCCGGTGATCCGCAAGTCGCCCACGTTGAATTCGACCGAGCGATCATTCACGAGCGGGTTCAGGATGATGCCCGACTGGTCTTCCAGAATCAAGTTATTGTTCTGGTCTTGGCTAATCGTATCATCAACCGCGAGCGGCAACTTGTTCGGAATGAACGACAAAGTCACGGTGCTGCTCGCGGTCAAGCCGCCAGTCGCTCGATCGACGATCGTGTAGGGAACCTCGATATCGGGCTTGTTGAAGTACAGCGGGTCCGTCGAGACCAACAGCTTATCGCCGGCGTTCGTGATCCGAACTTCAGGGGGCAGGCCAGTCGTGTCGACGCTCTGAATCATGAGCATTTCGCCGGGGGCGCCTACATCCGGGCCGCTGGAATCGTTGCCGAGGACATCGACCTCGAAGTTCACAGAACCATCGGGGATACTGGCGAAATCCGGGTTGGCCGTCGGCGGATCGTTGCCCTCGTTCACGGTAATCGTGAACGTCTTGATGGTGGTATCCTCGCCGCCGTTGTCCGTGCCGCCGTCGTCCTTCGCGGTGACGGTGACGATCGCCGTGCCGAAGGCGTGGGTATCGGCTTGGAAAGTTAATGTTCCATTGGTAATCGTGGGAGGCGTGCTAAAGGTCAGCGTGGAATCAGCCGCAACATTCGTAACCGAGACCGTCACAGTTTGCGCGGGATCCAACAGGCCGGGACCAACGTTGCTGACGAATCCAGGCAAGGTTGTCAGCGCGGCCCCTTCAGCAACGGTTTGATCTGGGCCCAACGTGAACGTCGGCGCGTCGTTGACGTTGTTCACGGTGATGGTGAACGTCTTGGGAGCGCTCGTGTCCTGGCCGCCGTTGGCGGTGCCGCCGTTATCGCGCGCCCGCACTTCCACCGTCGCCACGCCCCACACGTTGGGCGTGACGGTGTAGGTGAGCGTTCCGTCGGTGCCGACGGTCGGCAAGGAACTGAAGAACGTCGTTCCCATCGGCAGCGTCGCGCCGGTGGTGTTGACCACCGTCACGAGGTAGGCGTCCAACATTTGACCGGATTCATCCGGCGGACCGAACGACGTGACGGAGATGAAGTTCGACTGGGACTGTGGGCCAGCCGATTCGTTGATCACTTGATTCGCGGGATCGCTGATGGTCGGCGGGTCGTTCCGCGGTGTGACGGTAATCGAGACCGTGCCGGTGTCCGTAAGTTCCGGCGTTCCATTATCGCTCAGCGTGTACTCAAAGCTGGCGCTGCCGTGGAAATCCTGGGCCGGCGTGAACTCGAACGAGAGCGTCGCCGGGTTGTAGACCACCGTGCCGTTGACCGCCGCGCCCGGCGTGGTCAAAATCCGCAGCATTTCGCCGTTACCGGCATCGACGTCGCTGTGGTCGTTCGCCAAAAGATCAGCGAGGGGGATCGAGAGTGTCACGTCCTCAGGTGTCGTCAGCGGGCCATCGTCCACGGCCACCGGTGGATCGTTGACATCGGTGATGTTGACCGTGACCGTCGCGGAAGCGGAGCCGTTCACTCCATCCGAGACAAAGTACGTGAACGTGTCCTGGCCAAACGCATACTGGTTGGGAGTATACTTCACCTGGCCGCCATCGATCCGGACGGAGCCTTTCCCGGTTGCGACCGGCCCTTGATTGCCTGCGGACACTACCCCAGTCACCGTCAAGTCCAGTGCAGGCGTCACATTGCTCGTATCATTGGCGAGCACATTGATAACCGTCTCCGAAGCATCTTGGAGGATGGTCACCGAATCGTTATTGGCGGTCACATCCGCGACCACCTCAATAATCACCGGCGACGGCATCGAGATGTTCATCCACGAAACCTTCGTCACCTCCTCCGAGGTCGTGCCTGAAGGAATTTCGCCGGCGGCCAAGAGGGTCGTGGAGACGCTGTTGGGATTGAGGTCGTCGCCTGGAGGGCTGATTGAAAACTGCGACGTACCCGCCTCGAGCGCAGTGAAGTATGGACTGGCGATGGTGAAGTAGCCGTTGGGCAAATCCGACTTCCTTGGCATGTAGTCGGTTTCATCGTCGAAATTTGGTTTGTTCGGATCCAATTGCAGACCAATGTCGCCGCCGACAGCGAGCGAACTACCGCCAAACGTCGAGATGACCCACTGATCATTCGCCGGTTTTTGCAGCACCTCGAAAGTCCGCGGGCTGGTATCAGATTCGGTCAAAGCGCCATAGAGTTGTTTGTAAAAAGTAAATTCGTCGGGATTCCAGTAGAGACCGTAGTTCATCGCCGCGATCATATCGTTGCGATTAGTCAAATTCAAACCGGCAGGGTCAAAGATATCGACCACGGACGCCGTCGGCGTAAATCCCGTTCCCGTGAGTTTAGTGATACTCACGCCCATGTCGAATTGCGCGTTCGTCAAATCCCCGGTAAACACGATCGTGTAGTTGTCGTTATTGCCGTTATTCTGAACGTGCGAGTTGCCGACTCCTAGCCGATTATCGAGTGCCTCCTGAATCGCCGTGTAATTATCAGAACGGCGGGTGGCTCGTCGATCGACAATAATTGGATCCGTATCCGCAAAACCAGGAATCGAAATCACCAGTTCGGCGGTCCCCTGAGACGATCCACCAAATCCACCCAGTTGAATCTGCTGAATGTTCGGCGCGCCGAGTTCCGCGAACAGCGGATTGAAATGCAAGTCTGCGTACGTCGTCGAAACGCCGTAGGGCGTTTGGTTGTACTGCGGAATCGTGTTGATAGGCCGGTTGTCCTTCACCGACACCCGCACGCCGAAATTCTGCCCCTTCTGAACCTGGTAGCGGCCGTCAACTTGAGGCAGCGGCTGGCCATCGGCCCCGACGACTTGCAATTGGTACGAGACAACCGCCGGCCCTTCGGCTTCCGCGTTGAGGTGATTGATGACGAGCAGCGCATCGAGCGGATTGAGGTAGCCATCCCCATCCACGTCGATCAGCGGCGACGACGATTGCTCGCCCGTCGCGCCGGGCGTGCCGCCGACACCGAGTTGGCGCGGCCCACTCGCATTGAGCTCGTTGATGATGATGAGCGCGTCGAGCGGCGTAACCGAGTAGTCCGCGTTGACGTCCGCGGGATACCACGCGTTGTGGAACGGATTGACGATCGCGGCAGCGGCAGCACCATCCATCACCGTGCGAATCTCCAACTGCTCGGTCTGCAGCAGGCGGCGCTTGATTTGTGGCGAATTGCGGCGGCGCGTGCGCCAAGTGGACGAACGACGAGACGGAGTGCGGCGAGCATGACTCATGTTGAAATCCCTAATTCGCGCGGCCCACGCGCAAAATGAAAACGAATCTGCCTGGTGATTTATCCATTACCCTCATCCGTGGAACTCGATGTGTTCCTCGAACTCACTGACCTCAGCCGGAAGGTTTGCCTCTTCAGGCCTGTTCGGTTCCGCGGACCCCGCACAACGGTGCGGGAAGGAGTAACAGTTTTCCAAGTTAGTCAGGGCTGGAAAAGTTTGCAAATAAAATGCGACTTTACGGCGAAGTTCTTGACTTGTTAAGGGGTTAGGGCTTGTACATTCTGCCCGACCCCCAGCACCTGCAAAACCGGCCGTTGCGGATTTAGCTCACCACAGGATTCACGATCCAGGTGAGCCTGAGGGAGTCTTGGTCGCAACGACGACTTTGGCTACGGGGACGTTCTGGGGGCGGCCCACCACGGGATCAGCCAGTCGTCCTCCGGTTCGTCGGGGGTGGAAGCTGGCTTCGCGAGCAGCGGGTAGGGGCGGGCGACCGGGAGCGCCCAGCGGCCTGACGCCCACTCGCTGGGGGTTTGCTGCGTTCGCACCCAGCCATCCGACGCCCAGCCGCCCGACGCCGAACCCAGTTCAGTAAACACCGCCTCCGTTGCGGGGGTTACGCTCTCGGCCTTGTGGGGCGTTGCGTTGTGGGCCGCAGTGCTCGGAAAAGCGTCTCGGAGCGGTGTAAGCGCCACAAGATCGGCGGTTGCCGCGGGAACGAATTGCCTGTGTGATTCGCCCTGGTGGCCGGCTTCGCCTTGGGGACTGCTCGCCGGACCGTTCGCAGGTGCGGCGGCGGCGGCGGACGGGGCGCTACCAGCGGGTTCGCTCGACCCTGCGTTGCCGCCGGAGCTATTAAGGTAGATGATCAATTCCAGCGCATCCAGCGGCGTCACATAACCATCGCCGTTGACATCGACGAAGGTCGGCGGATCTTCGCCGGAGGGGGGCGGTTCGGTGAGCTCGCGGACGCCAATCGCGTTGATGTCAATAATCAGGATCAAGGCGTCCAGCGGATCAACGCTGTTATCGCCATTGACATCCAGTCGATTCAGCGGATTCTGCCAGGTGTACGTGGTAAGTCGCTGCCCAAACGAAGCCGATGCAAGCGGTTGTCCGGCGACATACGTCACAGGGAACTGGCTGTTCGCAGGCGTCGTCGAGGTCCAATTGGACGGCACGTTCGCCTCGACGTAATAAGTGCCCGCGGCCAGCATGGGGAACAAATACCCGCCGAAGCTGTTGGTCGTCGTGACGACTTCTGGCCCGATCCGCAAATCGTCGAGCGCGACCCGTTTCCCCCCATGCCCGGCGACGAGCACATACTTGATGTCCCCTTGAGCCCGGCCGAACGTGAGCGTCTCGACCTCGCCTAGTCCTAGCGCGGCGGAGGTCACGCGGCCGATGAGTTGGTTGTTGCTATCGTAGGCTTCCAGCCGCGCCAGGCTTCCGTCCGCGGCCCCCACGGCATTGATGCTGACCACGGTCTGCAACTGAGCGAAATCGATCCGCAGTTTGCGGGCATAATCCCACTGAGTGCGTTGACCGGAATTGGGAAAGTTGCCAAAGACGCGGGAAGTGTAATCACCCAGCGTTGCGTCCCGCACCTCGACTTCGTCATACGCCACGCCTGAACCGATAGCGCGCAACGTGACGCCCGGCAGGATGTTGGTGACGATCTCCCGATCTGGGTACGTATCCGGCAGCAGTTTCAGCGGGCCAGCGAGCGGTTGATGGTTGGCGTCCAACAGTCGAACTTCGCGATTGGCCAGGCCAATTTCACGGCCATCCCAAGCACCGTTGCTGTTGCGATCCTGAAAGACAAACCCGCCGATCCCCGACTCCGACGCCCACGTTGGCGTGGCGATGGACGAGGAAAACACGCTGGAAGTGACGCCGGTGCGGGTGTCACGGGTGCGAATTTCAATTTCCTGCGCGCCGCTCACCAGGGGAATAGACAGATTGAGTTCAGCGCTCGGCGCATCGTAAGCGGCCGCCGTGGTCCAGTCGCCGCCATCAATCCGATACTCGGCCACGCGGACCTTGTTCAACGTGATGTCGCTCTGCGAACTGGCGGCGTTCTTGTTGGGCAGCGTCTGAACTTGTGAACTGCCGACAAAGCGATAGTTGCCGTTCTGCGGATCGACAAACCCTTGCCCGTTGAGCGTCAGCGGCACGTCGAGGACGTCGATAATGCCGTCACCGTCCGAATCACGCCAGCCGACATGCTCGCGCGTCGCTTGCGGCAAGGTGTGGTTGATGTAGGAGAGGGTCAACGAAGAATTGCTGGCCATCAGGCTGGTTTGCTGCACATGCCCCGGCGGCGCGCCGTTCGTGCCGTTGAGATTCTGCGTGTTGTAGTAGCCGCGCGTCTCTGAGTACGACGAACCGTTGGAATATTCGTCCATCGCCCAGAAGATGTGGCCCGTCTCATGCGCATAAATCTCGGACGGGCGATCGGCCAACGTCACGATGTAACGCCCGCCGGGATACGCGAACGATTTGGAAAATGAACCACCGGCGGCAAACGCCTGGTTGGGGTCGTTCGTGTCGTTGACGACGAAAATAGTGAACGCCCAATCCGTGCCGTGCGCCACGCGCTGGGCGTTGTTGTACTCATAGATGCGGTTAAGTTCCGAGCCGAAGGTAAAGCCTTGGGCGTCCAGGAACAGATCGACAAACGCGGTATGCTCGTTCGACGTCCGGTTGATTGGTTCGAAGGGAACTTCAAACGGCGCGTCCGCATGGGTGAAGTCGAACTCAAAATTCAGATAGGCATCCGGATGATACTGATGCAGCGTATCGACCCACCACTGCATGCCGACTTCCGCCTTGCTTTTGACCGCTTCAATCAGCGCGGGGGTCCAATTCTCGGTATCGCTGCCGCTGGTCACGTTCTGCGATTCGAGCAGCACGAGGTTGACCAACACGTCCCCCAGCAGATACTCAGCCGTGTCTGTCTCCAAGGCGCCATACGGAAGCCCCGCCAGCATCGCGCGCGGTTCGAGCGACTCCGCGGTCAAGCGCCGGAAGCACGCACGCGGACGTGTTGTCGGACGAGGTTTGCGTGGCAGCATCAATGGCGACTCTGGAAAATCCCAACCTCTCGCGCAGCCGGTTCCGGGCGGCGAAAGCGCGAACAGCCAGCGGCAGAGCTTACCGCATCCCTCCATCGTACCCAGGCATCACCGTTCTCACAATGAAATGGCGCGATTCGCACGCCTGGAGAAACATTTCAGCCGTCCGGCGGCAACGAAAACAGGGGTTCTCCGGCCTGGACCGAAGAACCCCTGCGATTGGTTCTATGATTGCTAACGATTATTCGCCCAGCCAGGCAAAGAATTCGTCGGCATCACTGCTCTCATGGGTCAGCTCGTCGAGCAAACCATCGAGATCGTCGCGATCGTCACTGCCGCCGTAAAGGTCCAAGCCGTCATAGCCTGAAGACCGTCCCCCCAGCGGCAGAGCGCCGTGCGCGGTTGCGCCCAGGCTATCGAGCGTGAAGGCGTCTTGGGAATCGCCAAAATCAGCGACCGGCTCGCCACTTGCGGCAGCGCCGTCGATCCAAGGGAAACCTGTGCCCAAGGGGTTGCGGTTGGATACCGGTTCACCAAGCGGCAGTGCGCCGGGGGCGGCGTCGGTCGTCCAAGACAGCGGCTCTGGACCAGGACTCGGATTGGGGTTGTTGAGATAATTCGTCACCAACTGAGCATCGGTCGCATCAATGCGATTGTCGCCGTTGACATCCATGTACGGCTTCGCGGGGCCACCTGGCCGCGGGAGCGGTAGGTCGGACGTGCTGACGCCGAAGAAGTTGATGTAGTTGACGATCAGCAGGGCATCGATCGGCGAGATCACTCCATCGGCGTTCACATCCAGTGAGACATTCTCAAAGCCTGGTCCACCGGGCAGGAAGTTCGGATTTTGATAGGGATTTTGCGCGATCGTAATCCGATAATCCTCGACTTCACCATCGGTGGCGATACCGACCGTTGACAATCCGCCGGTGGTGCTGAAGCGGAAGCGGGCGTACGTTGCGCCTAGCGATGCGTTACCGGGAACATCGAACGAGAGTACCACGGGGCCGCCGCCAACTACGGCGCGACTCGTGAAGATCTGCTCGCCGGGATCGTTCCAGTTGCCATTGCGGTTGTAATCGATCCACGCGTCGATGAAGCCGTTGACCGATGGGAGGACGGTGACTTGCGTCCCCTTCTTGCCACGCACGATTTCATTGCTCGCGCTCGCGAACATCACGCCATCATCTTCGTCGCCGGTGGCGGTGACGTTCGGCTTGCCATTGGCCTCGGCCGTGACCGTCGCCCCCAGTCGCACGCCGGGTACGATGGCGTGCCGCGCACCGTTGTTGACGAGCAACGTGGGATAGGTCGGATCGGGAGCATCACCAAAGTCGATGCCGTTGCCGACCGGCGGTCCCACTTCCGTGCTGAGTTCGATCGTGAAGTAGGTGGAAAGATCGGCGCGATTGGGCTTCAGGGGATTACCCGCCTGATCGCGAATGCCGGTCGCTTCCGAATTATCGAGCGTAATGACATAGGTATGATCGAGCGTCCAGAGCCCGGTCAACGGAATCAGCGTGATCGTGTCGTTGGTGGGATCGTAGCGGAAGTTGTAGTCCAGCCCTTGCACTAACTCCACGCCGTCGCGCGTCAAGGTGACGGTCGCGGCAGTGACGGAACTATCGTCGATACCGGTGCCATTTTGCGGCTCGAACGGGTCCAAGCCGTCCACCAGTTGCACGGCGAATTGGTTAAAGGTCACGCCGCCGATTAGCACGTCGTTGAGGTTGAGATTCGTATCCAGGCCGTTGGCGTCGTTATCGCGGGGCGTGATCAAAAACGCGGTGGGGCCAGCAAAATCGACGCGGTCGATGGCGCCACGGTCCTTGAAGACGTTCGCCCCTTGCCCCAACGGAGGCGAGACCTCGGGATCGTCCTTGCGGACCTGGCCAAACACATCCAAGTCCGGGGACAGGAGAGGCGAGATGCCAATGCCGAGCGGGTTGAGGTAGTTGACATAATTGTTGCGGTCAGGAACGGTATCGACCGAACTATCAATGGCCCGCGACAGGCGTTCGAGATAGAAGTTGCCTTGAGCTTCGTTGACGAACAACGGATCTGTCGCGTTGAGGATCAGCGCGAAGTCGCCGATGCCGACCCCTGTCGTGTTGACCCCATTGCCCCGATAGAGCATGCCGCCCAGGACGGTGCTGCCGGAGGTCGCATCGACCGAGACGCCGGTCGCCAAATCGGCCACGATGTTGTTGAGCAGCGTGGGGCTGGCGTTTTCATCCACTTGGATGCCGACGCCGACTCCGCCGCCATAAATCGTGTTGTTAATCACACGGGCGAACGGCACAGCGGCCAACTGCGTGGGGCCGTTGAGGTTGGGATCGCCGCTGATGTGGATTCCGCCGGTGCCGGAAGTCGCAATCACGTTGTTTTGAATGACCACGCCGGGGGCGAGTCGTTCAACATTGAGCGTGCGCAGGTTGCGCGGCGGGCCGTCGTGCGGCAAGTCGCCTGCGAGCGGGACCAGGTCGGGACGCGATCGCTGCCCCGCATCGGCGACGATGCCGAACTCCGCGGAATCGGTGACGCGATTGGCTACGATCAGGATCTGGCCTTGATCGCGGAACAGGTTCTTGTCGCCGTAGTATTCGTCGGTCTTGCCGGGAATGCCTTCAGGCGGCGCGTCTGGCGGGGGAACCACCGCGCCAAACGTATTGGCTTCGATAAAGACGGCCGAATCTAAGATCGAATCGAAGACATCCGAGATCGCGAGCTTGATCGTGTACACGCCGGCAGGCAAATTGGCCCGCCGCGCGGTGAGCACATCGGTGAAGCCGTCGTAGCCGAACGTGGCCAAATTCGCTCCGGCATCGCTCGGATCGTTGTTGTTGTAGAAATTCGGGTTCACGGCGCCCACGCCGAGTGGGTTTCCGCCGTTGATCGTATTGACCGAGATCGGCGTGTTGGTGCCGGGAACAACCGCGAGGTTTTCGGCCCCGACTAGAGCTCCGCCGCTGAGATAGAACGCGAAGACGTCGTTAAACAGGTCATTGGCGTACTCGTTGTACTCTTCCGAAGCGAAGACGAACCTAAAGCTGAAGTCACCGCCGGGGAAGTTGAACGAGAAACTCAAGGACGTCGTATCCGTCGTCGCCACATTAAAGGTGGCGTCGAGTTGCGGATCACCTTGCAGCGATGCATCGCCTGAGGAGCTATCGCTGACGTTGGGCCCTTCCGCCGAGAATACATCGCCGGTGGAAAGGATGATGCCGGAATCAATACCAATGACATTGGCGCCGTTGCGGAACGTGCCTGCCGACGTTGCGCCGCTGAGCAAAGTCGCATTGCCCTCCGGCGTGACGTTCGGTCCCAGCAGCGTATCGCGGAGCAAGTTGCCGCTGGTGGTGGACTGCACAATCTGGAGGCCGCCATTGATGGTGCCGTTGAGCCCCAAGCTGGCGGGGCCGGTGAGGTTGACGCGGTTGTCGTTGCCGCCGCCGCCGCTGCTGATGGAAGCCGTGATCGACGGCAGATTTGTTTGCGACGTGGAGCCGTTGATCGCCGCGACGATCGCCGCCGCGATGGTGTAGTCCGGCTGGTTCGCACGGAACGGAATAGCCACGCTGCCGGGAGCGACGGTCGGCTGCACGCGGGGCGAAGCCAGGTCGTCGAATTCGAACCGCACGTTCTTGACGCCATCGGTCAAGATAAAGAACTGACCATCGACCAACTGATTGCCGCGGGGGGCGAAGAGTTGATACGAAGATGTCAGGCGATCGTTGGTATCGAACGTGTCGATCAGCACCGAGCCGAGCGAGTAATCCTGGCCGCGGCGAATCTCCAGTTGGTAAGGAAACGCCACATTATCGGCGGCTGCCTGCACCGCCGCGATAATGTTGGGGTTGATATTGAAGACGGTATTGGCCGTGGCCGCCGTCGCCATTTCGCCCCGCTCCGCGAAGCCGATGATGATGTCGTCGAGGTAGAACCCTTC
Organism: Planctomycetota bacterium; assembly: GCA_963205385.1. Lineage (GTDB taxonomy): Bacteria > Planctomycetota > Planctomycetia > Pirellulales > Pirellulaceae > JAEZGD01. The sequence continues at coordinate 1,786 of CAUJKE010000250.1, read as the reverse complement.
AAAGGCGTTGTTTTGCCCGCGCGTGGGGCTATTGAAACCAACGCGCCGATTGGTAAGTCCTTGAATGTTAAACGGATAACTGGCGACGTCCCCTTCCAACGTAATGTTGACGCCGCGGGTGCGGTAGAAGTTCTCCAAATTGGCCGGCAGCGTTTCACGATACTCCAATCCGTATCCTTCCGGCGGCAAGGGGGCCGGTGGAGGAGTCGGATTCGGATTCACCATGTGTCCGATGATCCGCAACAAATCTCCGTGTTGCTTGGAAACATCGTTGGTCGTCTGTTCAGCGACCGTCGCAATGCCGTCAACATTAATCGGATCCAGCGACGGCGCCCGCTCGATGACGACGCGGCGTTGATCGGTGGCGTCGACGCGCGCCGTATAGCCGGGGATCGCGGCAGCGTTGATTGCCGCGCTGACCGCGAGCGCCATCTGGTTCGACGTGAAGTTGGTCGTGGGCGAGAACGGGATTGCAAAACGGCCTGGCGCTACGCCCGGCGTGCCGACGCTGGTCATTGTCGGCGTGCCGGCTAGGTCGGCCACGACCCCCTCGACGCCGCCGATCTGCACGCGCCCGTTGCCGATGAATCGTCCGTCGATGCCAAACGTGGCGAACGCCGGCAGCGCGGCGACCGCATCGATGGCGGCCTCGACCGCACGCCCCACGGCCGCTTGCGACATACCGGGCACGACCGTCACGACTTGCACCGTCTCGCCGGGGAGCGGTGCGTAGTTCACCTGCATGTCTGAGTCGTAGACAAAGACCGCCGTATTGACGCCGTCCGATAGCTTGAAGAAGTTACCATCTTGAATCCCAGTAGGATTCACGCCTACTGCAGGGATTCGCAGGATGTAACCCGATTCGAACTCGAACGTCGTTCCCAGAACGGCCGGAACCGCGAGTGGATCAGCGCCGAGCGTGAACGTATCGCCGTCCGCATAGACCGAACCGTTACTGAGCACCAGCCGTTGCTCGACGAGCGTTTGTTCGAGCACCGCATCGATCGCATTGGCGACCTCGATGCGATCCATCGCGACATTGACATCGATCAGCACGTTGCCGAGATCGACGCCGATGGTTCCTTGAATGACCAAGGCCGGGAAGAAGCCGCCGCCGGGCGCGGTTGTTTGCGTGATGTCCGTCAGCCCCTTGAGGTTGAGCCGATTGCCGCCGGTGACCAGGAAGGTTTGCACACCCAACAAGCCGGAGTTGTCGATCGAAGTACGGATCGCTTGCGCGACTTGTTCCGCGGACATCAGCGAGTTGAACGGGATGAGGATGTTACCAGCGCCGACCGGAGCGTTGTTGTTATCGAATTCAAACGTTTGCGTTCCCTGATCAGTCGTGAGCGTGAACCGCTCGCCGTCGACCAAGGCAGCGCCGGTGTCGGTCACAATGCTGGGGCCGACTTCGAATTCATAGGTGGTGTTATCGATCAGGAAAGTGTCGCCGTCGTTGATCAGATAACCGGGCACGGCGCGGAGTTCGTCGCCGGTGGTGTTGAGGTCGCCGGTGTTCATTTCACCAGCGGTGGAGAAATCAAACCGCAGACGCACGCCCTCCTGTCCGGCGAAACCAGCCAGCGAGACCCGCACTTGCCGCCAAGTGCCGCTGTCGGCCGTGACGGTGTTCAGCAGCGACCATTCACCGGCGTAGCCGGAGGCAAATACCTTGAACGCATCGTTGGCGCCGTCGCCGTCCAGGAAATAGTTGAAGTACAGCGTCGGCTGATCGCTCGCGGAGTAGCCTTTGAGGCTGAACTCGTTGGTCACGAGCGTGCCGTAG
>CAUJKE010000249.1 GCA_963205385.1 Planctomycetota bacterium | reverse complement strand
GAATGTCGAATATCGAAATCCAAAACAAATTCAACTGTCAGAATTCAAAGGCTCGAAACGGAAGTCGTCGGGTGGCAATGCTACAGCCTACGCGGAACGCTTCTCTCCGATTTGGATTTCGAGATTTGGATTTTGAATTTGTTTCGATATTCGATATTCGATATTCGGATTTCCTTAAAATATGGTGTTTCCAACGTGCTGCGAACCATCGTTTGTCGCTATCCCATCGCTGATTGTCAATCTTCACCACGGTTTGCACAATAACACGTACTCTCTCCCCCTTGCTGAGGCCCGCCCATGCAGATTCTCCTGGATCGCGTCACCAAACGCTTCGGGAGCGTGGCGGCGCTCGACGACGTGTCGCTGGAAATCGCACCGGGGCAGTTGGTGGCCGTGCTGGGCGCGAATGGGGCGGGGAAGTCGACGCTCTTGCGACTCTTGGCGACGGTGCAACTACCGACGAGCGGGACGATCCAGTTCGACGACCAGCCGCTGTCTCGCGCGCGGCTCGATTTGCGCAAGCGGCTGATGCTGCTGCCGGACGTGCCATCGATTGTCGGCGGAGGGACGCCGCTCAAACACCTGGCCGACTTGATCGGGCTCTACGATGCGGAACGGCTGGGGCTGGAAGACCTCGTGGTCTCGCTTTATGGCGAGCTTGATTTGCTCCCGCTGGCGGAGTGCGGCTTCGCCCAGCTCTCGCGCGGGCAAACTTACAAAGCGGTGCTGGCGGGGCTGATGGCGGTCGATCCGGAGTTGTGGCTAATGGATGAGCCGTTCGCCGCCGGGATGGATCCGCAAGGGCTCGCCACGCTCAAACGGCAAGTCAGCAAAGCGACCGCTCGCGGGCGAACCGTCCTCTACACCACGCAACTTCTCGAATTGGCCGAACAGTTCTCCGATCGCGTGTTGATTCTGCACGATGGTCGCGTACACGCCTTCGACAGTGTGGTGAACCTGCGCCACGGCCCCGCCAGTGAGCATGGATTGGAAGGCCTGTTCGCGCGGCTCCGCGCGGAGGGAGTAGGATGAAAGCGCCGGTGTCAATCGAGCGCCTGACCAACGCGACGCGCACCGCGGTGTTTGCTTCGCCGCGCATGACTGCAGAATATCAGCGGCGGCATCGCTGGCGCTGGTTGGAACTGGCGTTGCAGGTTCTGGCGCGAATCGTACTCGCATTGATGCTCGTGTGGGTTGCGATTGCCGGAACGACGTCGTATGTAAATGCCGAACGGTTGCCGCGACCGGAATCCGCCGAGCGGGTGTGGGTGCTGTTGATGGGGGGCGCAGGCTTGTTGAGTGCCGCGGTTGGGGTGCTCTCAACTGGCCGCGGATTGACCTGGCTACCACTGAACCTGTGGCCGCGCCGCGCCTATCTGCCGGTGGGCGATGATGACTTGGCGCCGATCATAGGCAAGACGGCGCTGGTCGGCGGCGTGGTGTTGGGAACCATTGCGGCGCTCATCGTCACCTGGTGTCCACTCCCCCTGGCGATGCAAGGCTGGCGCGAAGCCGCGCTGCCAATATTGATAGGGTTGAGTGTTCTACACGGTTTCATGCTCTTACTGTTCGGAAGCGCAAACTTACCCAGTCACCGGCTGTATTTCAGCTTGTTATCCGGCCTTGCCTTGATGATCGTGCTTCCACTGGGCTCAATTGCGATTGTCGAATGGACGACCCTCGCTCCCGCCTGGCAAGAGGCACTCAAACTCGCCATGTTCCTCATCCCCACCGCGTGGCCCTGGGGAGCGATTGAATATGCAGTGATCCAGAACAATTCGTTGGGCTGGTTATTCTTGGTTCCCATAGGCGCTCTGTTCCTGTGGTGCGTGGATTGGGTGCGGCGGGGCGTGGTGGTGAGTGAGTTTCGAGTTGCGAGTGACGGCCTTTGTTATCCCGTCTTCGCTCGTGGGTTTAATAATGGGCCGACGCTGCATGAAATGGGGCAGCCAGGCATCCAGCCGCCGATCAGCATCCCGCATGGCGCAGAAAAAGAGTCCGCGGAGCGGCACGCGCGGAAGCAGATTCTGAGTGCCGCGGCCCTGACCGGCGATCTGTGGCGTAATGGCTGGTGGGTCGAGCGGTTCGTGACGTACTGGCTCACGCGGCGCGAGAAGTCCGTGGCGTGGCATTTATATGGAGATCGGCGCGCGTGGACGTATGTGTGGCTGGGACACGTGGCGCTTACCCTGGTGGTCGGCGCCGGACTCGTGCTGACTGGGACAGGCATGGTCGGAGCACACGACGAAGTGGCCTTATTCTGGATGTTTGTGCTCGGCGCCAGCCTGGTGGGCGAATGGATCGCCGTAGGAGCGCGAACTGGACCGGCGAGGGCCACAATTCCTCTGTGTCATCCCTTGTTTCCCGTCAGCTTCGGTGAGACGACGCGCGTGCTCCTGAAGACGTATTGGCTACGGATGGTGTGTGCTCTGCCGCTCATTTTCGCCCTCGCTGGCTGCGAAGCCTCAAACGCGCCAGAACCGTGGGAAGCGCTGACGACGATCGCGCTCGTCGTCGCCGCAGCCGCCACAGGAATCGCCCTCGCAGTGGCCTGCTTTCTCTTCGGCGCGGGCTCAAGGTTTACTTGGGATCCCTGCCGCTTCTTCGCCGTGCTGTTGGTACTAGGGAGTGCCGTATCGGTAATTCCGGTCTGCCTGGCGAGCACGCTGAAGGGTGAACTGGCGTTAATCGCAGCAACTGGATATTTGGCGCTATGTGGGTCTACTTGGCTCTACTTCCGTTGGTATTACCATCGAAATTTGGACTTCCACGACCCCACAATGCTCCGCACGCAGCCGACAATGCGGCGTTAATCGTTCGACCGATAAGGGTGGTTACTTGGCGGCTTTGACGGTGAGTGTGATCGGTTCGGTTTCGAGCGTCATGGCCGGAGGCATGCCGCCGCGCCCGCCGCGGTTCGTTAACCTGGCCGCGAGCGTGTATTGGCCGGGCTCCGTCCAGTAGGCATGCATGCCGACGCCGCGGAAGCCGAACTTCAACTGCTTGATCGGAATCTCATGCGTTTTGCCGGCGGCGATCGTGACCGGCCTACCGGTGCGGAACTCCCGTGTGAAGATGCGCTGGCCAGGAATCGTCACCGCGCCGGGGCCTTTGAGAATCAAATCGAGACTTCCTGAGTCCGCACCCAGGGTGATCGTGATGTCCTTGTCCGTCGGGTTCTTGATCTCGAACACGAGATCGACTTCGGGGGGAGGCGGCCCCTGCATTTTTTCCTGGAGCATCTTGGCGAACGCCTCGCCTTGCTGATCCGCGGCGAGCGTGTATGTGTCTTCATGGGCGATGAGTCTGGCCTGGAGCGGGCTCTTGTCCCCGGCGGGTTCCTGAGACTGCTTGACCTGGGCCCACACCGCCGTGGTCAGGAGGATCGCCAGCGTCAAACCCAGCCCGGATGATGGCAATGTCATGTTTCGACTCCCAAAACGAAAAGCGGATTCGCGACAGCGTGGTATCCTAACACTCCGCGGTGCGAGAATCAGCCGGTCGCCGGTTGGGGGCAGGCAATTCGGCCGTGTATAATGGAACGACGACTCAACGCGGAAAATTTCCTCCGTCCGAAGAGGCTGGCATGTCCTCATTTCCGACATCCGCATCGCAAGACCCCGAGTACGCCTGGGAACTCGCGACACTCTACCCAGCGCAAGGCGACTGGTCGGAGGCGGATTATCTCGACTTGACCGATGGGACCAATCGCGGGATTGAATTCACCGATGGCCGCGTGGAGTTCTTGCCGATGCCCACCGATTTGCACGAGGCTTTGGTCCACTTTCTGTATCGCGTGCTATACGCCTATCTCGAGCCGCATCAGCTCGGAACGGTTTACACCAGTGGCATTCGGATTCGCATCCGCCACAACAAGCTGCGCATGCCCGACGTCGCGTTCCTGCATAAGCGGAATTATCACTTGCGTCACAACCGCGTGTGGGACGGCGCGGACCTGGCGATGGACGTCGTCAGCGATGCGCCGCAGGATCGTCAGCGCGATTATGAGACCAAACTCGCTGACTACGCGGAAGCTGGCATCGCGGAGTATTGGATCGTCGATTTCGGCCAGCGGCGCGTCATCGTCTATCGGCTCGACGGCGGAGCGTATGTAGTTCACGGAGAGTTCTTGCCAGGAAGTTTCGCAACCTCCGCGCTGCTCGACGGATTTCAGGTTGACGTTTCCGCACTTTTCGCGGCCGCTGATGAGGCGCCAAAGTAGTTCGCAACCCGCCGCATATTTCCTGAACGTTTTGAGACTGTATCCATGGCGACGATTCCTTCCTCCACACCCCACGAACCCGAGTATGCCTGGGAACTCGCGACGCTCTACCCAGCGCAAGGTGACTGGTCGGAGGCGGATTATCTCGACTTGACCGATGGGACCAATCGAGGGATTGAATTCACCGATGGCCGCGTGGAGTTCTTGCCGATGACGTCCGAATCGCATCAAGAGTTAGCGGCGTATCTCTATCGCTGCTTGTATCAATTCGTGACGGAACGAGATTGCGGCAAGGTTCATTTCTCGGGTTTGCGCGTGCGAATTCGCCCCAACAAAATCCGCCAACCGGATGTCGTCTTCTTGCACAAAGACAACTACCGCGTGCGTCACAACCGCGTGTGGGACGGCGCGGACCTGGCGATGGAAGTCGTCAGTGATGCGCCGCAGGATCGCCAGCGCGATTATGAGACCAAGCTTGCTGACTATGCGGAAGCTGGCATCGCGGAGTATTGGATCGTCGATTTCAGCCAGCGGCGCGTCATCGTCTATCGGCTCGACGGCGGAGCGTATGTCCGGCACGGAGAGTTTCCGCCTGGGGAGCAAGCCACCTCTGTCCTGTTGCCAGGCTTCAGCGTCAACGTTGCCGCGTTATTCGCCGCGGCGGAAGAAGTGCCAGAGTGAAGGTGAACGCCAGTGCGTCGCCTTTAAGCGGCGTCCTTAAACGCATTCGTTGCGTTGCAACGCGGCGATGTTGCACGCTGGAGGACGGATGCATTCTCGGCCTGATGATGACGACGGCGTGCTCGGGCCCTTCCAGCGGCAACCTCGCCAATCATTCGTTCACCGCTGGCAGCCCAATCTTCGGCCAGCGTGGTGAAGCGGTTGAGCATCGTTTCCATTTCGCTCCGATAATGCTCGACCCCGGCGCGTTCCAGCGCCGGCGGAATTTGAATGGCGGGGCCAATGACCGCGCGGGCTTGACCATACAAGGGCGGCACGGCGAAGCGATCCCACGTCCGCATGCGCCACGGACGATCGTAGCCCAGGCCGATCATCACCAGCGGGATCTGCATTTTTGAGGAGAGAAAGATGGCGCCGGGAGCTAAGCGTCGGCGTGGGCCGCGCGGGCCATCAGGCGTAATCGCCAGGTTGAGGTATTGTCCCTTGCGATATAAATCGCGCAGCGCCGTACCGCCGCTGCGCTGCGTGGAGCCACGGACCGTCTCGAAGCCCAGGTAGCCAGCGGCTTGCGACAGCAGTTCCGCGTCGCGATGCGCGCTGACCAGCATGGCGATGTGGCAAAAGCTCCGGCAATGGAACAGAAAAGGGATGTATTCGTGCCAAAAGCAGTAGATCATCGGCCCCTGAAACCGCGGATGAGCGGGGTCGGCTGCAGGCTGGTAGTAGGCCGCGCGATAGTCGAGCGTTTCCATCCAGCGGCTGACGAGCGTCGCCGCCGCGAGTCCGCCGAAGCGGTTGACGAGTTGCTTCGTGAAAGCTTCCATGCTTCGCGCCCTTGCTTCCTCTGGGGGTTGGTGAAACGCGTTACCGATGCCACTGGCCGGAGAAGACTTCGACGGCGGGCCCGGTCATATAAATGTGGTTGTCGGACTCGCGCCATTCCAGTTCCAGGTCGCCGCCGCGGAGATGATTGATGATCTTGCGCTGCGTCTTGCCGGTCAGCACGCCAGCGACGCAGACCGCACTCGCCCCGGTGCCGCACGCGAGCGTCTCGCCGGAGCCCCGCTCCCAAGTGCGTTGGCGAACTTCCGTGGGGGAGATCACTTCGATGAACTCGACGTTCACGCGACGAGGAAAATGAGCATCGGTTTCGATCTTCGGCCCGTAACCGAGCACCAGCTCATCGGTGGCGTTGTCCACGAAGATGACGCAGTGGGGGTTCCCCACCGAGACGCAGGTCACCGCGAACTCGCGCTCGCCGATCGTCAGGGGAGCGTTGACCACCGGTGACATCGGGAACGTCGTGGGGATCTGCGCCGCTTCGAGAATCGGTTCGCCCATATCGACGCACACCCGTTGCACGCGGCCTTGCTCAATTTCGAGCGCAAGCGTTAACAGTCCGCGGCCGGTTTCAATCGTGAGCGAGTCTTGGGGAGCGATCCCCTGGTCGTGCACGTACTTGGCGACGCAGCGAATCCCGTTGCCGCACATCTCGGATTCGCTGCCGTCGGCGTTGAACATCCTCATTCGGGCGTCAGCGCGCTCGGAGGGGCAGATCAGAATCAAACCGTCGCCGCCGATGCCAAAGTGGCGATCGGACATGCGGATGGCCAGGGTCGCGGGGTCAGGCGGGAGAGGTTGCGAGAAGCAATCGACGTAGATGTAGTCGTTGCCCAGCCCTTCCATTTTCGTGAATCGCATCATTCGCTCGCTGCTAGCAGGGGTTAAATAACACGTGCATTCTACGGGCGAACGGGCGCGAGGGTAAGAGGAAGTTCATGCGCTCTCAGCCGCTGAGGTCGAGCGTGTTGCCGCAATCTCCAGTGGGATCTTTGGCCAGTGGTGGAGCGGCGGAAGACTCGTCGGCGGGCTCTTCCGCGGGGCGGGGAGTGGACCCGCCGAGTTCCCACACGCGGCGGCCGTCCGCATCGCGGTCCGACGTTTCGGCGTCTTCCTCGGTGCGGCCAATGCCAGCGGCGGATTCAGCCTGGAGATTGGTTTCCGTCTGACGCTGTTGGTTGGCGGCATCGGCTTTGTTCTTGTCGATATCCGCCCCCTTGGTTTGCGCCAATGGCGAGCCAGCGATCGAACCGATGATGCCTAACGGACCTACGCTCATGGTGAGTACTCCATGTTCGCGACCAAAGGAAGCGGCGCCTCATGTATAGCTGAAGTCGCCAGACTTCAGAATACGAACCGCGGCCTGAACTCCGGCGAGTCCGGCGCCTGGCACCTCAAGTTTAGCTCAATTTACGCTGTTTTGATTTTCAGGCCGGCCACGAGACCACGACCCCAGCCGCCGTGGAGGTTGTTGAAAAAGTCGTTCAACGGCAAGCCGAAGGCGACTGCGGGGTACCGATGGGAAACGATTTATGCTAACGCGGACGCCTTCGGCTTGCCGTTAAACGATCGAAAACTGACATTTTCAACAGCCGCCGGGTTGATGGCGCCGTCTCGCCATGCAAGCGCACGGATATGGGAATCTACTCGCTCACCTGCCTGGCATTCCCTCCTTTGACCGATTGAACTTCGACTTGATACGGGCCTTTTCCCGCGACGATCCAGCGCGTGTAGACGACATCATGGCCGGGGATGTTTTTCACTTTTAAGACGCCCGGGGTGTGTTCTTGCACTTCCGGTGAAGTAAAGAACGGTTCGCGCGAGGTGAGCCCCGCGAGGACTTTGGCGTTCTTGGCCGTGAGCGTGACGGTGTCAGGCGGCGTGATCTTGTGCTGCAAGTCCACCTGCGTGTGCGTGGGAATGAGGCGTGTGTTTTCGATGGCGGCGGTCACTTCAAACACGTCCTGGCCGAGCGGTTTCACAGTGATCGAACTGACTTTCACGAGCGGCATCTCGTCGGCGAAGTAGAGCGTGAACGCCATATTGCGATGGCATTCTTCTTCGAGCAGAAACGACGGCGGCTGGCGGAGCCAGTTTTTCTTGAGTCCGCCGACTTCGATCTTGCCGTACTGCGGATGCTCGACTTCTTTCCACGGCACGAAGCCCCCTTCCAACAGTAAGTACTTATTGAACAGTTGCTGCGTTTCCTCGCCGCCAAAGTAGCCGCCATGCTCTGCCTGGCGGAAGAAGTTAAAGGGCGACCACAGTTCCGTCGTGAGCGAGACAATGCCCAACTGCTTGTACGTCCACTCGGTCGAACCGCCGTAGACCTCGTACAAATCCTGCGCGATGACGAGATAGCGATAGCCTGGCAACAGCTTTTCGCCTTGCTTGCCGAGCACGTCGTAGAGTCGCACATCCGTCTGACCATAGCTGGCATCCTTGAGTCCCGGACCGCGCAGGAGCATGCCGCCTGCGTTGTGGTAGGAGACGACGCCGGCGATGTTCGGATGGGCGGCGAGGAAGTCGGCGACGTAGCGATTTTCGAGGATCGACAGCGGATAACGATACGCGCCGCCTTGCACGTAACTCGGCTGCCAATCGGCCGGCCAATCGCGATTGGGATCGTAATAGCCGTCGCCATCTTCGTTCACTTCCCCATCGCCATCGTCATCGTTGCCTTCGACGCCGAGCAACCGATACTCCCCCTGCTCGCCGTCCTTCACGCGGATCATCCACTCGGGATAATCGGGATGCGGCTTGTATTTCCCCTGCGGATCGCGAATCCGCATTTGGGTAATATGCCCGTCGCCGTTGAGATCGTTCGGCTTGTCCTCATCAACGAGTCCATCCTTGTCGTCATCGATCGGGCGTTGCCCCGTCCGTGGCGAATGGGTGGTGTTCGCGGAGTAGAAGTGTTCGTCGCGCGAGTCAGGACTGAGCATGGGGGCGATATAGAACGTTCGCTCGGCGAGCAGTTGCTTTACCACGTCGCTTCGCTCCTGCATCTCGCAGAGATACCAGGCCGTATAGAGCGCGACTTCGGTGGCTTGAATCTCGTTGGCGTGGATGGCGGCGTCGATCCAAAAGGCCGGTTTCTTTTCGGCGTCCTCGTGGTTGAAGTCCGTGATCGTCAGCACCCACATCTCGCGCCCACCGTAGGACTTGCCCAGGCTTTGCAGTCTGGCGGTGTTCGGGAAGGTTGCGGCGAGTTTCTTGAGCAGTTCGCTGGACTGGGCGTAGTCGTGAAACATGTTCCAGCGGACGTCCACTCTTGGATCGGCCGGCGCGCCTTGCGGTTGATAGACAGGTTTCTTGGCGACCGGTTTTTCCTCCGCCTGGGCCTGGCCGTACGCTGGAGCGTTAAGCACAACCAGCGCGAGCAGGAGGGTGAAGAAGCAGCGGGATCTATTCAGCATGAGCAGGTTCCAAGTGCGAAAGTTGGCGTGAGATCGTCGGTTGGCTTATGGCATGGCGGCGGGAATGGCGACAGCGCCTTCCACGGCGGGAACGCTCGGCGCGCCGACCCGAAATTTCAGTTCCGCAGGCGGAGGCTCAGGTAAGCGGATGAGCCAGGTCTGCTCGCTCGTCCCCCCTTGGCCTGCGATTCGATTGAGCCGCGTGCGTGCGACCCCTTGCAGCCACACGGTCTTTTCGGGAACGGTCCACTCCAGCCAGAGCGGATACATCTGGTCGTTGACCTCACCCATTTCGGACATCGTCGGCAGAAAGCCGTCGTTGACGACCGTGAGCGAAAGCCGCACCACGCCCCCGCCGAGCGCCTCGGCTTTGAGCTTGTCGACGCTCAGCCGCGGCCACTTAGCAGCGGCTTGCGTCAAGAAGTCGAGTTGCTTCTCCACAATACCGTCGAGTTCCGCCGCAGGTGGGTTGAGACGAAAGAACGGCTTGAAACCGCCAACTTCGACTTTCTGGCCGGGAAAATCGGGATGCTCAATGGGGGTCCAAGGAACAAAGCCGTCAATGTTGTTGGCGGCGAAGTAACGCAGCGCGTTGCGTTCGTCCGCGCCACGATTATCGTCTGGCTGCTTCTCTTCCGGTTTCTTCTCCGCGAGCTTTTCGTCCCCCGGTTGAGTAGCGTCGTCCGCACCATCCTCTGGTTCCTTTTCCTTTTCCTTTTCCTTTTCCTTCGCTTCCACCTTGGGAACCCACCACAACCGCGTGTTCCACGGCCAACGCCCGTAATGGAAGTAGGCCCATTGTCCAAACGACCCGCCGGTGGGTTTAGTTTCAGGCGCGTCTTTGGGCTTGGTGATGTTCCGATACAACTCCGCGATCACGTCTTGATACATGACGTCGTTGGTGAAGATCGTGGTTTTGATCTTCGCCTTTTCCTTGCCAGCATCCGCCTTCCAGGGATGAAGCAAATTATCTTCCGGGGTCATCACCCACACGGCGGCGATGTTGGGATGATCGAAGCAGAAGTCGGCAACCGCGCGAGTCTCGATTTCCGAGACTTGATGCGGTCCCGCGTGCGGCGCGAAGGTGGGATAGTCGAAGGTGAAACTCTTGTTGAAATCGACGCCGCCTGAGCCGTCTTCGTTCCAAGCGTCGTCGTGATCGTTGTCGATTCCTTCGGTCAAGAGTCGATAGCGACCACGCTCCTGCCTGGCGACTTCCGCCTTGACCATGACGCGCTCATCCGCGGGAAGCGGGATGTATTCACCAGCGACGTCTTCAACGCGGAGCATCGTGATCCAACCGTCCTGGTTGAGATCCTCGGTCGGATCTTCGCCACTTGTGCCATCGCGATCGTCATCGGTCGGCCGATTGTTGCCTTGCGGCGCGCGAAACGGCGGGAGGAAACACTTTTCCGTCGCATCAGGCGTGGGACTGGGAATGATGTAGAGCGTATGGCCCGCCAGGAGCGATTGAATCTTCTCATCCTGTGCTGCGCGGGCGACCAGTTGTTCCGCGATGCGGAGCGCGACTTCCGCGCCGACGACATGTTCGGCGACAACATTCCCGACGATCAAAATCGCCGGCTTTTTAGCGTGGTTCTGGTCGACGTCACCGCCGCCGAGCGTGATGAGCCAGATGTCCCGCTCGCCAAGCGTTTTACCGAGCGAGCGGACCTTGGCGAAGTCACTGTCGCCGAGCTTTTGCACACGCTCCGTCAGCGCGGCATGGTTGGCGTAGCCTTCGAGGGCGGGGTTCGCAAGCAGCGGTGAAACCAGGCAGCCCAGCGTCACGCAAACGCAGGCCATCGTCAGGCGAAGGGAACTCATAGAAGATCCAACAGTCGTGAAAGAAAATATGTGACCACAAGTATAGATTACTCCGGATGTCTTGGCGGCTCGGGGGACGGGAATAACCAGCGCAAGCGGATCCACCCTTGCCGCCGGAAATAATAGACCATGAACATCACGGTTCCCAGCATTAAGGCGATTGCGAAGGGATAGCCGTAGTACCACTCGAGTTCCGGCATGTTCCAGGGGGAAATATGTGGGTTGAAATTCATCCCATACACGCCGGCGATGAACGTCATCGGAATGAACACGGTCGAGACAATCGTCAGCACGCGCATGGTTTCGTTGATGCGATTACTGACCGTGGACATGTAAAAATCGCGCAGGTCCATGAGCAGTTCCCGATAGACTTCGATCAAGTCGATCAGTTGCACGACGTGATCGTAGCAATCGCGGAGGTAGATGCGGGTCTCCGCCGAGATCTGCGGATGGGATTCCCGAATCAACAGTCCCAGCGCCTCGCGCTGCGGCCAGATGCCGCGCCGCGCGGTCATCAGCTCGTGCTTGATGGTGCGGAGCTTTTGCATGGTCTGCTCGTCGCCACCGGCCAGCGTTTCATCCTCGATCAACTCCAACCGATCGCTGATCGCTTCGATGACGGGGTAGTAGCCATCGATGGTGGCGTCGAGCAGGGAATAGGCCAGGTAGTCGGGTCCGTAGTCGCGAATCTTGCCGGAGGCCTGCCGCAGTCGCTCGCGCACGGGGCCCAACGAATCGCCTGGCAGGCCTTGAAACGTGACGACGTAGTTCGGCCCTAAAAAGATCGCCAACTGCTCGGACGTGACCTGTTCGAGGCCGTGGACCATCCGGACGACGATGAACAGATATTCGCCGTAGTCATCCACCTTGGGGCGTTGATGCTCGTTGACGACATCCTCCAGCGCCAGCCGGTGAAAATGGAACAGATTGCCGAGCGTTTCAATCGTGGCGGCATCGCCCAGGCCATCCACGTTGAGCCACAGCACCGGTTGCTTGCCAATTAGCCCGCCGACTTCGCTAAGTTGCACCTCAGCGTGTTCGACGAGTTCCCCTTTTCCGTACAGAAACGCCTGCATTTGGGGGCGACTGGACTGGGGATCGGGCGCGATGGTGCCCGGTATCGCGCCGGGTTGTGTGCGGCGGCGAACGTGGCGATGGCGGCGGCGGCGATGATTGGACATGAGGCAGATTCTACGGGACCGTCAAACGCTAGAGCTTCGGAATCGGCAGCAACTTCGTCCCCGGGGCGATGGTGGGGTAGGGGGGTTCATAATCGGGACGTAGCTCCACGCCAAAGCCGCGCTGCAGTTCATGCTGGGCGCGAGCGGCCCACGGCGTGCCGGGATGATCGACGAGCACTTGCTGGTAAAGTTCCGTCGCGCGGTCGATGTACGGTTGGCTCTCCGTCGTCAAGGTTTCTTTCCGCGTGTGGATGTCCCAGTCCTCGAGCGTCAAGTTGGGCGCCTTGGTGAGCGGCACAACCGGCGGGTTTTGCACGAACTGTTCGAGATACGCCCCGTATTCAAAGATCCGCGCCTGGTACGCGATGGACTGCGCATAGATCAGGTCATAGTTCGCTTGCCAACGGGGCGCCGCCTCTTGCGCCCGATACTCGGCCAACTCTTCGAGCACCACCTGCAGGCGAGCCAGATATTGCAAATAGATGATCGCCTTGGCTTGTTCCTCGCGGGCTTGTTGCACGAGTTGCGGCAGGTTGGGCGAGAACTCGACGCGCATCTCAATAATCTTGGCGATCTCGGGATTGTACGGGTTAAGGTCAAAAATGACTTGCCAAATGGTTCGCCGCAGGACGGACGTATCGCGGTCGGCGATGATTTCAATGCGGGCGCGGAGGTCCGGCCGATACGCCCGCATCGCTTCCAGTTCATACCGCCGCTTTTCGCCGCGCACAAGATTGCTTTCCAGTCCCGGCAGCATGAAGAAGACGCCGCCGGTCTCGCGCGCGAGGCGCGTTTGTTCATAAGGACCAAAGCCGCTGGGGTGCGCGTCGTAACGGCGACGGAAGCCGTCGGTTTGCAATTGCTCCACAAAGGCGGTTTCCGGCCCCCGGTCGATTTGCAACCAATGAATGCGCTTGGTCTGCGGGTGTTGCCAACGAATATGCGCGTAGGGATAACCGAACACGGCTTCGCGTCCCAGAACGTAGGTGCGGCACTTCGCGGCCTTGGCTTCGGCGATCGCCTGTTCAAGAAAGGCGTTGTTGTTTTGCACGTCGCCGGACTCATCGGTGACGAGAATCAGCAACATCTTGCGGTTACTTTTTTCCGCATACGGTCGATGGAGCGCGATCGCGCGGCCGACGGCTTCGCACATCATTTCCCGGCCGCTGGGGTCGCTCGGCACGGCGTCAATCGCCGCGCGAATCTTTTCCAGCGACGACGTCGGCTCCTGCGTGTGGAGCGCGAAGCCGCTGCCGTAACTCACCACGCCAGTCATCAGGCGATGCTGTTGCTGTTGCGTCAGTCCCAGTTCGGTATAAACCCGCTCAATGCGATCGCGGATTTGTTTTTGATCGTCCTTCATGCTCTCCGACTGATCGAAACACCACACGACCAGCACGGGGCTCTTTTCCATGAACCACAAAATCTCCTGCGTGATCTGATCCATCGCCTGATCGTAGTTATCGACGACCGACCGTGGATTTCCCAATGCGCCGTCCGGCGTGGCGGCGACGAGTGTGCTCGGGGGCGGCGCGTCGGCCAGCGGGCCGTCGATCGAGATATCGTGGCTCTCGGTGTAGACGTCCAGGCTCTTGTCAAGTTGCGGGGCGGAGATGGTCGTTGTTCCCGCGCCGCTAGCGCCGCCGGGCGCCTCGCTACTGGACGCCACGCCTACCTCCGGCGTATAGGGGAGCGCGCTCTGATTGATTTCGGTCTGAGGGCGAAGCTCTTCATCGAGTTCGATCTTGAGCAGTTCTTCATCCTCGCGCCGTTCGACAAAGTGCGACACGATCTCCTGGATCGGCGGCGTAACCACTTCCGGCAACATCCACAGACCAAGCGCCACGAACAGCACCAGATGCACAATGAGCGACACGAACATCGAGGCGGAGGTCTGCAAGAGACGGTTGATCCGCCACGGTGGGCGCGGCGCGAACTCCTCCTCGACGTCATCAAGTTCCTCGTCCGCATCCCCATCCGCGGAATCCTGCGGCGCCACGTCGCGCCGCATGTTCGGCGGCGGGGCAGATGCGGGAGGCGGGGCAGGGGAGGGGGACGGCGACGAAGTTGGGGAAGGCGGGGAACGCGACGCTGGCAAAGCGGGCGGGGGCGAGCAGCTCGCCGGGCGCGCACCGAGAGCCTCTGGCGAGTCAGGCGTGAGGGCTTCATCAGGTCGGTCCGACATTCCAATCTCCGTGGAAGCGGGGCACGTCGAGCACATTGTATCACGACAGCGTAAGCGCCGCCAAAGTGAATTCGTGCCTGCCACGGCCGTTTATTGCCCCGGCGTCCAGCTACAGCAGCCACTCCGCGAGTCGGCTGCGCGGCAAATCCGGCGCGAGGAGTTGTCGCGAACGACCGCGGCGTGCGAGGACCGCTTCCGCCGCGAGATAACCGCTGCGCACGGCGCTCTCCATCGTCGAGGGCCACCCGGTGCAGGTCCAATCCCCGGCGAGAAAAAGGTTGGGCACGTGCGTTTGTTGCCGAGGGCGAAGCGTATCGAGCCCAGGGCGATACGAGAACACCGCTTCCCGCTCCGTCACAATCTTATGCGCCACCAGGACCGCCTCTCGCGCCGCGGGGAAGATCGCGGCCAGGTCCGCGCGGACGGCGGCGATAATCGCCGGGGCCGTCATGGCGGACAAATCCCGCGAGGCACTGATCACAGCCTGGTAGTAGTGCGTGTGCGACGCATGGGCGTTTGCCTGCGCGTGCCCAGGCGCGGCAGTGGCGTGTCGCTCACGGCGAAAGACCCATTGCGTGAAGCGGCCGACGAGCACCGCGTGGGTGAGCGGCGTCAAGTCACGGTCGAACCAGAGATGGACGCCAGAGATCGGGGAAGCGGCGAGACTCGCCAGCGGCGCGAGTTCCGGCAGCGCGGTAGCAAGCTCCGGCGAGAGTAGTTCGCCGACGCGCCGCCAGGGAGTGGCGAGAATCAGATCTTCCACGTCGCGCGTGGCGCCATCCTCCCCGCGAATCGACGAGCATCCATGCGCGTCGCCGAGTAGTTCGCGGACGGGAGCGCCGCGCTGGATGCGCACGCCGAGGGATGCGAGTTTCGCGGCGACCGCCACATCGAACAGTTCGCGCAAGCTCGTTCGCGGGACATCCACGGCATACGCCCCACGGTGATTCAGAAATCCATCGACGAACACCTTCTGCGCCGCCGCCAGCGAAGCGCGATCCAGACTCTCGCCTAGCGCGCTGACCAGGACCACCGACCAAAACCGCTCGATGGCTGGTTCGGTTTGGCCTTGCTCGCGCAGCCAAGCGCCGATCGTCGGCGACGAAGCGCCTTCGCGCTGGGGCCGGCGGGCCAAACGCCAGAGTGTGCGAGCAATGCCGAGGCGTTCGCTCCACGTGAGATAGGCTTGCGCGAGCAGTGACGGTCCCAAATGCAACGGGGCCGGTAGCCACCAGGCGGCTTGCATGTCGTAACGCGTTCCGTCGGGACCGAAGAAATGCAGCTTGTCGAGGCGGTCGAACTGGTCGGCGATACCGGCGCGGACGGCGAAATCGTGGAAGTTCGTGCAGCAGGCCATGCCGACGTGCTGGCAGTGGTCAATCAACTCGCCGGTTTGCGGATCGCGATACGAGGCCGCGCGGCCGCCGAGTACGCTGCGCGCCTCGAACAGTTCAACCGCGAGACCTTCCTCGGCCAAACGGAGCGCCGCCGCCAGGCCGGCCAGGCCGCCACCGATGATGATGACGGGCGGTTGGGTTCGCTCGCGGGGTGCTGTCGCTGGCGCAGTCATGGGGCCGAACCCGATCAGGAGCGTGAAATCCGCGGCGCCACGAGCTCGCGGCCGGCGATCCAGAGCTTATGCGGCAGGTTAAGGTTCAAGCGTTTCATCAGCACCGCGCGCGGCGCTTGTTGAATCTTGTGTAGAATTGCTCGATAGCGGCCGAACATCAATCGAAAGACCCGCTGGCCGTCGCGCGTGAGGCTCTCATGCACGCCTGCCCCTTCTTGATACAGCGCTTCCGCGCGGGCCAGCTCGAGTTCCAGCAAGCGATCGAAGGCGAACGTCGCCGCGCCGCGCTGGAGCGCTTCCACCGTGTAGCCGCTGTGGGCGAAGTCTTCCGCCGGAAGATACACGCGATCGCGCGCGGCGTCTTCCTGCAAATCGCGCAAGATGTTCGTCAGTTGAAACGCTTCGCCGCAACTCGTCGCAAGTGCGATGGGACACTGGCCACGAAAGCCCCAAATGTGCAGACACGCCAGGCCCACGGCGCCAGCGACCGAATAACAATAGCCGCGCAGTTCTTCCCACGTGGCATAGCGCGTTTGCGTCTGGTCGCGCACAATGCCGTTGATGATTTCCTCGAACAGGGAGGTCGGAATGTCGAATCTGTGAATCGCATCGGCGACCGCAGGCAAGAGGGGATCGCTCGTTTCACCAGCCAGCGCCGCTTGAAATCGCTCTTGCCAGGCGGCGATTTCCACAAGCCTGGCGGACGCGGGGCGCGCGGAATCGCCTAAGTCGTCGGTCTGCCGGGCAAAGGCGTAAAGCGCGTGCATCGCCTGGCGCTGCGCGCGCGGCAAGAGCCAAAAGGAAAGCGCGAAGTTGGAACCGCTCGCCTGCACGACGCGCTGGCAAGCCGCATAACTCGCGGCGACGGTCTGGGTCATGGATGGGCCTCCGTGCGCGATATGGACAGCGCTTCTTGCTGGGGTCGCTTTCCGCGCCACGCGGTGAGCAGCAGTTGCAGCTTCTCCCAGTTGCTCACGATGGGGCGCGTCGTCAACACATCGTACTCGACCCGGCGAATCGCCTCGAGTGTCGCCAGACCCCCGCGGAGAAAAAGCTGCACGTCGAGCTTCAATTCCGGCGGCACGAGCGACACCAGCGGCCAGCCTAGCTCCAAAAAGGATTGCGCGCGATCCACTTCGAACGCCAGCAGGCGACAAAACTCCAGCGATGCCGGTGCTTCGCCCAGCATTTCCGCCGTGACGCCGTAATCCGCCATATCGGTTGCCGGAAGATAGATGCGATCGCGGGCAAAGTCTCTCGCGACATCTTGCCAGTGATTGGCGAGTTGCAGGCCCGTGCAGATGGAATCCGCCAGCGGGACGGTCATGGGGTTATAACACCGCCCTAAGTAGAGCACCAAGTGTCCGACGGGATTCGCCGAGTGGCGGCAATAGTCGCACAGGTCATCGAAGTTCGCGTACCGCGTTTGGGTTTGATCGCGAACAAACGCGACTAGCAGTGACTGAAACGGCTCGATCGGGATCGCAAACTCGGCGATCGTCTCCCGCAGCGCCACAAACACCGGATGCTCCGCCTCGCCGCGATAGACGCGCCGCAGTTCCTCACCCCACCAGTCGAGCAACCGCAGG
Source organism: Planctomycetota bacterium (assembly GCA_963205385.1). Lineage (GTDB taxonomy): Bacteria > Planctomycetota > Planctomycetia > Pirellulales > Pirellulaceae > JAEZGD01. The sequence continues at coordinate 2,899 of CAUJKE010000249.1, read as the reverse complement.
CTTTCCTGGGGTGAAGCCGTTTCGTCCGCCAGATCATCCGCCCAGCGGCAATAAGCGTAGAGATTGTAGAAATGTTGTCGCAAGCGTTTCGGCAGTAACCAGCTCGCCACCGTGAAATTTTCATAATGCCGCCGCGCTAGACGCCGGCAATACGCTTCGGCAACGTGAAGCGAACACGCCGAGCGCGCGACATCGGGGCCATACGCGGCCAGATCCTCGGAAAAACAACGCGGCGGCATGTTGCGAAGCGAACCTAACGTGCGGTTAAACGAGCGAGGCATCCGCGCCTCCCCTGCCGCTGCTATTGTTAAGCAGGTAAACTAGATTGCAAGCCTGCCTGGCGGCATCGCGGCTGACGCGCAAAGCCGGTGGCCGCGCCGTGAAACGATGCGCGTCCTACGGTTTTGAGCCTGGAGGCATTTGAATTTGTTTCGGATTTCGATATTCGGATTGTCGGTTTCCTTAGAATTTGGTGCTGAGGATTCAGGATTTCACGTCGATCAGACCCTCGCGTACGCTACGGGTTAATGTCATGCATATCATTTTGGCGGCGCCACGCGGTTTTTGTGCCGGCGTGAACATGGCGATTGAGAGTCTCGACCTGGCGATTAGCGCCTTCGGAACGCCGATCTACGTCTATCACGAGATCGTGCATAACAAGTACGTCGTCGAAACGTTTCAGGCCAAAGGGGCCGTGTTTGTCGATCATCTGGAGGACGTTCCCGAGGGCGCGAATCTCCTTTTCTCCGCGCATGGCGTCTCGCCGCAGATTCGCCAGGTGGCCCGTGAGCGCCGACTTTACGCCATCGACGCGACCTGCCCGCTCGTCACTAAGGTGCATCTCGAAGCAGTCCGCTACGCCAAGCAAGGCTACACCATTTTGCTCATCGGGCACGACGGGCACGATGAAGTGGTAGGGACGATGGGTGAGGCGCCGCACGCGATGGTGCTGGTCGAATCGCCGGAAGCGGCGGACGCGCTCGAGTTTCCGCCGGGAACGAAACTCGCCTATTTAACGCAAACGACGCTCTCGGTGGACGATGCCAACCGCATCATCGCCCGCTTGCGCGCCAAGTTTCCACAGATTGAATGCCCGCCCAAGGACGATATTTGCTACGCAACCCAGAACCGGCAAGAGGCGGTGCGTCTCTTGAGCGACGAAGCGCAAGTGGTGCTCGTGCTCGGCAGCCAGAACAGCTCTAACAGCCAACGACTCCGCGAGATCGCCGCGGAGCGCGGCATCGCGGCGTATCTCATTGATGGGGCGGCGGATATCGACCTCGACTGGTTCACCGGCGATGAGACCGTACTCATCACCGCCGGGGCGAGCGCGCCGGAATCCGTCGTGCAGGAATGCCTGGCATTTCTGCAAGCGCGCTTTTCCGCGACGGTCGAATCGCGCACCATCCGCACCGAGGAAGTTCACTTCGCACTTCCCAAGGAACTACGGAGCGTGGCCTTGCCGGTTCCACGCGCCGGCGAGTGAATCTCAGCGCCGCGAGCGCGACCTCCGCCGCTTAGCTTTGGATGTACTCCTTGAGATAGTGATTCTCAAGGCACAAGCGGTCGTGCTGCGATTTGACGATGTCGCCAATCGAGATCAACCCGATCAACCGATCGTTGTCCACTAGCGGCATGTGGCGGATGCGATGCTGGGTCATCAAACCCATGACGGTTTCAATGTCTGCATCGGCCGAGCAAGTAATGATATTGCGCGTCATGCGCGCTTCCACCGGCACGCTGGCGAGCGGCGCTTCGAGCTGCGCGCACGCGCGGAGGATGTCGCGCTCGGTAATGATACCGACCATCCGCTCTCCATCGCACACCACCAGCGAGCCACAGTTATGCTCAATCAGTGCGTTGACAACATCCTGCAACGTCTTGCCGGGCGCGATCGAGTGAACTTTGCGCCCCTTGTTGCTCAAGATCTCTTGTAACGTCATGCCGAAGACCCCTGTTAACCAAACCAGAAGAGAAAAGGCAGAACACTTGCGCCCCGCACGCAATCTCAAGCTGCCACTATGCGTGCGCGGCGCATGTCTGCCACTGCGGTTTAGCATAAGCGATTCACGGCGCGTGTCAAACTTTTCTGGTCGTGTTTCTTAGTAAACTTCTCAACGAGCATTCCGCTGGAACTTCGTGAAAAATCGCACGAAGCCTTGTGAAATTTGGAACGATGTTTCGCCGCCGCATTAAGGGCGGCGAACGGTAAGTTCCCCCGCCCGCAGGTTTCGAAACGAGAGGTCCGTGGTCGGGTCGTGCCCCTGGATCATCAGCGTTCCTTTTTCCAGACGCAGTCCGCTCCGTGGATTGGCGTGCGCCTTGCGGGTGTCGGTCCAGTCACTGACCTGGATGCCGTTGACCCATGCGGCCATGTGGGGGCCTTCGACAACTAAGGTCATGTAGAACCATTCCAAATCATCCGCCACGACGCGGCGCGCGTCCTGCCGGCGAAAGAAACCGCCCGTGCCGCAATCGAGCGGCTTGGTTCGGTCGCCCTCCTTAAAGCCATTATGGATCTGGCATTCGTAGCCGTTCATCTGCTCGCCGGGAATGCAACGAAAGAACACGCCAGAATTCAGGTTTTTCGCATGGCTGATGCACTCAAGCTGCAGGACGAAGTCGGCGTATTGGCCTTGGGATTCGAGTTGCCCGCGGCCATCCTTGACATTCAACTCCCCTTGCTCGGTGACCGTGAACTTGCTGGGCATCTCGGGATAGGTCTTCCAGCCTGTCAAATCTTTGCCGTTGAAGATGTTCGTGAGGCTCAGCGGTTTGAGTTTGATGTTGCGGAATTCCACCGGGCCGCTATTGAGTTGCAAGCCAATGAAGCCGCGCCCCAGCGGTTTGGGATCGGTATAGCTCAACACCTCCTCGCCATCGAGTCGGACGGTGAACT
>CAUJKE010000248.1 GCA_963205385.1 Planctomycetota bacterium | reverse complement strand
ATGCCAAGATCAAGATCATCGTGGATTCCGTGAAGCTGCTAAGTGAGAGCGCCGCGATTGAAGATGGCCGCGCGCTGCTCGAATCCCAGCCTGGCGCTCCAGCGATCAGCAAGTACACCGTCGTGCATGTCAAGGACGGCGGCAAGTGGCTGATGTCGACCGTGCGCGACACGCGCGTCGAAACGCCTTCAACCTATCCGCACCTGGCCGATCTGGATTGGCTCGTGGGGCATTGGTCGGCGGAAGAACATGGCAACAAGACCGAATATGACTGTCGCTGGATCGCCAATAAGAGCTTCCTCGAGCGCCGGTACACGGTGACGCATGTCGATCAATCGGTCACGACCGGCGTGCAAATCATCGGCTGGAACGCCATCGCAGGTCACGTGCAGTCCTGGAACTTTGCGTCCGGCGGCGGGTTTGCCCTCGGCGACTGGCAACCGCACGGCAATGGTTGGGCCGCCGAGGTCCAAGGCTTCACCGGCGACGGCGTTCCCACGAGCGCGCTGAATATCTTCACCAAGCTGGATGACAACACGTTTGCCTGGCAGTCCGTTCAGCGGACAGCCGGCGACCAATCGCTGCCGGACACCGACGAAGTCATTGTCAAACGCCAAAACGAAAGCAAGTAGCACAACCTCACAACACAACACGATGCGCCGCACTGCGCTGTTCACAACTCATTCTTAAGGACGATCGCCATGTCTCTTCGATTCACATTCTTGGCATGTCTGCTGAGTGCTTTGCTCCTTCCCGTGACCGCGCAAGGCCGCGGCTTTGGCGGCGGTGGTTTTCGTGGTGGCGGCGGCTTCGGTGGTGGAGGCTTTCATGGTGGTGGCGGCTTCGGCGGCGCTGGTGGCTTCGGCGGCGCTGGCGGCGCCCGCAACTTCGGCGGCGCAGGGGGCTTCGGCGGCGGCGCGAGCCGACCAGGCGGCTTCGGCGGCGCTGGCAATTTCGGCGGTGGCGCCGGCGGATTCAACGCTGGCGGAATGAATCGGGGCAACTTCGGCGGCGGAGGATTGAACGCCGGCGGAATCGATCGCAACAACTTCGGCGGACTCGGCGGCGGCTTCAACTCAGGGTCACTCGACCGCGGTAACTTTGGCGGCCAAGGCGGCTTCAATCGCGGTGCCGGCGGCTTCGGTGGCGGCAGCGCCGGCGGATTCTCGCGCGACGCGATGGGAGACCATTTCTCCGGATCGGCCCCTAATCGCAGCAGCCTCAACAGCTTTCTCGGCTTGCCTTCGGATGCTGGGATTAGCACCAGTCACGGCTCGTACACCGGTCCCCGCGGAACCACGGTCGCAGGTGGAACGATCAGCGGCCCCAACGGCGGCGAAGTGGGACGTGGCGTGGCAGTTGGTCCCCATGGCGGCGTCGCCGCTGGCGGCGCCGCTCGTGGTCCCGATGGTGGCGTGGCAGCGCGGGGCGCGGCCGTCGGTCCCGATGGGCGAGCCATCGCCGGGGAAGGCATCCGTGGACCCAATGGTTACGGCGGCGGGCGGGCAATCGCCGCAGGCCCAGGCGGCGTCGCGGCCGGATTCACGCGCGTCACGCCTTCAGGTCGATACACCTGCGCCGCGGCCGTGCGCGGCGACTTCAATCACTACGGACTCTACGGCGCAGGCTGGTATGGTCGCTATCCCGGGGCGTGGCTCTGCGCCGGCTGGGCCGCAGGCGCCGCTTGGAACGCCGCCACGTGGGATTCGGTGGATAGCTGGATGAGCTACTATCCGCCGTCGCCGGTGTACTACGACTACGGCAACAACGTGACGTACGCGAACAACAACGTCTATGTCGATGGGCAGGACGTCGGCACGTCGCAGGAGTATTACGATCAGGCGAATCAACTCGCGACCACCGGCGCGCAGGCCAACGCCCCCAGCGACGGCGACTGGCTCCCGCTAGGCGTCTTCACGTTCACCAAGGTCAGCGATCCCTCGACCAACCTCGTGATTCAGTTGGCGGTCAACAAAGCAGGCGTCATCCGCGGCAACTTCACCGACACGACCACCGACAGCACCCAAACCGTGCAAGGCTCGGTCGATAAGCAGACCCAGCGGGTGGCGTTCACCGTGGGAGACAACAAGACCAACGTGGTCGAAACGGGGCTCTACAACCTCACCAAAGACGAAGCCCCCGCACTAATGCACATCGGCCCCGACAAAACCCAGCAATGGCTCCTCGTGCGGATCAAAAACCCAGACCAGGGGAAGTCCTAACCAGCGAAGCCCCGGCTGCCGCATTCCGCGTTAGCGGCCTCTTGTGCGGGAGGCCAGCGCGGTATAATTCCTGGTTCGCCGGAACTTAAGGCAGCGCTTTGCTGCGACCGGCGCCGCTACACCCCCTCCTACCTGCCAAGGAAGATCGTCATGAATCGCCAGATTGTCTGGTCGTTGCTCTTCGTGCTATGCGCCGCGCCTGCGGTGGCTCAAGAAGAGCTCCAAGCTCCCGCTCAGAAAGCCCCTCCCGTGAGTAAGCAGGATTACAGTTACGCCATCGGCGCCAACATCGGCCGCAGCATGAAAGCCGACGGCATCGAAATCGACATTGATGAACTTGTCCAGGGAATCACGGCCGGCATTACCGATGGCAAGCTTCGGCTGACCGACGAGCAGCTCAAGACCGCGATGTTGGGTCTGCAACGCGAGTTGCAAGCCAAGGCGATGGAAGCGCAAGCCGCCGCCGCAACCAAGAACAAAACCGACGGCGAAGCGTTCCTGGCCGCCAACAAGAAGAAGGAAGGCGTGGTCACGCTCGATAGTGGCCTGCAATACAAAGTCCTCACCGCGGGTAAAGGCAGCACGCCCAAGGCGACCGACACCGTCAAGACGCACTATCATGGCACGCTGCTCAGCGGCGAAGTGTTCGATTCCAGCGTCGAACGGGGCGAGCCGGTGAGCTTCCCTGTCAACCGCGTCATTCCCGGTTGGACCGAAGCCTTGCAAAAGATGAAGGTCGGCGACAAGTGGCAACTCTTCATCCCGTCCAACCTCGCCTATGGCGAGCGCGGAACGCCGGACGGTTCTATCGGCCCCAACAGCGTGTTGGTGTTTGAAGTCGAACTGCTCGATATTGAAAAGTAGTCGTCCCGGTTACATTTCGTTGACACCGCTGGGGATGACGCGAATCTTGTGGCGCTCGAGCAATTCGTATAACTCACGAATATGCTCGGCGTTGCGAGTTTGGACGATGCATTCGACATTCACCGCGCTGAAGTCCAGCCCGGCGAACGTCCGGTCGTGCGTAATCTCGACGATGCTGGCGTCTTGCTCGGAGATCAGCCGCGTCAGTCGCGCCAGCCCACCGGGGCGATCGCTGATCCGCGCTTTGAACCGGGCCAGGCGACCATCGGCCACCATGCCAATCTCAATCAGTCGGTGCAGCACGGTGAGATCGACATTTCCGCCGCACAATACGAGCACGACCTTCTTCCCGGCAAGTTCCGGCAATTTTCCTGACAAGAGCGCCGCGAGCGACGCCGCGCCTGCCCCTTCGACAACCGCTTTTTCCAGCTCCATGAGTCGCAAGATCGAGAGCGCGATTTGCGGTTCGGTCGCTTGCACCACCTGCGCGACATACGCTTTGGCAATCTCGAACGCATGGGCCCCGACCTGCGAGATCGCCAGGCCATCCGCCAGCGAAGGCTGACATTCAATCGCAACCGGGTGGCCTGCTTGCAACGCCGCGGAGAAACTCGCGGTCGCCACCGATTCCACGCCGATCACTTTCGTTTGGGGCCGCACGCCATGCACCGCGAGCGCGACGCCGGCGATCAGCCCCGCGCCGCCGACCGGCACAATCACCGCGTCGGCGTCCGGCACCGCTTCCAGGATTTCCAGCCCCAGCGTCCCTTGCCCGGCAATTACGGCCGCATCATCAAAGCCGTGGATGTAGGTCAAAGCCTCTTGCTGCGCGAGTGTTTGCGCGTACTCGCGAGCTTCGGCAAACGTCTCGCCGGAGAGAATCACCCGCGCGCCGAGATTGTGGCAGTTGGTGCGCTTGATAAGAGGCGCAAACTCCGGCATCACCACCGTGACCTTGATGCCGAGCAGTTGGCCGTGATAGGCGAGTGCCTGCGCGTGATTGCCGGCGCTAGCGGCAATCACGCCGCGCTGTTTGGCGGCAGGGTCCAGCAGAAGCAGCGCGTTGCGCGCGCCCCGTTCCTTGAAACTCCCGGTTCGTTGCAAGTACTCCAGCTTGCAATAGACCTCGGCGCCGCACAACTCGGAGAGCGGAATGGAAACCGGACACGGCGTGTTCACCACGCCTCCGGCCAAGCGCGTGCGGGCGGCGGTAATGTCACTCGGTGTGATCATCAGTGGGAACAACCTCAGGGTGGCCAGCGAAAGGGAGCCGACTCTCGAACAGGAAGTTAAGCGTGCCGCCTCCACAAACGCAAGGCGAGTTGTTCAATCTCCGCGCCCCGCGCCACGCGCGTGCGCCACGCTTCTGGAATGCCGCTGACATCATAATGCGCCCCGGCGATTTGGCCATACACGGCGGCCGTGGTATCGGCGTCGTCGCCGAGATTCACGGCCAGCAAGCATCCGTCGCGGAAGTTATCGCTGTTGGCAAACGCCCACAGCGCGGCTTCCAGCGAGCGGACGACATAACCGCTCCCTTGAATTTCCGGCGGCGAATTGGGGCGAAACGAACCGCCGGCGACCTCGGCAACTTCACGACACAGCGGTTGCTGCTGCCAGTAGTTAGGCGAGGGAGCGAAGAACGGGCGAAGCAGTTCCGCCTTGCTAACCCCATGCAAGGCGCCGACGATCAAGCCGCCGTAGTACCGACACGCATCGATGCAGGTCTTCGCGCCGTGGGTCGTGCGCGAAGATTCGCCGCTCTTTTCAATCGCTAGCGGCGGATCGTCGGCGAAGAACATGGGGACCGGCGCCAGACGCATCAGCGAGCCGTTGCCCGCCGCGTGGGGAGCGGTTTGTCCGCAATACGGCGCAGGCGATCTCCGAAACTCCGCCAAGGCGTAGCGCGTCGCGTTGCCAATGTCGAAACATCTTCCGTTGCTGCTCCAATATCCTTCCTGCCACCAGCGAACATACCTTTCGAGTTGGTCGATTGGATCGAACTCGCCGCGCTCCGCCAGGCTTTCCGCCAGGCAAAGCGCCAGTGAGGTGTCGTCGGTCCACTCGCCCGCCGCAAGCCTAAACGGCCCGCCGCCGACCATGTCCGTCACCGGTTTGAAGTTGCCCGGCGAGGCAAACTCCACGGTGGTGCCTACGGCGTCCCCCACGGCCAGGCCGAGTAAACAGCCGACGAAACGCTCAGCAGATAAAGTGGCCATGATGCGACTCACAAGTTTCTTCTCGGAAGTAAATGCCAGCAGTTCAGTAGGTTATAGCTGCCACGCAGCGCTGTTTTTCTCAAGGTTTTTCTCAACGGGATTCGCCAGTGGCCCGTTCTCTCGCTATGCTAAGGGGCGAGTGGCTTTCAAGCATCTCTTCTCGCAAATCGCAGCACGACGCCAATTCAAGGAGCACTCATTATGGCAATGGGCATGGGTCTGGTGGAATCAACTCTCGTACTTCTCATGTTTCTCGGCGGCTTTGGCATCCCGCTGGGGATTCCGCCGGAGCCAGAGCATCCGGCCATGCAACAGGTCGCGCCGGCCGAGTGCTTATTCTACGCTACGTGGAGCAGCATGGCGGCGCCGAACCCGCAAAGCGCCAACCACACCGAGCAACTACTCGCCGAGCCGGAAGTTCAGGCGTTTGCCGACGAAGTGGAACTTGCAGTCGGCCGAGCGCTCCAGCAATTCTCGGCGGAAAACGACGATCCCAAAGCGCAACAACTCGCAAAGCTGGGGCCGGTCTGGGCAAAAACGCTCCTCACGCGCTCGACGGCCATTTTCGCTTCTCGACTCAAAGTCTCTAAAGAGCAGGTCGATATTCAGGCGGGGCTTCTGATCGATGCCGGCCGCGAGGCGAATGGCATTGCCGCGGGGCTTGTGGAGGTGCTGACTTCGGAAGACCTTCGCCCGCAAGAAGTGATGATCGGCGCGATGAAGATGCAGCGCTTTGCGATTGCCGAGGGCCCGCTCGATACGGAGGTGACGATTGGCGCCGCGGGGCGGTTTGTCCTCATAGGCATTGGCAAAGACTCGGTCGAAGGGATGGTCGAGCGACTCAAGGCGAAAAAAGTTCCGCAGTGGCTCACGGCGCTCAGCGAACGCTTGCCGGTCGAGCGCCGCGCGAGCTTGTCGTACATCAACACGCCCCAGCTTGTGAAGACGCTCCTGCCCCTGGCCGGTCCCGACGCGCAACGGATGGCGGAAGAACTAGGCTTAATGCAACTGGGCGAAATTCAAATGGCCACGGGGCTTGACCAGGACGGGATGCTCAGCCGCACGTTCATCGGAATCGAAGGGGAGCCGCGCGGCTTCCTAAAGCTGTTCGCTGGCGAAGGGATCACCGCGGACAAGCTGGGCTTCGTTCCCAAAGACGCGACCTTCGCCACCGCGTTTTCCCTCAACGCCTCGCGCGTTTATCAAATCGCGGAAGTCATTGCCGCCCTGTCGCCCGAAGGCGCCTCTGGGCTCGACGAGTTGGAACAAGGGTTCCGCCAGCAGTTCGGCATGGGGCTCAAGGGAGAGTTGCTACCGGCGCTGGGGGACGTGTGGACGATCTCCGCCTCGCCGGCCGATGGCTGGATGGGCTTTGTCGCCACCGTGGAAGTGCGCGACCCCGGCACACTAGCCACCTTGCAAAAGCGCATTGCCGGAATGCTCGCCGACGCGCCGCCGGAACAAGGCCTGCCGCGCATCGAGTCGCGGCAATTCGGCGCGCACACGATCCAGTTGGTGACGCTCCCCGGCATGCCGGTGATGCCTGCGTGGTGTGTGACCGAAGGGCGCTTGGTCATCGCCCTGTCGCCGCAAGCGATCAAGTCGCAACTGGGCGCCTCACCGCAAGAACGCGGACTCTTCGCAAGCCAGGAGTTTCAAAAGGCATTCGCCGGCGATGGCAAAATTTTGGCGATTAGCTATCAGGACTCTTCGCGCTTGTTCGAAGCGGCTTACAGCTATGTGACGTTGCTGGGGCCGATGATGATGGCGGCGATGAACGAAGCCAACCTTCACGGACGCGGGCGGCCCCCCGCCGAGCCGATCTTCGACTTCTCGACGTTCCCTTCCGGGCGTTCGATTTATCGCCACTTGCGCCCGGGGATCACGGTCACGCGCCGCGTGGAGGACGGGCTGGAAACGCAGTCGCGCCAGACGTTCCCGACGCTGAATTTGGGCGCGACGGCGCCGATCGCCGTGGCGCTGTTGCTGCCTGCGGTGCAAGCCGCGCGCGAAGCGGCGCGACGCATGCAATCGGTGAACAATCTCAAGCAGATCGTGCTCGCCATGCATAACCATCACTCCACATTTAATTCCTTCCCGCCAGCTTATTCCACGGACAAAGACGGCAAACCGTTACTCAGTTGGCGGGTTTACATTTTGCCCTTCATCGAGCAGCAAGCACTGTATGAGCAGTTCCATCTGGATGAACCGTGGGACAGCGAACACAACCGACAGCTAATCGCCAAGATGCCAGAGGTGTATCGTTCGCCCAACAGCGCGGCCGCGCCGGGCAAGACGGTCTATCTTGGCATCGCCGGCGAGAAGGGAATCTTCGCGCCCCCTGGCAAGGGCGCCAATGGTCGCACCGGTGGCGTGGACATGGCGAGTGTCAGAGATGGGACTTCCAACACCATCGCCGTGGTGGAAGCCAACGACGACAGCGCCGTCGAATGGACCAAGCCAGCGGACCTGACCCCCAATCCCAAGCATCCGCTCCAAGGCATTGTGGGCCTGCGGCCCGGCATGTTCTTGGCGGCGTTTGCGGATGGTTCCGTCCGCGTCATCTCCGAGAACGTCGATCCTCAGGTGCTGATGAATTTGTTCCAGCGCAACGACGGCAACATAATTGACCGTGGCGCGCTGGACCGCGAATAGGGCACCCGATCGACAAGATTGCGATACCACGATCCCATCCGCCTTGTGCGGATGGTGAGCAAGTTGGTGAGCTAATGGCAAGACGCACCAACATCACGACCCCATCGGGCTCGCCCCGATGGTGAAGAAGTCCTGTGGGCTACCGGCGTAAGGAATACGAAGCGGCAACGCAGTTAGCTCACCATCTGGTTCACCATCCAGGCGAGCTGGATGGGGTCCAGAAGAATCTTTGTGGTAAGCCACAGCGCAGCATCCAGCCCTCTCGCTACGAGCTTATCCGGCGACATGCATTTCCGCGAGCGGGACTTCGTTGCGCACGCGGCTGCCGAAGAGCCAGTGCTTGAGGCGCAAGAGTTGCGCGCGCGGCGCGCCGAGCGGATAGTGGGTGTAGCGGTAGCTCGGAACCGTGTGCGTCCACCACCAGCGTTTCACTTCGAGCGAGCCGACGCCGATGTCGAACTGCGCATCACCCCGCTGGAAGCTGTCTTCAAACGTGTAGTGGTACAGCAAGTTGCCGACGCCGGCCTTGGCGAACTTGGGATCGTAGCCGATGCGGAGCCCGACCAGAGCCTGATTGTAGACGTAGTTGTAGCCAAACGCGATCGGTTGGCCGTTGACCTGAATGAGGTTCAAGTCGACGCAGCCCAAGCGTGCGGCGACTGCGTGCGTTTCGCGCAGAAAATCGCGCACCGACTCGTGTGACAATGTGGTGCCGTTGGACGACTGTCCCTGCCAACTCCGGCGCGCGACAGCGACGCAGGCGTCATACAAGTCCCAGCGCGGATCGCTTTCGCCATGCGCTTCGCCGCGCGGACGATAGCGAATATGTTCGACCTCGCCCAGCTCCGCCAGGCGTCTTTGAAAACGCCGCACGTTGTTGCGGAACTTGTGATCGCGCGAAGCCCAATACGCCGGCCAGCCGCCGGTCATGTCCAGCAGGGCGGCTTCTTTCCAAGAAGATTCGTAAGCGTCCAGTCCAGCGGCCTCCAGCGCCGCGGGGGTGCGGGCGACATCGATGCCGTCGCGCTCGACGAACCGAAAGTCGAGCAGTTCCCAATCGCGCCGCGTACGCGCCACGTGCTGCATCGCCAGGGTGAGCGTGGCCGTGGCATCGCGCCCGATGGGACCGTAGAACGAGCCCCAATCGTGGAGCGGGTAAGTGAGCGTGCGCAGTTTGCCGAGCCGCGTCCGCTCGCGGGTGACGACCAGCGGCACAATGCCCATCGGCTGCGCGCCATCCAGCACGATCAACACGCGCAGCTTTTCATGGCGGCCGTAGTGCTTCCAATAGACCTCGAGCCACTCCAGCGTTTGAAAAAACGACGCTCCCCGCGTTGTCGCGAGCAGCGTGTGCCAGGCGGAACGAAAGTCCGCGAGTTCTTCGATGCGGCTTAGTTCAAGGATTTCAACCATAGTTGACGGCCAGGGAGTAAGTTGAGCGTGAGACTGCGACGAGTGCGCTTGAAGTGCAATCCCAGGGCCGAAGTTTGGGCGGTTTTCCGCAGCAGCGAAGCCCCGCGGCGTTAAGCGACAGGTGGGCGGGAGTTACGGCCGTTTCGCCGCAATCAGGTAAACTCTACGTTAAATCTCAAGAGCGCCTGGCATGTTGCCAAAACACCACAGGCCCAGGGACAGGCGTGGCGAACGGTATTCATGCGGCTACGCGTCGCCAGCCATTACGGCTCGAACTCGATCCCGTATTGAGCGAGCTTCTTTTTCAGCGTCGTGCGATGCATTCCCAGCACACGCGCCGCCGCGGCGCATTGCCCCAGATGTTTGCGCAGCGCCGCCGCTAACAACGGCGGTTCGACGACGTTTAAGAATTGCTCGTAGAGTTCCGTGGGACTCGCCCCGGCGGCGAGCTGCGCCTCGGTCCAGCGCTCCACGAGTTCCACAAGTTGGGCGGCGTCGCCTGCGGGCGAGGCGGAGTTCGGTTCTGCTGCCCAGAGCGCCGGGGGCAAGTGTTCAGCGCGAATCGCTTCACCATGCGCGAGAATGAGCGCGTGTTCGATCGCGTTGCGGAGTTCGCGTACATTTCCCGGCCACGGGCGACGTTCAATCTCGGCCCACGCCCCCGGCGTGAAGGAAACAGATTGCGTCGCCTCGCGCCGCAGTTGGTGGGCGAAAAACTCGGCGAGTTCACGCACATCCGCTCCCCGCGCCCGAAGCGGCGGGAGTTCAATTTCAATCGCGCACAATCGGTAGAGAAGGTCGTGGCGAAAACTGCCGCCGGCGACGCACGCGCGCAGGTTTTGGTGCGTGGCCGAAACCACGCGGAAGTTGCTGGTCACCGCGCGCGTGCCGCCAACCGGTAAAATCTCGCCATGTTCAAGCGCCCGCAGTAACTTGACCTGCGTGGGGAGCGGAATATCGGCGACTTCGTCGAGAAACAGCGTCCCGCCATCGGCTTGTTCGAGCAAACCAGCCCGCGCCTCTTCCGCCCCGGTGAACGCGCCGCGCACATGTCCAAACAGTTCGCTCTCGGCCAGCGACGAACTGAGCGACGCGACGTTGACCGCCACGAACGGCCCCGCCTCGCGCGCGCTATAACGATGGATCGCCCGCGCGAGAAGTTCCTTTCCGGTCCCGCTTTCGCCTGCCAGCAGCACGCAGGCTTCCGACGGGGCGACGAGCGCCACGCGCTTGAAGACTTCCTGCATCGCCGGCGAGCGCCCGATGAGCCCATCCAGCGAGACCTCGCGGGCCACCACCGGCGCCAGCGGCTGGGCTTGTTGAAGGCGGCGCGATTCCAGCGCTCGCTGCAGCACGCGCTCGACTTGATCGAGCGCGAACGGCTTCGCCAGATAATCGAACGCGCCGCGGCGCACCGCTTCCACCGCCGTACTGAGATCGCCATGCGCCGTAATGACGACAATCGGCGCAGCAGGGGCCAGCGCTTGCAACTGTTGCATCGCGCTGATCCCATCCATCCCCGGAAGCCGCACGTCCAAAATCACGGCGTCCGGCGTCGTCTGGGCTGCTTTTTTCAGCCCTTCCTCGGCGCTCGCGGCGGTGTCGCACGAGAGGGACAGACTTTCCCCTAGTTTCTTCAACCCCCAGCAGATCGACGGTTCGTCATCGATGATTAAGAGATGCGACATGCCAACTCGACAGTTTCGTACGTGCGGGCGAGAAACAGACCAGGCCTACCGCCATCATAACTTGCCGCCGCGCGCCGACGTAGAGGCAACCTAACCGCGGAGAAACACAATCACCCAGATCGTCAGAATCAGATAGCCGCCGCTGAGAAACAGCCCTAGGCCGGCGATCATCGCGGTGTCGTGGGAACGCCGCCGCAGTCCGCCAACCATTCCCACGATTCCCAGCACAACGCCGGCGAGAATGAGCAGCGACGAGATGCTGCCGCCGACGAGGTTGATTAACTTCGCCGCGTCCCCTTCCCCATCCCCCATCCATTGCCCGGCGAGCAAATTGATGAGCATCGCGGCCATTGGCGCCACGATCGACGCCCGCGCCGCCTGACGAGCAGGCGAGCGCGCATCGTTGATCGAATCGAGTGGTGGGGGCATGCGGCTTGTTTCCCAAGAGGATCGAAGCCGTTTATCCTACTGCAAGAACTCGTATCCCAAAATGGCGTTGAAGCCTTCGCCATCGACGCCGGAGCCGACCACGCGGTAATACTTGTCGGTCATGTTCATCAGCGACAGGCTCACGCGATGGTTCTCGTGTTGGCCGAACGTCCGTCCCAGCCGCAGGTTCAGCGTCGCATAGCCTGGCTGGCCATTGGTCGGGAAGCGGGCATCGTTGAAGTTGGTGTACCGATCGGCATCGAAGTCCGCGACCATCCACGTGAACAAGTCGGCATACGCGAGTCGGTCTTCCGCCCGCCACCGGAGTCCCAGCACGCCTTGCGTCGGCGGAATCCGGGGGTAAGGACCGCCGTTACGTGTATCGCGGCCCCACGTGTACCAGGCGTTGCCGTACAGGCTCCACTGGGGATCCAGCAGAAACTCGCCGGCGAGTTCCGTGCCGTGCAACTGCGCGTCCCCATTCCCGTACACGACGACATTGTTCGCGTCTGCGAAGCGCGTGATGTAGTCGTCCAGATTCGTATACCACTGATAGACTTGTCCGCGCAGGCGCGGCGCATCGAGCTTGAGGCCGACTTCATACGTCAGGCTATGCTCCGGTTGCACATTGAGCCCGCCCAGCGTGGGGACCGTGACGGCGTTTTGCAAAAAAGTCTTGTCCGCCGTGAGGTCGTCGATGTTGGGCGCGCGAAAACCTTCGTACACCCCGCCCACGAAGTTCACGACGGGATCGACTTCGTACACGAAACCGACGCTGCCAATCCAGTCTTGATAGGTGCGGTCGAACGTGTACAGCGTAGGCGTGCCGTCGATGACCACGTTGGGCGTGGCATGCGCGTTGATGTTCTCGAAACGCACGCCGGCGTTCACATTGAGTCGCTGGGTCGCTTGCAGATCCCAGCTCGCATAGCCGCCTGCCCGATCGTAACGGGAGTCATCGGGATACGCAGGATCGCGCGGCACAAAGGGCGCATTGGGATTCGCCCGCCGCTCGCGCGAAGCATCGATATTATCGTAGTAATAGTCGCCGCCATAACTAAGGATGCCAAACTGGTCGAGATCCTTGGTCAGCGTGAGCGTGTAACCGAACGTGCTCACATCGAACTCACCGACCGTCAACTGCGTGCCGGAAAGTTCCTGATTCCCTTCCTTGTTGCGCTGCCAAGAGACCGTTTGGGCATAGCTGTCGTAGAATGCGTTGTAGCCGTTGCCGTGCATGCGCAAATACAAGAGGTCGCGCTGTTGCGGGTCAAAGTAGGTGGGGCGCGGCTTGGCATTGGGATTGTTCTGCTGCACAAACGGCGCGAAGCGATCGCTGCGCGGCACATCTTCCTGCTCGAAGTGCTGAAACAGCACCGTGATCATATCGTCATCGCCGATGATGTAATTGTACTTGATGTCCGCCGCGTACTGGCTGTACTCGGTTCCCGGTTGCGGTCCGAGTCCGCCGCCCCGATCAAGATTATCGTTGTCGAGATAACTGCCGCCGGTGAACACGCCGTGTTTGCCAACCCAGCCTTCCACACTTCCGCGGCTATAGGTGCCGTCGTCGGCTGAACTGAGATACTGAATGAAGTTACCGCCGGTGTAGTCGCCGCGCTGGTAACTCGCGCCGCGGGTGATGATGTTGATCACGCCGCCGAGCGCGTCTCCGCCCCATTGCACCGATTGCGAACCGCGAACCACTTCGATCCGCTCGATCGAACCGGGATCGAACAGCGCAGTGTATTGATTGGGCCCCGAGCGCAAGATCGACGTATTGACCCGCACGCCGTCGACCATCACCAGAATCTGCTGGCCTGTCATGCCGCGAATAAATGGCGACAGTTGCCCCCGGCCTGTTTGTTGCACCAGGATGCTCGGCTCGTATTGCAACGCCTGCATGACTGTGGCTGCTTGCTTCTCGCGAATCGTTTCGCGGTCGATAATGGTCGCGTTGCGATCGTCATCGAAGATGGATCGCGGAATGCCGCGCGAGATGCCACCGACATCGTTGAAGATTTGCTGTGAAAGCGAAGGAAACGTATCGGGCAGGTCGAACGGGTCGCCGAAATCGCCGCCTTGATTATCGAGCGCCGGCGCGGGTGCATCCGGTTCGGGGCGAACTTCGACCGGAGGGAGCGTTCCCTCGGGGAGTGGATCTTCGTTCTGAGCGACGTATGCCGCTGGGTCGTCAGTGATGCGGAACGTGTCCGGCTCGTCCGCGCGGGCCAGTCCGGCGGCGAGCGCCAGCGCCAAGGCCAGCGAGTTGCGTAAGATCGTGCGATGCATGTTGTCTGGGTCCAGGTTCGTTTACCGGTACGGTGCTGGCACGCCGCTTGCGGATACCGGGGAACGAACGGATGGGGTTTGCATCATCTTCGGGCCCTCTGCGACCGCCGCTTGATCCAAAATGGTGGTGCTAGCCGGCGGAATTGATTGGATTCTCAGGATCGGGGCATCCGACAAAAGAAGTGTGGCCGGAATTGTCACTACCAACTGAACGTCCGCCTGGGGCGGAACTGCTTCCCGCTTGCAGCTTCCCCTCCACCTGCCGGCTTCCCCTTTATAGAACCCAGCGCAAGGGATGTTACCGTATGAACAGCCGACATTGGTTGTCCGCCGCCTTGGCTTCGCTCTTTGTGAGCGCGTGCACGCTTCTTCCCGCGGAAGCGCAGCAAAAAATTGGCAACAGTCGGTACTACGCCGGCGACGAATACACCGCGCCCGAGCCGGGCAGCGCGGTTTCGACGCACAGCCACGCGTCGTACAACAAGGCGGCTAACAGCAGCACCATCGTCAACAACAACGCCAGCAATCTCACCTCGGCGTCGCTCACGGACGACTGCGATGCGTGCAACGACGCTTGCGACGTGTGTGATCCGTGCGCTGATCCTGGAATGTGGTTTGTGGAAGCCGAAGGCTTATTGTGGTGGCGCAAGAGTCGCGCGCTGCCGCCGCTGGTCACTACGAGCTTGCCGAACACCTTGCAAGCCAACGCCGGCGTCCTCGGTCTCGATTCGACGCGGATCCTGTTTGGCAACGATAACTACGAGGATAACCCGCAGGCAGGCGGGCGGATCTGGTTTGGACGCTGGCTCGGCCCCGAGCAGCAGGTCGGCATCGCGGGGAGCTTCTTCGCGCTCGGACAGGATGACGTCGGCTATAGAAGCCCCGCGCAAACCCAGAACGACATTCTGGCCATGCCGTATTTAAATTCCGCGACCAGTATGCCGGACGCCTTGCTCGTCAATTTTCCTGGCGTGACCCAAAATGGCCGCATCAACATCAGTTCACAGAACGATATCCTGGGGGCCGACGTCTATCTCCGCAAGTTGATCTGCGCGGACAGTTGCTTCCGCGTCGACGCCATCGGCGGCTATCAGTTCTCGCGCGTGGATGATTCGCTGTCGATCAATGCGAATTACGACGACGTGGCCGGCATTCCGAACTCGAACTTCGACGTGACCGATATCTTCGACGTCCACAATGAGTTCCACGGCGGTTCGGTCGGCTTCTTGGCCTATGTCGATCGTGGCCCCTGGACGGTGAAGATGCTCGGCAAGTGCGGCGTCGGCAACATGCATCAGACCGCCACGATCAATGGCTTTACGACCAATACGCCGGTGGCCGGAACTTCCGACACGACGCTGGGCGGACTCTACACGCAGCCCACCAACATCGGCACGTACGAGAATGACGAACTGGTGTTCATTCCGGAAGCCAAGATCAACTTCGGCTATCGGCTCACAAACAACTGGACGTTCAGCGCTGGTTATTCGTTCATCTACTGGTCGGAAATCGTGACCGCCGGGCAGGTCTTTGACAATCGGGTCAACCCCACGCAGATTCCCGGCCCGATCGTCGGCCCCGCGACGCCGGCTCCGCCGACGTTCCTCGGCACCAACGACTACTGGGTGCAAGGCTTGAACTTCTCCGCCGAATTCGTCTACTAACCCCGCGGGTTAGTCGATATCGAGCTGGCGGAATACGGGGAGATGCCGGTAGTAGACCTCCAGCGTGCAGACCGAGAGCGCCGTCATATAGAGCCGCCCGCCTTCACTCGCGTGGCGGCCAACCGGCGACCAACTGCCGGCGTTCTTACCCGACTTCTCCTGCGAAGCGACGAGCACGTCGCGCATGTGCAGGTTCCAGCGATTCCACTCGGGACCGCCATAGTGATGCATCGTCTGCGTGGCGTAATACCAGTAGTAGATGTCGGGGTCGTTTCGTGACGGTAGATATTCCTCGAGCAGCCAGTTGATGCCGCCTGCGAGTCCGGGCTCATCCTTCTTCCAGCCGAGATAGATGCGGCAGAGGAGCGCTTCGGCGGTCATCACGTTCGTCGGGCCGTTGTGCGGCAGATAGGCATAACGCGATTGGTCCTTCGAAGCCACCGTATCCAGAAAATGGCTGGCGTTCTCGAACGTGGCCGCCGGCACGACCAGTCCCGCGGCGCGCCCGCTTTGCAAGGCCATTAGCTGCCAGCCCACCACGCTCGTGTCGCCGGCTTCGCCGGGGCGATAGCGCCAGCCGCCGCCGGAGTGCTGCGCAGCCACGATGAAGTCGAGCGCCCGCTGGGCCGGCCCGCGGAGCGCTTCGTCGTGCGTCATGCCATAGGCTTCGCAGAGGACGATCGCACTCTGGCCATGCGCGTACATGCCGGCGTTGCCTTGCGAATTGCCGCGCAGGTCGCCATCTTCCTTTTGCTGCGAAATCAGCCACCGCAGGCCGCGGGAGACGTTGTCTTTATACATCCCCACCAGGTGCGTCTGCCCCGCGCCCAAGTACGGGAGCAGCGCCAGCGAAGTCGCCGCCGTGTCGCTTTGGATTTGCCCCTGCCCGCCACTGGAATGGGGCAAGTTGGAAAGTGACCAGTGGCCATCGTGATGTTGGTTGAGCGCGATCCACCGCAACCCGCGCGCGACAGCGGCTTCCGTCAGCGTCGTGCCCCCTTCTTGCTTGACCATCTCCACCCGCACGCGCGGATCGCGCGCGGCCAGCGGCGTACGGGTCGAGCCCCCCTTGCCGATCTGGCTCTTCACCTCTTCCAGATTCGGCAACTGCGGATCCACCGCATCCGCATCGATCCGCAGTTCGCGGGCGTCTTGATCGGCCCGCACGAGCACCTCGCGCGTTTGCGGATCTTCGGCATTGACCTGGTCCGGGATCGGCAAGTCGAACACGACCTCTTTCGCCAGCTTGTCTGCGGGGTTATCCCCTTCGCTCCGCACGCGACTGCTGATGCTGGAAGAGAGGACGATGAAGTTATCTTCCTCTTCGCCAAACGTGATCAAGCCCAGAAGCGTCAGTAGCACAAGGTGCACAATCAGGCTGATGAACCAGGCCGGCATGTCGCGAAACGCAGCGCGCAGCCAAACGCCGGTGGTGCCCACGACGGTGAGCTCGGTCGTTTGGGTCGGCGGCGCTAATACCTGGCTACGGCGGCGCGCACGTTCAGGAATCGGCGCCCAGCGATCGCGCGGCGTCGTGGACGGTCGCGCTTGCGGATGCGGGCTCGTCTTCTCGCGTTGGGGTGAAGGGCCGGGCGACGGGATCGGCGGCGCTGTGGATGGCATCGTGTCCGCCATCGTTGATTGCATATTCGCCGCAGGGGCGCGCGCGGGGCGCGCTTCTGGCGACGACGGTCGCGCCGTGGGCTGGGGCCTGGCCTTATCGACCGCGTTAGAAGACGCTTGCTGCCGCATTGCCTCTTCCCGCTGTTGCAAGAGCCGCAGCGCTTCGGCTTCCTGCTGCTGCGAGAGTTCGATGCTAATGCCGCACCGCCAACAATCGGCGATCATCAGCCACAACCGCACGGACATCGGCGCGCCGCAATCGGGACAAGCGCACAACAGCGCGTCCCCATCGAGCCAGAACGTGCCGCTGGCCGCCGTTGGTTGACGGGCGATGTCCGCCGCGACCGCCATGCCAGCGGCGGCGATCTGCTCCAAATCCGGCAGCGGCGCACTTGAGCGCACATCGAGAAACAGCATCTCCGGCAATGGGCCGGCGCTGGGGCTGAGCGGGGCCACATCGAGCGCGACCAGTTGGCTGGTCTCGCGCGGCGGGCCGGCCGCATTGCGTTGCGCATTCTGCGGGGCAGGCGAAGGCATAGCGTGGTCGCCAGAGAGTCTGTTCCAATTACTCCCAGTGTAGCCGCTTCGCGGGCTTCGGGAAAGAAAACCGCCGCGCAACCGCCACGAACCTATATGACCCGCGGCCAGCCGCAAGTTACGGTGAATCTACTTTGAAGGCGGGCTTTTCAGCGATGACCACCCCGAAGTGGCGGGAAAATGCGGCGCGCGAACCGTGCTAGCGTGCGAATGGACATTCGCGTCTTTGGTTGCGAAGCAACCAACCAGTGGCGCGCGGCGCTGGGGTTTAGCGAACGTTGCCAGACCCGCGGCGCCAGCACGCCCAACGCCGCCCATTCATCTATTGAGTAACGGCGTTGCCAACATTTTCCAGGAACCGCCACATTGGCCGGATAACGCCCCCTTCATGACCAATCGATTTGAGAAAAGCGCGGGCAGCGTCGTTGTAGCGGCCTTGCGTTTCATACGCGGCGCCTAATTCTCGATACCCAAACACCACGCACACGCCTGCTTCGTCCGCGGCATCCATATGCGTCTCCGCCAGGTCGAGCGCTTCCCGCTCAAGGCACATTGCGCCTAGCATGTTGTGCGACTGGCCGACGAACTTCTCAGCGCCGAGCGCCTTCAGAAGATCGGCCACGGTGACGACCGGGACGGTCGCAGGCGTGCGGTAATCCGGCAGCGCGAGCGCCATGGCCGGATCGAGATGCCCCGCGAGTTCGATCGCCTGCTCAAACTCCATCATCGCATGCAACTGATACATGCCCCGCGTGTTGGGCGCGACTTGCCGGGGTCGATAGACCGCGAGCTGGATCAGGTCGCCGCCGATCGCGTCGTACCACTCTGGCGCGTGCTGCGCTTGATCGAGACGCAGAATCGCCGTGTAGTAATGCACCAGCGGATTGTGCGGTTCCAAGGCGAGCGCGGTCGCCAGATGTTCCGCGGCGGCATCCGCTTGCCCGAGTTGCAAATTCGCGGCGGCCATGCAGATTTGCCGCCAGACTTCCGTTTGCGGAGGGAGCGTGACATCCTTCCAGGCTGCGAGCGCTGCTTCGGCCTGGCCAGCGGTCTGCAGTTTGATGATTTCCCACAACCGCACGTTTGGGTCCGCCGGAGGCATGACCGCCAGCGGTTGCGCGTCGCTCGCGACTCGCTCAGGCAAGAGGAGCGGCGCCTTGGGTAGCGTGACGCCGCCGGCCGAGTTGAGCAACAACATGGCCGTGATGGCAGCGAGGATGAAGAGCGCCAACCATTTCAACAATTCCAATTCCATTCGCAACGGTCGTGTGGCAAACATGATCCACCTCCCTTTCCGTGCGCGAGTTACAGGCTCCCCTTAGTTAAGAAGCAAACAACGTGCCGCAGCGGGAGAATTCGGCCGCGCGACACAACTCGGGAAGCCGCCTTAGAATGCGTCGCGCGCTAGCAATGCCGCCGTGCGAACGCGACTGTGCGGAAGCGGACAACCGCGCGCCGCAAAGGAACAAACAGCGCAGCGCGAGAGCCGCGGCGTGTAGATTGCGTCGTGGTAATGCCGTGAACGCAAAAGCCATTCCAGCGTTACAGGCGGCGCTGGCTGCAAAGTTTACCAGCGCGGAAAAATGCTCCGCAACACGGACCACCGCGCTACATCGAGCGAGGTCACGAGCGGTTCGTTGTACGGTGCTTCCGGCTGGCGCACGATGGCCGGCGCGGGGACGGAGGGGAGCGGTGGAGTTTGGGCCACCCGTGCTTCGCGCGCTTGAACTTGCTCCTGGTTGAAAGCTTCGATCGTCGCGACGAGTTGCGCGCGCGTCTGGGCGCTCTGTCGCGCGCCGGCGGCGAGGGCCTTACGACGCGCGGTAATCTCCGCCATGATGTCCTTCAACTCGCGTGGCGACTTGACCGCTTTCGCGAAGGCTTCGGATTGAAAATAGCGAATTTGCTCGTCGCTATAAATCGCTTGCACTTTCAAGAATTCGCGCAGCCAATCGCGGGTCTCCTGCCACTGCTCGCTATCGAGCAGTTCGCGCTCCTGGGCCGATTTTTTCCACCACGCGGCGGCTTCCTCGTCCGACATCGACGCCACCTTCGCGCGCAACTTCTCCAAATCTTTCTGGCTGAAGAGGACTTCTTCCTTGGCGAACTCATCCAGCCACGCGAGTGCCTGCTGCTTGACTTCGGCCGGTTTCGCATCCTCGGCCGCGAGGCATTCGGCCACCGTACAGCAACTTGCGATGCACACCACGCCCCATAAACATGCGCGGAATATCGATTGGGAATTCATCGTCGGCTCCTTATTGTGGCAACGCAGCAATCTCTTGTTCACTCTAGCGAGCGTCGCGACGAATCGCAACGCGCCGCGGGCCAAAACGCCAGCGCTACCCGCGCTTCGCCAACTGCCACAACCGTTCGGCCAGGATCAGCAGATAGCTCCGCCCCTGTTCGCCTTCTTCCAGGCATTGCACGAGTTGAGTGGGAATTTTGGCCAGGCCCAACCGCGCACCGGCCAGAGCGCCGGTCATGGCGGCGAGCGTATCGGCGTCGTTTCCTTGACCGAGCGCGCGGCAGATTGCAGCGCTGTAGTCGTCCGGCGAGTCGCAGAAGCAGACGATCGACGTCATCACCGAGCGATGGGCTTCGACAGAATTGCCAAACGCGATGAGCGACTCGAACGGCTCGAGTTGCAGCGCGTGGTCGATCTGCCACTGGAACTCATCCGTTTCGGCGTAGGAAAGGAGCGCTTCCAGAAACTCGCCGCGCTTGAATCGCTTGCGCGCGCTTCGCGCCGCAAGCGCGGCCGCCACGGCCAGCAAACGCGCGGAGTCGATGCCGATCGGATGCGTGTGCGTTGGCGCCGAACTGCGCGCCGCTTCGGCGACGACCCGTTCAAGATCATGCGAAAACAATACGCCTAGGGGAGCGACGCGCATCGCCGCGCCGTTGCCGAGCGAGCCCTCGCCGTTGAAGATCGTCGCGGCCAGGCATCGCCAATCTTCCCCTGCGCCAATCGCGCTGATGATCTGGCGCGCGCCGCTTCCGTAACCACGCGCGGGATCGTAGTTCTCCGCGAAGGCGGCGGCGAGCGCGTCGACATCAATCGTGCCGTGAGCCAGCAGCGTCTCGACAACGCCGATCATCATCTGCGTATCGTCGGTGTAACGCAATTCTCGCTGCTCGACGTGGGCGACAATGCGCTCCGCGGGTCCGAGTTCCGCCAGCAAATCTCCCGGCATTCCTTCCCACGGCGCGCCAAGCGCATCCGCGACCGCCTGACCGATCAGGCAGCCTTGGAATTGTTCGAGCGTGGGAGGTTTGGACATAGGTGTATTGTAAGGGGTAGGAGGGGGCTGTGGCAGTCGAGAAATTCGACCAGAAAATCCAAATCCCAAGCACCAAAATCCCACGAAGCCGCAACTTCACCGCCGACACCTTCAGCTTACTCGCCTCGCCCTTGCCAGAAGCTACTCCGCCAGCGGATAATGCTTCTCTATGTGGCCAGAATCGGACAAAACCCAGGAACTACTGCTCGGCATCAAGGCCGGCAACCCCGAGGCGATGAATCGTTTGCTCGAGCAGCATCGGGATGCGGTGCGGCGGCTCGTGCAGATGCGGCTGGACGTGCAGATTCAGCGGCGGGTGGATGTGAGCGATGTGGTGCAAGAGGTGTTCGTCGAAGCCAGCCGCCGGCTCCGCGAGTTTGTGAACGAACCGCCCATGCCGTTCCATTTATGGCTGCGGCAGATCACCAAGGACCGGATCATCGACGCCCATCGGCGGCATCGGGCGTCGGCCAAGCGGAGCGTCGACCGCGAACAAGCGATGCACGTTCCGGCGGGAATGGATCGTTCGTCGATCGAGCTGGCCGCGCAACTGGTCGACAACGAGCTCACGCCGCAAGCCGCCGCCACGCAGCACGAAATGGCCCAGCGGGTGGAAGCCGCGATTGCAGAGCTCGCCGATCAAGACGCCGAGATCATCATCATGCGGCACTACGAGCATCTCACCAATCAAGAGATCGCCACAGCGCTCGAACTTACCGAACCGGCCGCGAGCATGCGTTATCTGCGCGCGGTGCGACGGTTGCGAGAACTCTTGGGGGGCGCGAGCTCGAGCGCGGGGTAGCGAATCGCTCAGCGCACGATGGCGCAGTTGGGCAACGCCGCGCGCAACTGGGCGACGACCTCGTCAGAAACGTCCGTGCACTGCGTGAGTTCGAGTCGTTCCAACGCCTCGCATTTGCTAATGGCCTCCACGGCGGCGGGAGAAAGCGCGACTTTGGTCAGTTTTAATTCGTGCAAGTTCGGCAACGCGCGCAAACGCTGCCACTGTCGCGGCGCAAGCGCGCGATTCTCTAGCGCTGCGGAGACGTAGAGCCCCTGCTTGTTGGCCTGCACCTGAAAGCCTGCGTGGTGCAGCAGCCAAACGTCGTTGAAATCGGCGACTTCCAGCCCCGCGACTTCTTCAGGCGATTCCCGACGCAGAAACCGCGCGCGTGTCACCTCTTCGACCTGACCCCGCTCACGCATGAGAAAATAGCGATCCGGAATCCCCAGCCGTGGATCGCCGATGAAGAGCTTCTCGCCTGGTTGTGCGGTGCGGCGAAAACAGGCGACGAACATCCGCGGGGAATCGGGAAACGAAACGTTGAGTCCGGCCCAACCTTCGAGGCGGTCGAGGGAGCCTGCCCGCAAGTGCGCTCCGCGGGGCATCTGTCCGCTATACAAGACGAACGCGAGATGCGGATTGACCAGATCGAGATAGAACCCGGCCGGCGTCAGGAACAGCATCGCGAGTGCCGCGTAGCGTATCGCCGGATGTTGCGCTGCGGGGCGAGGAAGTTCCTCCGCGCGCCGCAAGACCCACGCGCCGACGATGCCGCTCGCGAGGTTCCAAGGCCAGACGCTGACGTTAAAGTTGTGTATCAGCGGTGAGAGCGTGAGAAAGATTCCCAGGTGCATCAGCAAATTTGGCAGCGCCGCCCACTTCGGTCGCATCACCGCCAGAACGCCGAGCGCGATTTCGACGATCACC
The DNA here is from genome assembly GCA_963205385.1 of Planctomycetota bacterium. Classification (GTDB taxonomy): domain Bacteria; phylum Planctomycetota; class Planctomycetia; order Pirellulales; family Pirellulaceae; genus JAEZGD01. Next base: position 2,724 of record CAUJKE010000248.1, on the reverse strand, counting down.
ACGAGCCAGGCAAAGAGTGCGTAGTAATCTTCCGGCCCGCCGCCGTCATGCACAAACCACCACGCGGTATAGCCAAACCACTCAGGCGAAAACGCTTTGTGGAGCCCCGCCCAAAGCCACATTGCCGCTAAGTAGTACCGCGCGAACCAAACCCCGGGATCGTAAACCGTCGCCCACAATAGCACGATGAGCGACACCGTCTGAGGTTGCAGGCGATACTGGTCGGCGACACACGCGAGCAGATAGATCGACGTGTGTAACGCCGCCCCCCAGCGCGGCCGCCAGAGAACAGGGAGCAAACTCAGGATCATCAGCCAGCCAAACGAAAACCCGAGCCCAGGAAGGAGCGGCAAATTCACGGGCGCAACGCGCACATTCCAGACCGGCCAGGTGATGAGGATGGTGGCCAATTGGGCCAACAGCACGACCGCCAGCATCACGCTGCGAACCTGAAACCACCCGCCTGGAGGGGCTATCAATGGCGGTTCGAGGGATGGAGACTGCGGGGACATGGAATGTTCGTAAACGCCAGAGGCGAGCGCATTTTTCGGAGCCGCGGGGTGTCAGGCCGACTTTTTATCCACGATAGCATTCCCCGCCAGAAAATATCGTGTATCTTTGAAAGACCAGTGCTTCTGGGCTCGCCCTCAGGCGAACCCGGCTTGCACGTCTGTTTCACCGTCCTATAATCCGAGATTCACGCTGACCGAAGCTTAACAGGCGGGAGGGTTTCCCGCCCCAGCGGCAAACTGTCGCGGGTGTAGCTCAGTTGGTAGAGCACCACGTTGCCAACGTGGTTGTCGTGGGTTCGAATCCCATCACCCGCTCTTGGTCAGCCCCGATTATAGGGCGGTTTCTTGTTGCGCTGGGCGGTAGATGCCGTCGCGCGTTCAGGTAGCCGCCGTACGCGGCAATTTCAGTTCACCTTGGAACGCCATCGTCTCCCTCAACCCCCGCAGGCTTATGTCCACCGAAACTACCCCCGAAGAAGTCGAAGGCGCCGAAGAGCAGCAGCAGAAGCTCACGCTCGAGGTTAAGGTCGAAAAGATTGGCGCTTGCGAACGGCACGTCACGGTGACGATCGCGCGCGAAGACATCAACCGCTACTTCAAGACGGCCTTCGATGAGTTGTCGCCCAAGGCCGAAATTCCCGGCTTTCGCGCCGGTCGGGCGCCGCGCAAGATCGTCGAGTCGCGTTTCAAGGACCAGATGAAGAATCAGGTCAAAGGCTCGCTGTTGATGGATAGCATGAGCCAGGTGAACGAAGAGCAACAATTTTCGGCCATTAGCGAGCCAGACTTCGATTTCGACGCGATCGAAGTGCCGGACGATGGCCCGCTCACGTTCGAGTTTGACTTGGAGGTTCGGCCGGAATTTGCAACGCCGGTGTGGAAGGGGCTTTCGCTCGAGAAGCCGGTTCGCGACTATAATGACGAAGACATCACGCGACACCTCAAGAACGTCCTCCGCCGCTTCAGTCATGTCGAGCCTTATGAAGGCGCCGCCGAACTCGACGATTATTTGGTTTGCAATTTGACGTTCAAAAAGGACGGCGAAACGCTCGCCACGGCCAGCGAACAAACGATTTGCCTCAAGCCTACGCTGAGCCTGGAAGACGCCAAGCTCGAAGACTTCGACAAGCTGATGGTGGGGGTGAAGGAAGGGGACCGAAAGACCGCCACGGTCAAGGTCAGCGACGGCTGCGAACGGGAATCGCTCCGTGGGCAAGAGGTGGAAATTGAGTTCGAGGTATTGGAAGTCAAACGTCTGGTGTTGCCGCAGATGACGCGGGCGTTCCTCGATAGCATCGGCGGGTTCCAGAGCGAAGAAGAATTGCGCACGTGGGTGAAGGGGGAACTTGTTCGCCAGCTCAGGTACTACCAACAAAAGCGCGTCCGCGAGCAAATCGCCGGCATTTTGACGGAGTCGGCGAGTTGGGAATTGCCCCCGGCATTGGTCAAGCGTCAGTTCCGCCGCGAGTTGAATCGCTCGGTGATGGAACTCAAGTCGAGCGGTTTCAACGAAGAAGTCATTCGCGCCCACGAGAACGAGATCAAGCAGAACAGCGCCCGCTCGACCGAACGCGCGCTCAAGGAGCACTTCATCCTTGAAAAGATCGCGGAAGAAGAAAAAATCGACGCGGAGCCAGGCGATTATGATGCCGAGATCGCACTCATCGCGGAGCAGAGCGACGAATCGCCGCGGCGCGTGCGGGCCAGACTGGAAAAGCGGGGCGAAATGGATTCGCTGCGCAATCAAATCATCGAAAGCAAGGTGATCGATTTGATTTCCGCCAACTCGATCGTGACCGAAGTCCCGTTCGTGCCCCCGGTCAATCAAACGGAAGCCTTGGAGATTTCGGTCGCCGTTGGCGATGCGGTGGAATCGCAGATTCCCGAAGCGAAGCCGGGCGACACCGGTGACCCGGACTTTAACAAGCCCAAGTTGAACTAGACGGGGCCTCAAACCATGACAGGCCGGCAGATTGCCGGCCCTGTCTGTTTCTTGGGGCCGGGTGTTTGGGGAGTTGCGCGGTTTAGGAAAGCACCGCTGACAACTGTTTAATCCTCCAGGACAATCGCTCTTGCCTCGTTTGCGCGGCCTGGCTAATTAGCTCGTCTGGACCCCATTTCGCTGGATGTATAGTATTGGGGAGCTTTCGCCGTGCGATTACGGCCGGGCGCGTCCCCATCCACACTGATGTTTCCCCTTAGAAGGTTGAGT
>CAUJKE010000247.1 GCA_963205385.1 Planctomycetota bacterium | reverse complement strand
TCGAGCGAGGCCCCTTCGCCGGCTGGCTGCGGGCCGATGCCTTCAAACATGCCCCAATTGCCGACGATTTGATTGAGCCGGGGTTCCTTCCAGTTGTTGCTGCCGGGGCCGAACTCGGCGATCGACTTCTTCCACCACTCGGCGGCGCGGGGATATTGGCGGCGATTTTCGAACTCGCCTGCGAGCGCATTCGCGGCCTCTTCGGCGTTGCCGGTTTTGGGTTCGGCGACGATCTTCTGCCAGATTTCGAGATAATTGTAATCATCCGGCAAATCGAAACGTTTGATGCCGGTTGCGAGCTTGGCGATCGTTTCGTTTTCTTTCAGCGTATCGAGCGCGTACGTGCCGCTGGTGTTCTTTTCATTGTCGTCGTCGCTGACCGGAAGGCCGAAAAACCGCCGCCCAAAGCCAAACTGCTGCATGGTGGTGGGGGCGAATTGTTGAACGGCGAACTGGGCGATCTGCCACCGCACGGTGTTGAGCCGCGAGGGATCGTTTTCGACCACTTGCTCCAGCGCCCACCGCCAGCGCTCGCCATCGGTGGTGGAGTCTTCCCAACTCTTGCCGACCTTGTGGAAAATGGGATTTCCTTCCGCATCAACCGGCGCGCCGCTCGTGTTGCGATAGTAGGGCCAGCCTTCTTCATAGTCGGGGAGTTCGTCCAGATTCGACAGATATTGCAACCGCCAGGCTTCGCTAAAGCCCCGATTGCTCAACAGTTGATTGGCGAGCGAGAGGTAGAAACCGGCGACTTCGTGCTTGTTGTCATCTTCCTTGACCAACGGGAGCGCTTGTTGGGCTAGTTGCAACGCGCGGATCCGATCGCGTTGCAGGCTGTTCATGGCATTGCCGCCGCCACGATGGTCCCCGCGCTCGAAGACGCCGGCAATCATGAAACCGTGATGCGCAATGGTGAGGTATTGATCTCCGGCCGCTTGCAACAATCGCCAGTTCTTCTCGTGCGCCTTGATCGTGCTCTCGAGCAGTTCGTCGATCTCGTTGACCCGCGCGAGCTGTTGCAGGCATTGGATGCCGTTTTGCAGGTCGCTGGAGACCTTGAGCGGGTCCGTGTCCGCTTTGAGGCAGAGCGCGCGGAAGTTGCCGTAGGCATCATTGAAGTTGCCGTTTTTCATGTCGGTCGTGGCTTTTTGCCGCATTTCTTCTTCCGAAGGAGCTTGGGACATGACGACGGAAACCGAAAAGACCGCCACCAACATCGAGGCGATGAGCCACCGCCATGTACGAACGAAGTTCATGTCAAACGTCCTGAACGCGAGAATGATTGCCTGCGAGGGAGGAGCGGACCTGTGGCCAAGCGTGAAAACTTCGGCACGACGGGAATTAAGACGCCGACTTGACGCGATTAGTTCCCCGGATTCTCGCCGATCTGCAGGCCGTTGCCCAGTCAGGGGGAGCCAGGCGGGAAATGAGTACAATTGGGGGTGTGGCCGCGCTTGGTTGTTGAAGAGGGCAAAATCGTTGTCGTTGGGCATGGAGGCGGCTAGGATAGAGAGTCAGGAACAGTCGCCTAATTCCGCGATGCAGCTCGATTTCGGAGGTGGCTGGGGTTTAAGGGTAGAGTTCGACAACGCACAATGCACTGAGTCGGCCACACACCCGGGCGCTGAACGCATATCCATTGGGCAGGAAGGCGACGTAAACTACCGTGACAGAAGCATTTAACCCGTATCAGCAGTGGCTTGAACTCAAGCTCGAAGGCGCGCCCCGGCACGACTATGAATTGCTGGATCTGCCGCAGTTCGAGTCTGACGCTACGACGATTGCCGCCGCGGCCGACCGCGCCATCGCGCGGGTGCGCGGGCAACGGCCTGGGCCGAACGCTGCGGCCTGGTCGCGTCTGCTGGATGAACTTACGGGAGCCAAGCGGCGTTTGACCGATCCCACCGCGAAAACGCGGTATGACGACGAACTACGGGGCGGCAAGAGCGCCCCGGCCAAGGTGCCTGTAAGCGAGGCTCGCGGTGAAGAAGTTGATTCCCGCTATCCGCCGGGAATGGGACGCAACGCAGGCGCGGGAAGTTTGGCTGCGAAAGCGACCACGACTCCCACTCCGGTCGCAACGCCGAACACCCCTGCGCCGAGCCAGCCTACGGAAACGCCGCCCCCGTCTGGCGCTAGCTCCAAGTCGGCCGAGCGGCAACCAGAGGCGCCAACACCGGTCGCGCCAACGACGATGCCCGTGACATCGCCTGTGACATCGCCTGTGGCCGTGCCTGTAAATCCGACCGCCGCCGCTCCCTCGGAAGCGGCCGGCACTCCGCAGGCAAGCGCTTCGCAGGCACCTTCCAGCGGCACGACGACGCCCACGAGCGATCAGACGTTTACAGCCACTCCGGCACCCACTTCCAGCTCCACGCAACCGGCTTATCCTCACGCCCAGACTGACCCGCAACCGCAAGGTTCAGCACCAGCGGGAATGCCGCAACCCGGCAGCCCGCACTCGCCCTATCCCGCGAGCGTCACGCCGGGCGCGCTCCCGCTGAATTATCCTAGCGGCAACCAACAATACGGTGGGGGCATGCCGTATGGTCCTGGCGCTCCCTATCCCGGCCCTGGCCAATACCCAGGGATGGGACAATACCCGCCGCCAGGGCAGTACCCGTCGCCGGGACAGTATCCAGGGCCAGGGCAATATCCTTCGCCGGGTCAGTATTCAGCGCCGGGACAATACCCGCCGCATGGCCAGTACCCGGCACCAGGGCAATATCCAGCGCCGGGGCAATATCCTCCCGATCAATATCCTGGCGGGGGGCAATATCCCGCAGGTGGTTACTACGCTGGCGCCGGTCAGCAACCGCAGGGAGGCTGGTACGGTCAGCCGTCGATGCCTCCTCCCCCGCCGCCTGTCGAGAGTGCCCCGAGCGCCACGCAGAGCGGGCCAGGCAATGGCGGAGCAGCGTATGGCGGCAGTGCAGCGATCGACCCGATGGCCGCCATTGATCCGATGGCGCCGATCGACCCCGTGGCCACGGTCACTCATGGCGCTCCTTCGAGCGGTTCCCCGTCGATAGGTTTCCCGTCCCCTGGCGCGCTGCCGATGGGCGGGTTCCCAATCGGCTCTCCGGCCGGCTTCGCGCCCGGCAGCGGGAACACCAGCGGACTACCGCTCGGGACGAGCTTTTCCCAGCACGATTCCGCTACGGATAGTGGTCAGGCGGGGGGCGTGCAGATCGGCGAGCGCTCGCCGGCGAGTTCCGTGAGCCAGCGGTCGCGACGTTCCAGCGGCAGCCCGCTGACATGGGTAACCGGCGCCGCGATCAGTCTGGTGATCGTGGCCGTCGTTTGGCTGGCGATCCGTCAGGAACAAGAGGCGGTCGAGGTTGCCAATCAATCGCCATCCACGGCGACGAAGGGACCGCCGATCGACGATTTGGACATCCGCAACCAACGACCGCCGGCGACCAAGACCAAAAAGCAGCGGCCTGAACCGGCGCCTGAGGATCTGCCGGCGCGCCCCAATCCCAATCCAATGCCACAGCCGCCGCAACTTGTGCCGCCGCCGGAAGCGATGCCTACCGACCCGGTAATGGTCAACAAGCCGGTCGAGCCGCCCCCGATGCCGAAGCCGCCCCAGCCCGCGCCGGAGCCGAAGCCGGAAGAGATGCCGCTCCCGCCACGCGGGGAAGTGACTGCGCTCGCCAAGGCGTTAATCACCGCCAAGGCCGCGCTCATTGACGGCAATCTCGAAGAGGCCAAGGCGCAACTCGCGCAAGCGGAGACGTTAGCGAAATTGCCTGAGCACAAGGCGATGGTCGAGCGTTTGCGGACGCTCGATAACTACGTGGGGCAGTTTTACCACGCGATCGACGAAGCCGTGAAAAGCTTCCAATCAGGCACGGAGATTGAAGTCGGCAACACCGTGGTGGTGGTTGTGGAAGTTTTGCCGGACAACCTCATTTTGCGCGTCGCCGGTATGAACAAGCGCTACGCCCGCAACGAGCTCCCCGCAGGCCTGGCGGTCGCCATTGCGAACAAGTGGCTGGATCAGTCCGATCCGATTGCGAAGGTCGTCAACGGCGCGTACCTGGCCGTCGCGCGCATCAACGCGGACGAGCGGGCTCGCGCTCTGTGGGAAGAAGCCGCCCGCGCCGGCGAACCGACGCAGAACCTCATGCTCGTGCTCGACGACCACTACAACGAAATCGAGGCCAAGTTCGATCAACTCGCCCGCGAACGAGCGCGCGCCAAGCCGTAGCACAGGTCAAGGCATCGTGCCTGTCCCGTGCCTACGTTGAATTCGCTCACGTGGTGAACGACTTACGCCAAGCGCAATTGGTTGGCGTGACAACCGCGTCACGCCTTGCGCGTTTTCTCATCGATAGACTTGACGTTGGCCGCCATGTGAAAGATCACAATGACCGCCTCCAGTGCGACGCGCAACCAGAGTAAGAATAACACGATGGTTACCAGTTGCGTCCCTGCAATGACAATCCGCAGCGCGACCGCGTAGCCTGCCTCTCCCGTGCGTTCGATGATCGGCGGCGCCTTGATCTCGTATTCGAATCGCCCCTGCTGCGGCGCCTCCGATTTGCGCGCCTCCGAGACTTCAATCTCCGGCAAGGCGGTGATGATCAGTCCGGCGATGACGATCAATAGCCACACGACCGAGAGCGTCAGTGCCAGCACCCAGGTGATTTTGACGATCAGCGGCGTGACGTATCGCGTAAAGCTGAAATCGAACAAGTCGAGCAGCGACGCGGACTGGTTGTGAAGCGGCCGCCGTGACTCCTGAATCTGAAACCCAGGAGCGGGTGCAGCACCCGCGGCGGACCCGACGTTGAGTGGCGGCGAGACAGGTCCGCCGCCAGGGATCACGAAGTGGGACTGGCACCGCGGACAAGCCAGCTCCTGGCCAGCCAGTTCAGGCGCAATCTGCAATGGTTGTTGGCAGTTCGGACAAGCGATGGTTTGCATAAGAGACCTTTAGGGGGTTCATTATGCGCACCAGCGCTTCGCTTTGCTAGATTTTCCAATACCAACCTCGTCAACTCCATCCAGTTTGTCGGGATGGTAACGCAGTTGGTGAGCAAGGGCTAATCCAACTCTTGAATCTGAAGGTTGCGCCAGCGGACTTCCAGCGGCTCTTCGCGCTTGCCGACGCCGTGGACTTGCAGGCAAATGTGTCCTTTAGGGGTCACGCTGTCTTTCAGGTCGGCGGCGGGGACGCCGTTGATCCAGGTCTTGATCGAGTCACCGCGGCATTCGATGCGAAACTTGTTCCACTCGCCGGCCTTGAACGCTTTGCGGGCGGGTTCGTTATTCTTGAGATCGGCGAGCCAACCGCGCCGCCCTTCATCATAGATGCCGCCGCTGTAGGCCCGCGGCGAAGGATCGATCTCGACCTGATAACCATGCACGCGATCGGCTGCGAATTTATAAGTCTTCTCTCCGATCTTGGCTTCCGTCGCTTCCGGCGAGACTTCGCTGCGAATCTGCACGCCGGAGTTCAACTCCGGATCGACCTTGAACTCGACTTCGAGAATGAAGTCGCCGTACTGCTTCGTGGTGCAGAGAAACGAGTTCGACGTGTTCGGCACGCTCGTTCCGACGATCTCTCCATTTTCGACGCGATACTTAGCCTTGCCGCCGTGCTGCTCGAAACCGTCGAGCGTTTTGCCGTCAAACAGCGGCGTGAACTTGTCTTCGGCCTGGGTCACCGAAACAAAGCTGCAGAGGAACAGACCAACTAGCAGGAACGAGGCGAAACGCATGGCGGGCACCTTATAGGAGGTGAAGGAGTGAAGGGCGGGGAATGCGAACAGTATAACTGGGCAATTTGGAGATGGGAACTAGAGCAAGCGAGCGGCCCAAGCGAGCGGATCGGGAGCAGGCCGTTGCGGTTATTCCGCGGGATCAGCCTTAGCCACGGCAATTGCTGGAATCCACAAAGCTGTTGGCACAACAGCAGTTAAGACAATTACCTCCTTCTTCAGCGGAGGAAAAAGTTTGACTCTGCCAATTCGTTCGCTTACCATCTAGCTTAGTTGCCTGGGGGCGATGCGCATTACTTTTGCGCGTCACAGCTCATCTCGGCCTCAGGCAGTTAGAGGGATAGCGCTGCGACATTGGGATCTCGTCTTCGCCCGATGGGACGCAGTTAGCGAGGGAAAACGGGTTTGATACGTTCGCCCGCCTTTAGGGAGTTTTGCCATGTCTATCATTGCCGGCACTGTTACCGTCAACGCCGCTTTCTTACAAGAAATTAAGGAAGACGCGCGCGAGTTTCGCCAACTCCTGACCCAAGCCACGGCCATGCTGGAGCCTGCGCAATTGCCCGCCCTGGACTGCAAGTGCCTGGTGGACTTGCTCGGCAAGCTGCGCGATCAACTGGCGCTGCATTTCACGCTCGAGGAAGCGTACGGCTACTTTGAGGACGCCATCGACGCTGCGCCGCGGCTTAGCCAACAAGCGGAGACGTTGCGCAATCAGCATCAATCGCTGTTCGCCGAGTTCTGCCAGTTGGTCGAGTTGAGCGAGCAGTTGCTCTATCACGAGGTGGGTGAAGAGCGGATCGAGCAAGTAGCGCGGCGGTTCCAACGTTTCCGCGCAGAATTGCAACTCCATGAATCGCGCGAACATGAACTGATCCTCGCCGCCTTCAACGACGACATCGGTGGCGGCGACTGAGGATCTTAAGAGCACTTGAATTCACTAGCGCTCTAACAAGCAACCGCGAACAAGCCAGCCGTCATCTTCCGATTGAACGAAGAAACCGCCGGGGCCGAGGTACTCGCGTACCTTGTCGAACTCCGGCATCTTCGCGCCGTCAATCTGCTGTTGGCGAACGACCATCGCGTCGTCGTCTTCCTCGGGAGCGAAGAGGCGATTGAGCACTTTGCCGAGCACCGTTTGCGCTTCCGGCATTTTGTTTTGACGCACCAGCTCATAGGTGGTCATGTACGCTTTATCCGTGCGGACGAAGTGCCGCACGGCTTGCGTCCCCCCGCCGAGATTGTCGAGCGCCGTGCTGACGCGTTGGAAATCCGCGGAAGCTGCTAACGTTTGGGCCTGCGGGTCGAGCACCTTGGTGATAAAGTCCACGTGCGAGGCGACAATCAAGTGCCCATGCGCGACCGTGACCGCCGAGTTCGGCAGCACCCGCTCTTCAGCCGGCGCGATGGCCCCCACCGCGACGACTTCTTCCGTCGCGATAAAGCCGGGGCCGTCGATCTTGATCTCTTCCACGGTGAATTCCGTCTTCTCTTCGCTGACAATCTCCCAAATCACCTGCCCGTTGTGTACCCGTTTGCGAGCGTCGGGGTCGGACGACATCGCCTTGTTGATCGTCTTCTCCACAGCCGCTGGATTCTTGAGTTCGATCGCGACCATTAAACGTTCGCTGTTGACGTCGATCGGCTCGACGCAGTCGGTCATCACCATCAATCGTTCGCCGAGATGCGCGATCAAATCCTTGCGCAAATCGACCTGCGGACCATTGGGATCTTCCTCAATGCTCTGCAGCACTTCTTCGTAAATCCCTTCGCCGTCGGCGAAGCGGTCGACGATCGAGCCGACGTATTTGTCAAATGCCTCCCCGACTTTCCAGTTCAGCGAGAGGAACGTCGCCACGTTGTGCGGCGCCCAAGCCGGCGGTCCTTGGGTGACTTCGTTGGGGAACTGCAACATCCGCGCCGCCAGGCGGTATTTGTCGCCTGGCTCGGCGTCTGGATCAGCCGGAGCATAAATGAACGAGCGGTGGAGCATTTCATGTTCGCCGTCGGCCAGAAACACGTGACCAGCGGCCCCTTGGACGACGCCAAAGCCTTCCTCGCGCAACAGTGTGAGAATATCCTTGCCCCGCTTGCGCTTGCCGCTATTCATAGCGCGGGCGACTTCCGCATAATGGAACGGATCGACGAACCACTTAGCTTGCGGCGGGGCGGCTCCTTCTGCGCCGGCGACTTTCGCCATCGAGACGGCAAACGCCTTGACGCCGCTCAGCGTGCCTTCGCCCGGTTGGCGCGCTTGAGCCAGAATGCCGGCCAGTGTGGCTTCGTGATCCGACGCGATGAGTTGCTCGTTCACCACGGCGTAGTAGGCGAACTCCGCGACATCCACCGCCTTGCCGCCGAGTTGAATCACGGTCACGTCGGCATCCAGCACTTTCTTCGTGGTGACCTTGCCCCCCTTGGCTGTTTGCGATGCTTTGACCTTCTTCAACAACGCGTCGACTTGCGCCTGTTTGCCGGTCACATCCATCAAGAGCACCAGTGCGTGCAGTTTGGGATCGTGCTGCGGTTGCACCGCGGCCAGACAAACTTCGCCGCCGTAGACGCCGTCGAGGTCGTCCCACGTAATGCCCAGCTTGATGCCGGTCTTGCTCAGTTTGCTCTTGAGTTGTGCATTGAGATCTTCGACGAACGGCCTCATTGCCGGATCATCAAACAACTTGCCAAGCTCGGTCAGGTTCCACTTCTCGCGGAGCACATCCACGTCCGGTACCGAGAGATACCCGACCGTCGTACTAGGCAACAAATTCTCACTCGGCATCGCTGCCTGCGCCGCAGCCGGCGCGAGCGTGAGAATGGAAACGATAACCAGCCACGCACAAAGGAGGTGACGCGCCACAAGGGCCTCCTTCCAGGGAGATCGATCAATAAGCTAGGTGGGATAGTGAGTCTTTACCTGCCGCAAGTGCAGAATAACCGATCCGCGTGATAATGTCAGCCATGCGACGTTCGCACGGCGAGATCATGACGCAGATCATTCGCGCTCAGCAAGCAAAACCAGCGGTTACTAAGCTATCGGCATTTGCCTGGGTCGAAACCAATTTAAGAAGCCAGGAAAGAACTAAGTGTCGACGCAGTTCTGATAAGCCTGGAGGCATAGGCAGGTACTTTTGGTGGTGTGCGGAAGGTCGAAATGTTCAAATAGACGCAATAGATAAAATAGGACAGCGACTGTCAGTGCTGGCATCCGATTTTGTTTGCTCCCCTCGTACATGTGAGCATTACGTTTCATAATCCCGTCATGCGAGATTATCAGCACGAAAACCTGTGTCACGACCCAATCCACGGCTATGTCGCGTTCACGTCGAGCGCGGATCTGTCGCCCGGCGAGACGAGCGAGCGGCAGTTGATCGACCATCCGTGGGTGCAGCGATTGCGGCATATTCATCAGTTGCAAACGGCGTGGTGGGTGTTTCCCTCCGCCGAGCACACGCGCTTTCAACACGTCGTAGGCGTGATGCACCTCGCCAGCCGCGCGATTGCGGCGCTGTACGAAAGTTTGCGCGAGACGTGCCCCGATGCGCCCAGCCGCGGCTATTGCGAAACGCTGCTCCGCATGGCCGGGCTACTGCACGACGTCGGCCATGGCCCGTTTGGGCACTTCTTCGACGAGCATTTCCTCAAAGCGTACGGCGTGACGCATGAGACGCTCGGCGCGGCGATCATCGAGCGCGAGTTGAGCGGGCTATTGGCCGGACTGCGGCGCAATCCGCATAGTCATTTGGAAGCCGCTGAGCAGCTCGACCCGTCGCAAGTCGCCTGGCTCATTCAACGCCCGCGCGACGGCGACGCCGCCCACCAACCGCGCTGGCTCGTCTTCTTGCGCAGCTTGCTCTGCGGCATCTACACCATCGACAACCTGGACTTCGTCCTCCGCGACGCTTACATGAGCGGCTACAGTCAAAGGGCGTACGATCTGGATCGTCTGTTGCATTACAGCTTCTTCAGTGCGCAAGGCTTAACGATTCACGACCGTGGCCTGGAAGCGCTCGTGCGGTTCATGGGGGTGCGGGCGGAGCTGTTCCGCGCGATCTACTTCCATCGCACCGTGAAAGCGATTGACTTGACGCTCCGCGATTTGTTTGTGGATAGCAAGCGCTTGTTGTTCCCCGGTAATCCGCTCGAATACCTGGACGACTATCAAGGGTTCACGGAATCTTCGCTGTTGGTCGATGTTTCGCGGTGGCACAAGAGCGAGGACTTGGAACAGCGAGCGCTGGGACATCGCTGGCGGCAACTACTCGCGCGGCAGATTCCGTGGATCATGGTTTGCCAGAAGAACATTGTGTTCAGTGAGGACGACGCCGAGCAAGCGAGCATCTTTAGCGATGAAGCGATGGTCGAGCAAAAGCTGAAGCGGCTCTTGCCTAAGGAAATCGCGTCCGCGCCGCTGCGCGTGGATATTTCCCGGCACATTCATCGGCCGTACACGAAAGGTCCATCGCAGGGGCAGAATTACTTGTTCGACTCGGCGCAAGCCCGCGTGCGGCCGCTGACCACGAGCGAGTTGTTCAAACGCCTACCAACGAGCCACCGCATCTGCCGCATTTATGCGCACACGCTCGACCATGCCGCCGCGCTCTCGCAAGCGCTCGACCAAATCAGCGGCGGCGCCGTAGATGACTTGACGAACATGTGAGCAGGCCAGACTTCCAGCTTCTGTCACGCGCCATCCAGCGCCAAACAAAGATGACAGCCTGGGAAGCCTTCGCTACGAAATTCCTATGACGCAGAAAAAAGATCAGGTTGTGCTCATCACCGGCGGTTCCGCGGGGCTGGGGCGCGCGATTGCGCTGGCGTTTGCGGCGCGGGGGGCGAAGTTGGTGCTCGTTGCGCGTGATCCCGCGCGCTTAGCGGAAGCGGCGGCGGCGGTGAGCGCGGCGGGAGGCGAAGTTTTAACGGTCACGGCGGACATCACCCGCGATGACGACGTGCGCCGCATGATCGACGAAACGATGGCCCGCTTTGGACGACTCGATGTGCTGGTCAACAATGCCGGTAAATCCGCCCGCGGTAAACTGCTCGATGTTTCGCTCGACGACTATCGCGCACTGTGGGAAGTCAATTTTCTCGCCCTCGTGCGCTGCACGCAGGCGGCGGCGCCGCTTTTAATCGCGTCGCGCGGGCATATTGTGAACATCGGATCGCTGGCGTCCAAGAGTGCGTCGCGCTATATCGGGGCGTATGCGACGAGCAAGTTTCCGGTCGCGGCGTTCTCGCAGCAACTGCGTTTGGAACTGGCCGACGCAGGGGTGCATGTGCTGCTGGTCTGTCCAGGACCGATCCATCGCGACGACGAGGGTTCGCGCTACGGAGCGGAAATGAAGAACTTGCCGGACTCGGCCAAACTCCCCGGCGCCGGCGTGAAGGTCAAACGGCTCCGCCCGGAAGCTGTCGCCGCGCGGATCGTCCGAGGCGTTGATCGCCGCGAACTGGAGATTGTGATGCCGTGGAAGGCGCGGATTCTGTTCACGCTCAGCCAATGGTCGCCGAGTCTAGGGGATTGGCTGGTGCGGAAGATGACGTAATGGCGTGAGGTCTTGGCCAGGATGCAATCGCAGAGGAATGAGTGCGAACGGTGACTTTGGCCTTCGCTTGTGACTTGCTGGAGGATTCTCTTGGACGCTACGTTGTTCCGCGAGTTCTCTGCCGTCGAGCGTGCTGCGCGGCGCTTACCGCCGGACTTCCCCTTCGACGTCCAATAGCTGGCTGTTCGAGACGGAGTTGCCGAAACGGTCGAATTGGTCGAAAGTCCAGACAACTTTTTTCGTTTTGGGGTCGAGTTCGATGAGCAGCGGTTGGCCCCGCCCGGCGTGGCAGTTGCCGATGACGTAGTTGCCGCTCGGCAGCACTTCCAACGTCGTGACCCAGGCGAGGGTGATTTTGGGGAGGTCATGTTGCGCGACCTTCCAGACGATTTCCTTCTGTGGCGTTACTTCAAGAATGCTGTGGCCGTTGCCGGTCGCGATGAGCGTGTTGCCACTGGCCAGGCGAACGGCTGCGAAGGTTTGATTACCGAACGCTTCGGGACCGTGGCCGCCACGACGCTCTTGCTCGAAGAGGGGAACTTCGTATTCCCAGACCACTTTGCCGGCGGCGTCGTACTCGCGCACGCAACCGTCGTTTTCGTGGCAGACGAGGTAGTGGCCACTCTTGAGCTTGCGCACAAGCCGCGTGTCTGAATGCGTGCTGGGCGAGTTGACCTTGAGCTTGACTTCTTTCAGCAGTTTGCCGTCGCGATCGATTTCGATAATCCGCGCGGGGCCCGATTCAGCGATCATGAGCTGGCCATCTGTCAGCGGTTGAAACGCATGAACTTCGACCTTCTTCTCGGCATTGCCGTTCGCCTGGGCGGAGTCGTAGGACCAGACGACCTGCTTCGTTTCGGGATCGATCTCGGCGACGGTTGCCGCCCCTTGCTGCACCAAGATGTGGCCGTTTTCCAGCACATGAAGATCGTGGATCGGCCCCCAAGGCATTTCCCATGCGGTTTTCCCGGCCTCGTCGACAATCGCCAACTTGCCGTTGCCTTGGGTGATGAGCCGATGCCCAGCGGCGGCGAGTGAGGTGAAGGAGAGGAGCGCGGCAAGAGGGAGGAGCAGACGAGAAGCGAAGAGCATGAGTCGCCTTTCAGGGGCGGAAGAGTGGTAAAGCGCGGGAGCAGCGTAGATTCTGGCTGACACGCAAGGGCTTCGCAACCGTTGCGTAAATCGACATGCGTAAATCAAATCCGGACTCCATCCCGCTTGGGGGCCTTCGATTAATCAAATCCTCGTCGTCTGAGTACCAACGCATGGATCGATGGCCCCTTGGCAACGCTCGCCGCTGGAGTGCGAATCCTAAGCGTACAGGCCTACGGCCAGTCCTTAGCGTAAACGTTACAATTTGACGCTGACTCCAACCGCTCGCCGCCATTCCCCAGCGGCCCTGTGCCGAGTATCCTAAGTTGTTTCGCCGCTGGTTGCCGGTCCTGTAAAAACCTCGCTCGACCGCCGGCGTAGCATTGTCTGTCCCGCAACTCGTCTGCCGGCTCGGCGCTGTGGAATGAATCTCGGTCACTACCAGCGTCCTTTGGCCTGGCTCCTCGCGGGAGTTTGGCTTGCGTTTGCGCCGCTGTGCTCCGCGCGCGGGCAATCGGCAGCCGATGGCTCTCCGAGCGCTGTGCAAGTGACCGACGTCTCCGTCGGCCTGGCCGGACACCTCAAGGTGGGCCACTGGGCGGAAGTCCGCGTCACCTTTACGAATTCCTCGCCTGCGCCGCTGGTCGGGCAACTTACGCTCAGCACCGAAGACGGCGACGGCTTGCGCGCCCGCTTCACCGCGCCGCGAGCGGAGACGTTAGCTCCCGGCGAAACAACCATCGCGCGGCTCGTTAAATTTGGCCGCGCTGGGGGCGATTTACAAGTCGAGTTCCGCGAACATCGCGCCGATGGCGACATCGTGCTCGTCGCGCATACCGTGCGCGGCGCGGACCTCGGCGAAGCCTTCGGTTCCACAAGCGAACTGGTGGTAACGCTGGGGACGGAGGTCGATGTCGCGAGCGCGCTCGATCAGCGCTCGTATCGTATTCGGCGCGAGACGCATTCCATCGTCGTGGCCTTTGCGGATCTCCCCCAGCACGCGCTTGGTTGGGACGCCGTCGATGCCGCGGTGCTGCCGACAAGCGAACTTAGCGCGGACGAGTTTTCGGAAACCTCGCGGACAGCGTTTGCACAATGGATTCTGCTAGGCGGTCGCGCGATCCTCTCCGTGGGCCAAGCCGGCGAACAGATTTTTGGCGACGATGGCCTCCTTTCCGCGCTCGCCCCTGGTGAATTCACGCGAGTCGCGCCGCAGCGCCGCACCGCGGCGCTGGAGTCGTATGCTGGCAGCGTGCAACGTCTCGATGACGGCTCGCGCCGCACATCGCTCGAGCAAACGCTGTTCGCCACGGTGCGGGGGCGCGTCGAAGTAGCCGAGGGAACCGTCGCCGAGCAGACGCAGCCGCTCGTGATCCACTATCCAGTCGGGCTGGGGCAAGTCTCGCTGCTCACCGTCGATCTCGATCGCCCGCCGGTGAGCAACTGGGCGGGACGCGCGAACTTGCTCGCGCGGATGCTCGGGGCGCATCAAGCTGGTGAAACCGGGCGCGGCCAACAGCGCGACTTGAAGCTGCCTGCCCAACTGGGTTATCAAGATCTCTCCGGCCAGTTGCGGATGGCGCTCGAACAGTTTTCAGGCACGTCGCTGGTCTCGTTTTCATTGGTCGCGTTGCTCGTCGCCGCGTATATCCTGCTGATCGGCCCCGGCGATTATTTCTTGCTCAAATACGCCGTGCGGAGAATGCAGGCGACCTGGTTCACGCTGGCGCTCATCACCCTTGGCTGTTTCGCGTTGGCGTGGTGGCTAAACACGCGGCTCAAGTCGCCGTCGATCGCGCTCAATCAAGCCGAAGTGATCGATATCGACCTTGCGACAGGCCTGGCGCGCGGCTCTGTGTGGACACACCTCTACAGCCCCACGACCAGCGCTTACAACTTCACGCCACAGATTGAACTCGCTGGCGCCGTCGAACAATCGCCGTCGCTCGCCCATGCCGGCGGCGTGCTGGCCTGGCAGGGACTCCCTGGGCGCGGGCTAGGGGGACTCGATGGCCGGGCCGCGCCGACGCTGTTTGAACTGCCCTACGACATCACCACCGACGTCAGCGCCGCCGCCCCGCCGCCGGCGATCTTCGGCATTCCCATTCAAGCCGCCGCGACGCGCAGCTTCGTCACACGCTGGTGGCAGCCGGTAAACATCCAATTCCCCAGCACGCTGGCGATCAATCAGGACGGGCTGCTGCACGGACAGTTCGAATACGCTCTCGACTTGGAGTTGGAAGACTGCGTCCTCTTCTATGACAATTGGCTCTATCGCATCCCCGGCCCGATGCAGCGCGGGCGAGTCGTCGAGATTTCGGCATTCGACACCGGCCGCAATTTGCAGTGGCATTTGACGCAAAAACATGTGATCGACGCGAAGGATATCATCACGCCTTGGAATGCGCGTGACCACGATGCGGCGCGAATCTTGGAGATCATGATGTTTCATAAAGAGGCCGGCGGCGATAGTTACACCGGACTCACGAACCGCTATTATTCATGGCTCGACTTGAGCGATCACCTGCACACCGGTCGCGCGATCCTGATCGGCCGGGCCCCGCGCCGCGCCACGACGCTCGTCGATGAAGAATTGCCGGACTTCGCCGAACGTTACGATCACTCGTGGACCGTGTATCGCATCCTCCTGCCAGTCGGTGGCCCTCTGTAGGCAGCACGGTCCGCGTGATGATTTCCTCCTGCGGAGCGTAAAGCGTAGTCAAACACCAACTTTGCCCCACGAGTAACTTGTGGTCAAAACCATCAACCTGACCAAGAAATACGGCGACTTCTACGCCATCCGCGAGATCGACATCGACCTCGCAGCAGGCGATTGCTTTGGCTTTATCGGTCCCAACGGCGCCGGTAAGACGACGACGATGCGGATCATCGCCACGCTCTCGCAACCTTCGTGGGGCGAAGCGTACGTCTGCGGTCACTCGGTCCTCACCGAGCCGGAAGAGATCCGCCGCCTGGTCGGTTACATGCCAGACTTCTTCGGCGTCTATGACGATATGAAGGTGATCGAGTATCTCGAATTCTTCGCCGCGGCGTATCGCATTCATGGCCCCCAACGCCGCACAAAATGCAACGAAATGCTGGAGATTGTCGATCTCGACTTCAAACGGGATGCCTACGCCAACACGCTCAGCCGCGGGCAAACCCAGCGATTGGGCCTCGCGCGCACGCTGTTGCACGACCCGCAAGTGCTCTTGCTTGATGAGCCCTTAAGCGGGCTCGATCCCCGGGCTCGCATCGAGATGCGAGCGCTGTTACGGCGCCTCGGCGGGCTGGGGAAGACGATCATCGTTTCCAGCCACATTTTGCCGGAACTCGCCGATCTCTGTAACAAGGTCGGCATCATCGACAAAGGGGTGATGCAGGTAAACGAAAGCGTCGCCGACGTTATGAAACGCGTGCGCGAGCGGACCGTGCTGCACATTCAAGTCGCCGGCGATCAAGAACCGGCCGCGAAACTGCTCGAGCAAAGCCCGCTCGTTGATAAGGTCGAAGTGGTCAAAGGCGAAATTCGCGCCACGCTCCACAGCGGCAGCGAAGACTACACCGAACTCCCCCCTTTGTTGCTGAGCGCCGGCTATAAACTCAAGCTCTTCCGTGAAGAAGAGATTAACCTGGAGTCGGCGTTCATGGCGCTGACCAAAGGGACAGGGGCGAACTTTTAAGTTAGTACGCCGCAGGGTTGGCGTCGTTCACCGGCAGCGGCGACGTGACCATGCCGACCTTGGTGAACTTCGCGCGCAGTTCCAGAAGCAGGCGTTGCTCCAGCGAAGTGTCGCGGCCGAGCGCGATCCAGCCCAGTTGCTGCGCCGATCCTAACGTGGCGCCTTGCAGGCGCACGATGGTGCCGTCGTGACGTTGGTAGGTGCTGCCGGCCGTGGCGAACTCCGGGCGATCGAGGTCTTCGAGTTCCTTTTGAATTTGCAGATCAATTAAGTATCCGCCGGGAGCGGGAATGACGCGGACGGTCGCTTGACGGCGAATGGTTTGTAACGAAGCATGTAGCTTTTCGTAGCCAGGGGTGGAATCATGTCGCCACGGTTCGAGGTAGGTTGAGCCGATCGTGGGCACGGTTTCAATGCGCCCTTCGCTGAGATAGTTACCAATCAGCCGGACCCGCTGTTCGCTCTGGATCTTAAAATAGTCGTCGACGGTATCGACGACCGTGTTCCACATGAAGTCGCGATCAGTCGTGGGAATGAAGAGCGGATTCTCCGCCGTCGTCAGGCGCGGATCACGCGAACCGCCAAACCACGAGTGGTTGGCGCAACCGGAAGTCAGCAAGACTCCGGCGACGAGGATCGCGATGAGGTGGCGCGAACGCATGACGTTGGCATTGACGAGTGGGAAAGTTGAGGCGCGGCGCAACGAGAAACGCTACATCCTCGGCATTGGCCTCGCGCTAGCAAAGATGGAGGAAGCGCGAGCGGCGCGGAGTGTCGTGCAAATGCAGGACGAAGACAAGAGCAATTGCAATCAGGCGGCGCGCGCAGTGACGGCATTGATAGCAGCCGATGGCGTTCGCTCCACATCAAGCGTTATTCGTCATCCACTTGGGCGGCGTACCACATTTCGCGAAACTTGTCCGCGACGTACGGATTGAGCGTCGTGGCGTAGTCGAGCGGCAGGTGGTTAATGCGGATCAATTGAATAACATCGTCAAGATCGCGGGGCCGATGCGGCGCGGTCATGCCGCTGGCCAGTTTCAGCTCCAGGAGGGTTTTCAGCGAAATAAACGGGATGCCATCGTCATGGACTTCCGCCACATCCTCAGGCGCTGGGAATGCTACCGGCTTCGCCAAACCGTCGCCTGGGTAATCGCCGACGATCAAGGCGTCGATGTTGACGTTGCATACGGCGTCGCGGAAATTCTTCGACCCTTCGAACTTATCAACCCAGCCCACGCCGAGGTATCGCTGCTTGAAACGGGCCAGATCCTCCCGGCGGATCAGAATATCGACATCGGCCGTGGTGCGTTGGTGCCCGTGCGCATTGGCGGCCATGGCGCCGGCGATCGCAAACGGAATCTGCAGATCCTCCATGGCGCTCGCCAAACGCTGCATCGCGGCATGGATTGGTGACGTTCCCATAAAAAACGCGTCCGCCGCTTTGGCGACTTTTAGAATGGATTTTGGCATCGAACACCGGGAGTACATCGTCGTGTTGTTACGTGTTTCAATTATAGGTGATTCGGGCCCTGCAATCCACGCTGACCGGTTGCCGTGTTCCCTGAGGACAGGGAGTCCAGCGGAACGTTGGGGCCTGCCGTGCGGGACGAAAATCATCCTAAGGCAAGAAAAAGAACAAGCCCAGCACGTCTGGCCAGGCTTGGAGAGGTTGATCGGAAGGCACTTGCCTGCGCTTGCGTGCTAGCAAGCGCGGGGCGCGGCGGTGGTCTAACGGAAGTCGCAGTCCATGCCGAGGCGCATCTTGAGTTCCTCGAACTGGCGATAGTATTGTTCGCTCGAGGAGTGGACGTGTTCAGCTTCGGTGATGAACCGCATTTCGTCGTGGCAGTAGACGTCGCGCGAGATCATAATCTTCTCGAAGCGATCGAGCGGCTTGCCGTAGACGATCAGCAGCTTGTGTTCGTCGAATTGCACTTCCTGCGGCACGGACGGGTTGAGCACCGCGATGCCGGTGCAACCGTCGTTAAGCAGGAGGTCTTCGTAATCGTAGAGGATGCTCTTGAGGACCGGCATATCGATATGTTCGCGGTACATATCAACGTGGCCGCCCCCTTCGCGGGTGTGGCTGGTCTCAAGGACGACATCGACCACGGGGCCCAGCGGTCCAATCAAGTCCATGAAGACTTCGAACAGGTAGTCCTGCGAGGCCGCCGCCATGAGCACCGGCACGTCGGTCTGCGACTCTTCGTCGCGATACACGTCGTGGCGGAAGCCTTGTTTGGGTGTGACCTTCAAGTCGTACGACGGGCGAACCGCGTCGGTCAACGTAAAGGCGCCATAAGTCGCCACGCGCAAGTGCGCTTCGAGCTCGTCCTCTTGGAGCGCGTCGAAGCTGCTACTCGAGGCGACCTCGGGTTGCCCTTCGTGAAATACATTGCGAAAGAATCGCTTCAGGAAGCCCATCGTGAACCTCATCCGGCTGGCGCCAACGAACCGCAGGCGTCATTCGCCCTGTCTCGTCCGCTGACAACTAACGATACGTTAAGGTTCCGCTTCCGTGCAGAATCTGGCGTCGCGAGTAATCGCCCTCACCAGTGTTTAGCCTTCTTGTTGGTTACGATCCTTACGATCCCAACCGCCAAGAGGTTCCATCCAAAGTCGCTCATCGATCCGGCCGCTACGGCCTCTGTGGCTCATTGCCCGGCGGGCGTGAATCGATCGCTAAACCGTCGGTTGAAATCTAGCATTTAGGTCCGGACAGGCTAGCGACGGCGGGGACGATTGTCCAAGAAGTCGCACAGATTGCGAATTGCATAGGTTTTGGCGAGAGTTTAACCCCGGACGACTGCCCGCTCCGCGTGATGCAATGACCAGGCGAAGCGAGCCGCTTACTCAATCGGCACAATCGGAACTTTGGACTTTGGGGTCGCCTTGCCGCTGAGGGGGGAAGGCCCTAAAATTGCGGCAACACCCGCAACCTCAAGGAAGTTGAGCGACGAGCGACTATGCCGAGGAAGGTTTTGATAGATTGCGACCCAGGGGTCGAAGACGCACTGGCGCTAGCGATTGCGTTGTTCGACTTGCGGCTGGATGTGGTCGCGATGACCGCCGTGGCAGGCGAAGTCGCGGCGGAGCACGCCACCCGCAATATCCAAGCGGTGATCGAGCGACTCGATCCGCCCCGTTTTCCTCGCGTGGGGATGGCGCTCCCCATGGAGAACGCACCGGCCATCGAAAACCGCCGGATGTCTGGCGAAGACGGCTTAGCGGGGACTTCCAAGGATGTGGCGATGCTCGCCCATCAGCATCCGTCAGAGAAGATTCTCAGCGATGAAGTCCGCGCCGATCCGGAGATGATCACGATTCTCTGCTTTGGCCCGCTGACGAACATCGCCAAGGCTTTTCAGCGCGATCCTGGTTTGGCTTCGGCGGTCGGACGGATCATCATGCTGGGGGGTGCGATCGGCGGCATTGGCAATGTCACGCCAGCGGCCGAGTTCAATATGTACTACGACCCCCAGAGCGCGCGGCAAGTGTTCGAATCGGCCACGACGAAGACGCTGGTGCCGCTGGATGTCACGCGACAGGTGAAGTTTTCGCTCGACTTGATCAATCATTTGCCGGACGAAACCGCGCGGAAGGGAGACTTCCTGAGGAAGCTGGCGCAGCATTCATTTCGCGCTCATCGGCAGATTTACGGCCAAGAGAGCATTTATCTACATGCGGCCGTGGCCCTTATGGTGGCGCTGCATCCGGAATTGTTCGAGATGCGCGAACTCGCCGGCGATGTCGAAACGCATGGCGAACTCACTACCGGGGCGACGGTCTTCGACCGCCGTCCGGAGTTCCGCGGCCGCACGAACATGGAAGTCGCCATGAATGTGGACGCCGCCGCCGTGCGCGACGCCGTCGTGCGCGGTCTCACCGGCGTGGGGAAGCAGTAGCGTCGCAGATGCGCTCCTGGGTGCCTGCTACTGTTCCGGCTCATACCTCGTGCGGTCGCCGACTTGCACCGTGATCTTGTACGGCTTGCCGCCTCGAAAAACGAGAACCGGCACGTCCTTGCCGACCTGCGTGAGGCTGACGAGGTTGACCAGATGATTATCGTCCTCGATCGGGACGCCGTCGTATTGCAGGATCACGTCGCCGACGGTCAGTTCAGACCCGGCGGCGGGTGAGTTGGGTGTAATGCCGCTGATCCGCGCCCCTTGCACGCGCGGCAAACCAATGCGGGCGGCAACTTCCGGCGAGAACTTCGAGTCCAGATGTACGCCGAGAAACGCGCGGGTCACGGACCCATGGTCGATGAGCTGCTTCGCCACGTGCATCGCCATGTTGATGGGGATGGTGAAGCCGATCCCCTCGTTGCCGCCGGAACTGCTGGCGATGGCCGTGTTGATGCCGACGACTTCGCCGCGCAAGTTGAGGAGCGGCCCGCCGCTGTTGCCGGGGTTGATCGCCGCGTCGGTTTGCAGGAAATCTTGAAAACGGACGCCATCGTCGCCCAGTTCCAGATCGCGCCGCCCTTTCGCGCTGATGATGCCGTAAGTAACACTGTGGCTTAGCCCGAACGGGCTTCCTACGGCGAGTACGAAGTCGCCGATTTCGAGCCGGCTGCTATCGCCGATCAGCGCTGGGATGAGGTCGGTGGCTGCGACATGCATCACAGCGACGTCGGTGCCGCGATCGGCCCAGACCTTGTCCGGAGCAAGCTGGCGACCATCGGCGAGTCGAATTTTGATGTCCGGCAATTCGGCCGCGTTGATCACGTGCCGATTCGTGAGGATGTAGAACTTATCGGCGATTTTGATGATCACACCGGAGCCGGCTTCTTCCACGCTATTGCGTCGCCCTGGACGAAACGTGTCGGCCTCGGACTTCTTGGCTTCGATATGCACCACGTTGGGCTTCACGAGTTTGACGACGCGCTTCAGCACGTTGCCTTGGCGTTCGAGCCACTCCACATCCTGCGCGAGTTCCGCAAACAGCCGCGCGCGTGTTTCCGGCGAAACGGTCTCCGAGGAGACCGGGCTGACTTCTTGCGCCCGTAGCGAGCCTGCCAAAGACATGGCCAGCGTGAGTGCCGCAAGCACCAAGAGGCCGATGCGCAAAGTAAAACGCGAGCGAACACAAGATGGGCGCGGCATGTGTGAAGCCCCCTACGGAAAGATAGTCAGATCAAACATCTCCGCTCTAAGGATACATCCTCGGTATCCCCTAGTGGTTGTTCCTATCTGTTTTGCAACAAAAAGCCCAGGGGGTTCAATCCCTGGGCTGATGTTTTTTGGGAGTTTATGGCGGGCCAGCGGCACAACCGGCAGGTTCGCTATCAGACGTCGATTTCGACATCACTCGACGACAGATCGGCGTCGGAGACGCTATCGAGCAGGCGGCTCCAATCTTGCGGGCCACGGTTGAATTCGCCCCGCTTTTCGGCCTCGCGTTGGCAACCAATGCATAGAACCGCATAGGGGAGGGCTTGCAGCCGAGCCAAGGGAATCGGAGCTTCACACGCTTCGCACATGCCGTAATTGCCATTACGCATTTGTTCGAGCGCGTTTTCGATATTCGCCAGTTCGCGGCTTTCGACTTCGGCCAGTTGCGAACTGATTTCGTCCTGAGCCGAATCGAGAGCGGCGTCGACGACGTCGCCTGAGGTTTGGCCGCGAAGTTCCTTGAGCATGCTCAAGTCACCAGCCAGCGCTTGGCGCAAGGCGTCGCGACGCTTAATCAGGATTTGCCGGAGGGCGAGAACTGCATCTTTGCGTGCCATGGTCGTTACCTTCGTGGTCCGATCCGCCTTGCTCGTGGAGGCCACCGTGCCTGACGTTCTAGGGATAATCGAACTTACCTGTGGGAGTGCCTCTTTCCGTTCCTCGAAAGTTAGCGGCCGTCATTCCGACCTTGCCGACTTTGGCTGGTCAGAAAGCAACCAAACTATAGTACGCAACTCGGCTACGGTACGGTCGAAAAATTCCACTACCGCTAGCCATGGTAGCGGAAAACCGCAGGCCGAGCGTAACTGGTTATTAAGTCACGAGTTGTGTCATTTTCAGGCGAGCTTTAGCCGCCTTTTGCGTGGTATGCGCTCCGCCGTGAAACCCCTGGTCAGACACTTCCCGTGATTAGGACTACCGCGATTCGACGTCGGTTGCGAACATTCGCCGGTCGCCAACGGTGCGCCGCCCAAGGTCGCTTTCGGATAATCGACCGAAGCGAAAATAAATTGCAGTTGTTTCTTTCCGAAGGGGGCAAATTTGCTGATTTTTCCGGTTGGCACTAGACAGCAAGTGCTACTCCCGCCACTGAACGTGGGGGTGCGCGTCTTCTGCCAGCCGCTCCTTTTGACCAGCCAAGGTCTGCAACCTAAATCTCTGTGGGACTTTGCGCACGCGCATTTTCCCGCAGCGCCACCGCGGCGCCGACGCATGGCTCATTTGGGAATGAGACGGAACTATGACTGGTTTGCCGACAACTGACGACGTAATGGCTCCCACACTCGCAGGCGGGGCGGAATTAGCCCTCCGCATCGTGGGGACCGAGCATGATGGCCACATCGTGCGAATTCAAGCCGCGAAATGCACCATCGGTTCCGCCCCCGGATGTACGCTGCGGTTGCGCGCCCCCGGCGTCGAGGATGTGCACTGCTTAATCTTGCGTGGTCCCGGCGGGCTGGCGGCCAAGAGTTGGGCGCGCGGCA